>JANMTD010000567.1:0-13382 GCA_031390075.1 Deltaproteobacteria bacterium | reverse complement strand
GAGGTACTCCTTGATGATGTCGTTCTGGGTCGTGCCGCGGAGCTTTCGGGCGCTGCCGCCCTGGTGTTCGGCGGCCGCGATGTAGAGGGCGAGCAGCCAGGCCGCCGTCGCGTTGATCGTCATCGACGTGTTCATCTGCTCGAGGGGGATGTCCTCGAATAGGAGCCGCATGTCTTCGATGTGGCAGATCGGCACGCCGACCTTGCCGACCTCGCCGCGGGCGAGCAGATGGTCCGAGTCGTAGCCGGTCTGGGTCGGCAGATCGAAGGCGACGGACAGGCCCGTCTGCCCCTTCGCGAGGTTGCTGCGGTACAGGGCGTTGCTCGCGCGGGCCGAGGAATGCCCGGAATAGGTCCGGAAGAGCCAGGGCTGCTCGCGCTCGGCCGCCCGCCCGGCCGCTGCGCCGGAGGTCGGGGTCTGCGAGGTCGGGGGGGGCGGAGGGGAAAGCCGAGGGGACACGGGCGCTCCGTCCGGGTAGGGAGGGGTGGGAATCGGGGCTGCTGGTTTCTAAGTACGCGAAAAAATTAACGAAACGATCGAGGTGGAGCAATCTCCGGGCCGGGATTCGAGAGTTCCCCGCGTTATGCTCCGCCGATGACGAGCCCCCGCAACGAGTTCTTCTTCCGCTTGTCCCCCGAGCGCGTGCTCGCCGCGGTCGATGCCGGGGGCTTCGTTCCGTCGGGCCATTGCTTCGCGCTCAACGCCCTCGAGAATCGCGTCTACGACGTCCGGCTCGAGAGCGGGGAGCACCTCGTCGCCAAGTTCTATCGGCCCGGCCGCTGGTCGCGCGAGACCATTCTCGACGAGCACCGGCTCCTCGCCGCCCTCGTTGCGGCGGAGATTCCGGTCTGCGCGCCGATTTCTTTTCCCGACGGCGACACGCTCCACGAGATCGAAGACATCCACTACGCCCTTTGGCGCCGCACCGGCGGCCGCTCTCCCGACGAGCTCCGGGACGACCAGATCGCCGTGCTGGGTCGACTGCTCGCGCGGATCCATACGATCGCGGCGGATCTCGGTGCCCCGCACCGGCGGGTCTTCGACGCGGAGAGCGTTCCCCTCGAAGCGCTCTCGCTCCTCGAGCGGGGCAACTGGTTGCCCCCCTCCTGTCGCTCGCGTTATGTGCGCTCGGTCGAGTCCCTCGTCGAGACCTACCGCGACCGCAGCCGCGGCATGGAGCTGCAACCGATCCACGGCGATTGCCATCCCGGCAACCTCCTGCTGGGCGACGCGGGCTGGTTCTTCCTCGATTTCGACGACATGGTGGTCGGACCGCCGGTCCAGGACATCTGGATGCTGCTCCCCGGGCGCGACGCGGAGGCCGACCGCCAGCGGCGGCTGCTGGTCGATGCCTATCGCACGTTCCGCCCCTTCGATCCGCGGGGCTTCGACCTGATCGAGCCGCTGCGCGGCTTCCGCTTCGTGTTCTACGCCGGCTGGATCGCCAAGCGCTGGGAGGACCCGGCCTTCCCCGACGCGTTCCCCCATTTTGGAACCGACGAATACTGGGAGAACGAAACCCGCGATCTCGAGGAGCTGGTCCGCCGCCTCGCGAGCGGCGACGACCTGATCGCGCCCGAAGAGCGCGAGGAGCGGCGGGAGGCCGATGGCGACGCGGAGCTCACGAACAAGGACTTCTTCTGGGATCTCTAGCGCGGCTCTCTTTTTTGAGCTGAGGGCCCTTCATGGGCTGAGGGCTCAGTGGCGCGGGTCCTGGAGCACCACGCGGTCGCGCAGGTAGGCGTAGTCGAGCGGTCGGAAGCGCAGCTCGCCGAGCGGGCTCGCGCCGGCGAGCTCCTCGAAGCGGAAGCGGCGGCCGGGATCCATGAGCGAAGCCTCGGACGCAGTCGCGCCGTCGGGGCCGACCGCGTGGGCGTAGGCCTCTCCGCTCTCGCCGCCGAAGAGGCCGACTCCCGGCCTGCCCGGGGCGACGAGCCCGAGTGCGTGACCGGTCTCGTGGGCCATCAGGGTGCCCAACACGTCCCCGAGGACCGCGATCGCGCGGTCCACCAGCTCGCGGCGGGCGGGATCGCCGTCGAAGGGCGCGCCGCCGGCCGCGGTGTCGAAGGGGGCCATGATCTCGCGGTAGAGCACGGACTCCCGATAGACCGCGAGCTCGGCCGTAAAGAGACCCGCGGGCTCGTCCTGCGTGCATTCGTCGCCGGCTCGGCGGGCGTTGCGCGGATCGAAGCGGACATGGCCTACCGAGCCGGGCTCGGCCGGATCACGACCACCGACACAGATTCGCGTGGTGAAGGGCCGCTCCGACTCGAGCAGGGCGGGCGTGAGCTGGAAGCGAATCGACACGGGATCGCGCGGGTCGCCCGTGCGATTCGGATCGTCGGATGCGTCGTAGGCACGCACGACGCGGGCGAGGGCACGTTCCGCGACCTGACCCGCGAGGGCCTTCGCGAGCTCGGGGTGGGCGGGGCTCACGAGGCCCAGCCGCTCGAGATCCTGCTCGAAATCCGCCCGACCGTCGCCGTCCCGGTCGACGGCGAAATCGAAGTGGACGACCTGGCGCGAGCCGATCGGCGGACCCCCCTGGAAGGGGCGGATGCGAAGCCTGCGCCAATCCTCGGCGATGGATCCGTCGCCGAATCGCGCGCGCGCCCGCACGGCGACGAGGCCTTCGCGCATGCCGAGCTTTGCGGGGATCGTCAGCGTCGCGAACCCCGGCCCCGGGCGGAGCTCGTCCTGGACCTCGATCGTCATGCCCGTTCGCTCCTCGCGCAGCTCGAGGACGAGCTCGGGCGACTCTCCTCCGATGCCGGGGTCCGGCGCGATCGAGAGCTGGAGCGTCCAGCCGTGCGGGGGAAGCAGCAGGTCCCGGGCCAGGCCCATCGGCACGCCGTTGATGCCGATCTCGATCCGAGGGGCCGCGCGAAGACCGCCGTCGCGGAAGCTGAAGACGAGCAGCGCGATGCCGGCGAGGCCGCCCGCCACGACGGCGGCGAGGGGTCGCCCGAGCCACGCACGCTTGGTATTGGTCGGCATCCGAAGCGGATCTCTCCATCGGGCTCGTCAGGGGGGTGGGGACAGGGAATAGCGAAAAAGACGTGCGATGTTTGGGTCATGTTGACCCGTTTCCACAGCGTCGTCGTCGATGTCGCGGATTTCGATGCGGCCGTCCGCGACCATGCACTCCTGCTGGGGCACGCGCCGATCCTCGCGGGCCCGGATTCACGTCACGGCCCGCGACGCGCGCGCTTCGTCCTCTCGAATGCGCAGCTCGAGCTGCGGGATCTCGCCGCAGCGCGCGCTTTCCCCGCCGAGCCGACATTTCCCCTGCGCGCGGAAGCAGGCATCGCGGGCATTCGATTCTGCTGCACGCCCACACCGGGCACGCGCCTCCGGCCCGGTCGGCTCGAGGGCCCCACGGTGCCGATCGAGCTGGTGAGCGAGCTGGATTCGCCGGCGGTCTCGTCCGCGTCGTCCGATCCGGACGAGCCTCGTGTCGGGACCTCGACGGCTCGCGAGGTCGGTCTCTCGGACATCGACCCGGAGGCGCAGGTCACTGGCCTCGACCACGTCGTCGTGGCGAGCCCCGACCCCGAACGGACGCGGCGCTACCTGGCCGAGGACCTGGGCATCCGCCTCGCCCTCGACCGGAGCTTCGCCGAGCGCGGCCTGCGCCTGATCTTCTTTCGCCTCGGCGGCGTCACCCTCGAGGTCGCGTCCGCGCTCGGCCAGTCGCCGGCCGTCGCCGGCCGCGATGCTTTTCACGGGCTCGCCTGGAAGGTGGGCCGACTCGAGGCGATCCACGCCCGCCTGCGCGCCGCAGGCCTCGACGTCTCGGAGATCCGCCCCGGCCACAAGGCCGGCACCCGGGTCGCCGGGCTCCGCCGGTCCGTCCACGGTGTCCCGACTCTGCTGATCGAGCACCCGCCGCGAGCGACCGGCGACCCCCCGCGCTGAGGGCGGGCTGGTAAGCTTCCACCCGCGCCCGCCCGACGCGCCCCTGGAGACCTGATGAATCCGGAAAAGGCCCTCGTTCTGCCCGGGAAGCCCAGCCTGCCTCGAGATCTCGAGGAGGCGATCCGCGAGCTCAAGCGCGAGAAGGGCGCGGTCCTGCTCGCCCACTATTACCAGGAGTCGGAGATCCAGGACCTGGCCGACGTAGTCGGCGATTCTCTCCAGCTCGCCCGCGCGGCCCAGAAGATCGACTGCCAGCGGATCGTCTTCTGCGGCGTGCATTTCATGGCCGAGACCGCCGCGATCCTGAACCCGGGCCTCCCGGTCATCGTGCCGGACATGAACGCGGGGTGCTCGCTCGCCGACGGCTGTCCCGCGGACGCGTTCAAGGCCTTCATCGCGGATCATCCCGGGGCGAAGGTGCTGACCTACATCAACGCGTCGGCGGCGGTGAAGGCGATGAGCGACCTGATCTGCACGTCGTCGAACGCGGTGAAGATGGTCGAGTACTTCAAGGGCGAGAAGCTGATCTTCGCGCCGGATCGGCATCTCGCGCGCTGGGTCGCGCGGGAGACCGGACGAAACGACCTGATCGTGTGGCCGGGCGCCTGCATCGTGCACGAGCAGTTCAGTGCGAAGAGGCTCGCGAAGCTCAAGCTCGAGCATCCCGACGCCGAGGTGCTCGCGCATCCCGAGTGTGAGCAGGCCGTGCTCGACCAGGCGGATTTCATCGCGAGCACGACCGGGATCATCGAGCGGGCCGTGAAGTTCCCGGACCGGACCGCGATCATCGCGACCGAGGACGGAGTCTTCCACGCGATCCAGAAACGCGTGCCGAACAAGCGGATCTTCCAGGCGCCGGGGCTCGACGAGAGCTGTGCCTGCAATCGCTGTCCGTACATGCGGCTCAACACGCTCGAGAAGCTCTATCTCTGTCTCGCGAACGATGGGCCGCGCGTCAGCGTGCCCGAGGAGCTCGCGAGGCAGGCGCGCGTCCCGATCGAGCTGATGTTGAAGCTGTCCTGACGAGCTCGAGGGCTAGCGGACTGCGCCCGGCCGCTCGCGACGTCCGGTGAACGAGGCGGCGAAAGCGAGCAGCGCGCAGGCGCCCGCGAGCCCCGCCGCGAGTTCGGGCTCGGGGACGGTCACGAGGATCGTGACGTCCGGGACCCGGACCGATCCCACGCTGCCCGCCGTTCCTGTGCCGTCGATGTACTCGCCGCCGGTGATCACGATGTGTCCGATGCTCCCCGTGACGCCGATCGTCAGGAGGTTCGCCGCTGAGGCGGTCTCGCCGGCGAGGTCGTTACCCGCCGTGACGCGAATCCGCTTGCCGCTCACGAAGGGCTGCGGCGAGTAGAGGCAGCTCATCGCCTGGCAGGTGAAGCCGACGGGCGTGAGGACGAGGTTCCCCGTCGTCTGGATCTCGAGCTCGCTCATGCCGAAGAGCTTTCCGCCCTCGGCGGTCGACGGGGCGTAGTCGAGATCGATCAGGGTATTCGTCACCTGACCCGCGATCGTGCGGACCTGGCCGATTGAGACCGACGACTCGTGGATCTCGAGCGTGCCCGCCTGGGTCGCGCGCGCGCCTGCGCCGAGGCCGACACCCGCGACGAGCACGAAGAGCAGCCCGCGGAGTGGAGTCATGTTCGCCAACCCTTTCGACCGTGCGCGCATCTTCACGGCCTCGCGTTCGGACAATTCTGCCCGAAGAGGGGGCTGATGGTGCCTGCTGCCGCGTGGCGAACCAGCGTCGCATCGCTGCCGTTGCAGAATCCATCGCCCGTGACGTCGCAGTTGTTGGGGACGAGAAAGAGCGGCGCGGCCAGTCCCAGGGCCTGGCGTTTGATGAAGGCGGCGTCGGTGTCGTTGGCCTGGCCCTCGCCCGTCACGTCGCCGCATTGGCAGGCATTCCCGATGCCGTCTGGCGCCGTACTGAACCCGAGGCCCCCGTTGTCGGCCTGGTTTGCGTTCGCGAGGAACGGGCAATTGTCGAACTGGTTCGCGACGCCGTCGCGGTCCGTGTCGACGGTCGAGAGATCGACCACCGTCGAGATCCAAGCGATCCGGTCCGAGATGCGCGAAGCGACGAGCACGCTCGGTACGTTGACGGGATTCTCGGGGATGAAGACCTGGTTGCCCGGGTACCCCACCCAGAGACCGCCGAGGTCTACCAGCGCCGCTTCGAAGACGCTCCCGGCGGGTGCACCTGCGACGTCGTATGCGTAGGGGCCCGTCACGCCGAACGAGATTCCCACCAATCGCAGCAGGCCCTGGCCGTCCGGCGCGAACCAGGGGCCGCCGGAGTCGCCCGTCGTGAGTCCCGCCTCCTGCGGCAGGCCGTTGATCTCGAAGCGCGCGTAGATCTGGTTGCTCCCGAGCGTTCCCGTCACGACGTTGCGTCCCCAGCTGATCTGGCCGTCCATCCCGGCCGCTGTCCAGCCCTTCAGCTCGGGCCCGACGAAGACCTGGGCCTGGCCCGCTCCGCCGCGGCCGAAGATCGTGGCCGTGCGATTCGCCTCGTAGCCGGAGCCATTGAGGGGGACCCAGGCTTGGAAGGTCCCCGTGATTCGGACGATGCGCAGATCCGAGCCCGCATCGTCGACCCAGCTCGCGATCGAGTAGGTACCGACGTTCGGGCCCTGCGTGAACGTGATCGTGTCGCTGGCGGCGATCCCGATGTGCTTGGCGGTGATGAAATGGGTGGCGTCGACAGGGGTTCCGAGGAATCCGCGGAACTGTCCGAGCAGGGCGTAGAGATTCAGCTCGGCGGCGGTCAAGCCCGTGGTCGAGGTCAGTCGCGTCGCGAACGGACCGCCGTCGCTCGCGAGCACGGCGCGGGACTCCGAGCTTGCGACACAGAGGGCGAGGCAGGCGAGCACGATCCGCGTCGCGAGCGGATGCCGCGTCGCGCGAGATGCCTGCATGCCCCTTTGCCTCGTCGAAGCCATTTTCTCGAGCCCTTCTCTGCCACCGACTCCGTAAAGCGAAAACGCAGGGTGGGACCTTGCTTGCGCCTGCCCCAACCTGCGTCTTTTCAGAACTCGGAAAGCGGTCGTCGTCGGCCCGGCGCGAGCGCCCGGCCGTACCGACCGTCAGTCCCGTCGTCCGCGCTGGGCGGCGAGTCCCGCCAATCCTCCCAGCATCAGGACCGCAGTCGTCGGCTCGGGAATCGGGAGGCCCCCGTTGATCGTCAGCGACACGAAATCCGTGTCCCGCTTGCGGATCTGGGCCGAGCCACCGCTTCCCACATGGAAGACCTGAAGCGTGTTGTCCAGGCTGACGCGGACCCGCGTCGCCTCGCCGAATCCACCGGCCGCCAGGATGACCTGCTGGATGTCGATGTTTCGAGCGCCCGTCATCAAACCGGTCTGGATCCCGACTCCAAAGACGCTCACGTTCGCCGGTGTGAAGTTGATCGACGTGCTCGCGTTGATGCCGTTCACGCTGACGCCGTTGATCTCGAGCACATCGATGAAGATGCTGGCCGATACCACGGCGGAGGCGAACCCCGTCGGGTCGAAGGAGAAGAGCGAGTAGTCCAGGCCCTCGCTGAGCCCGACTTCGCTGATCTGCTGTCCATTGATCGCCTGGATGTCGAGGGTCAGGATGTCCGTCGTGGACGCACCGCCCGGACACTGGCTACAACTCGCCTGGTAGTTCGTCGGCGTGAAGTCGAGGCTGTTCAGGCTGACGGAGGGCGCTCCGAACAGACCGTTCACGTCCTGGACGTTCAGGTACGAGACGCTTCCCGTCGGGTCCATGAAGTCGCCGTAGGACGCGGCCATCGCCGTCCCGGCGAATCCGAGCAGCGCCGAGAGAGCCAGGGTGGCATGGAGGGTGAGTCGCAACATCTTCTTCATTCCTCGTTCATTTCAGTCAGTGCTTCTCGGTCAGGTCGTGGTCAGCTCAGGCTCAGCGAGATGCGCGATTGCGATTCGATGCGGCGAGCCCGACGAGGCCGAGGCTCATCAGGAGCGCGGTACCCGGCTCGGGGACGACCGTGATGGCGAGACCGTCGATGTCCTTCTTCTCGATCCGTGCCGAGGCGCCGAGAGCGGAGAATGCAGTCAAGGTGTTCGAGAGGCTGATGCGGACGAGGGTCGCCTGGCCGGAGCCGCCGCCAGCGGCGATCACGGAGCCAAGGTTGATCGACAGGAACCCCGACCAGATGTGCGTGCCCACGCCCTCGTCGTTCGTCTCGTACTGCCCACCTTGGGTGAAGACCATCTGGGCGTTGCCGTTGATCCCGTTCACCGTCGCGCCGTTGAGCTCGAGCACGTCGACGAAGACGTCGCCGACGACGGTCGTCGCCGCGAACGCGTTCAGGAACGAGGCCAGCGTCGTATCACCGGCTTCGCTCAGCTCGATCGTGTCGACGTACTGACCCGCATTGGCGTCGATGTCGAGGATCAGGGTGTCCGAGACGGAGTGGGGCGTCGGCGGACAGGTGAAGCTCACCGCGCAGTCCGCTTCGAAGGCATTGGGGCTGAAGTCGAGGCTGTTCGCGCTGACCGTCGGCGCTCCGAAGAGCCCATTGAGGTCAGACACGTTGAGGAACGAAACCGTCCCGCCCGGGCTGGAGAAGTTGCCGTAGGAGGCTGCGTTCGCGACTGAAGACGTACCCGCAAGACCCAATCCCACGATGCCGACGGTGAGCGCGAACGCGGGCGCCCCCGTAGCGAACATTTGCCGATGCATCCCCTTCTCCCATGACCCGAAGCCAGCCGAGGCGGACGCCGAGCGGATGACTGAATGGACCGCCCTTCCCAAGAAGGTCCACTGCAGTGTTTTTTCATTCAGGATTCGCTGTTCGAGCCTCCGTCGCCGGTTTTATTCGGTGGTGGTTCGGGTCGTGAGGTGGTCCGTGAGGTAATCGTGAGTGGACGTCGCGATCGGTGCTTCGAGAACGGACTAACGCTCGCCGCGCCGGATCGAGGCGAGACCGAGCAGGCCCAGGCCCATCAGGACGGCGGTCGTCGGCTCCGGGACGACCGTGATCGCCAAGCCGTCGATGTCCTTCTTCTCGATGCGCGCCGAGGCACCGCTCGCGGCGTAGGCGACCAACGTGTTGTCCAGGTTGAGCTGGACGCGGGTCGCGCGGCCGGAGCCGCCCGCATTGGCGATGATCTGGTCGAGATCGATCAGCAGCGAGCCGGACCAGATGTGCGTACCCACGCCCTCGTCGGTCGACTCGTATTGGCCGTTCTGCGTGAAGATCATCGAGGCGTTGCCGTTGATGTTGTTGACCGCGACGCCATTGATTTCGAAGATATCGACGAAGACCGACGCGGAGACGGACGTGGCGGCGAGTGCGTTCAGGAAGCTCGCGAGCGTCGTATCTCCGGCTTCCGTCAGCAGCACGTCGTCGATGTACGAGCCGTTGTTCGCCTGGATCGTGATCGTGAGCGTGTCGTCCACGATCGCCGGGCTCGGCGGGCAGCCGGGAGAGCCAGGGCAGATCGCTTCGAAGGTGTTGGGGCTGAAGTCGAGCGAGTCGCCGCTGACGGTCGGTGCGCCGAAGAGACCGTTCTGGTCCTGGACGTTCAAGAAGCTGACCGTCGAGCCGCTGAAATTGCCGTAGAAGGCGGCCTGGCTGGCGGAGCTGAGGAGGAGCGCAGATCCGACGCCGATTCCGACTGAGACGGAGAGCGCAGCGAGTCGATTAGAGCCAATAGAAAGCATGAGTCGAATCCTTCCCAAGATTCTTGCCGTACCGAACCGCAGCCTCCCTCGACCGCAATTCACCGGCAAAACGATCCTATCACGACGGATTTGAGGTCGAACAACTATTTTTGACACTTCTTGGGAAAGCCACTTTGTCGTCGCACGAGACTCATGCGGACCGATGCGCAGACTCGAAATGGACTACATCCGACCCTGAGGGGCACGACGAGGGGCGCAGCTCAGCCCGGTTCAACGGTCAGATCAAGAAGGTGGGTCCAAAAAGCCATGGTCGAGCGGATCAGCGGCTGGTGCCCTTGCGTCCGTAGATGTCCTCGAGTCGGACGATGTCGTCCTCTCCCAAGTAGGCGCCGGACTGGACCTCGATCAGGGTGAGGTCGGTCTTGCCGGGATTCTCGAGGCGGTGCGTCGCCCCGATCGGGATATAGGTCGACTGGTTCTCGGTCAGGAGGGTCTCCTGGTCGCCATTCGTGATCCGGGCGGTGCCCTCGACGACGACCCAGTGCTCCGCCCGGTGGTGGTGCATCTGGAGCGACAGCTTGCCCCCCGGTTTGACCGAGATCCGTTTGACCTGGAAGCGCTCGCCCTCGGCCACGCCCTCGTAGTGGCCCCAGGGCCGGTAGACCGTGGCGTGGTGCTCCGCCTCGGCGCGGCCTTCCCGCTCGAGCCGGGCCACGATCGCCTTCACGTCCTGGGCCCGTTCGCGCGGAGCGACCAGGATCGCGTCGTCGGTCTCGATGATCACCAGGTCGCGGACCCCGATGGCGGAGATCATGCGCTTCTCGGCCCGGATGTAGCTGTTCTCGACGTCGTGGAGCACGACGTCGCCGGAGGTCACGTTGCCGTGCTCGTCCCGCGCGCCGATCTCCCAGAGCGCCGTCCACGAGCCGACGTCGCTCCAGCCGATCTCGGCGGTGACGACGGCGGCGCTGTCGGTGTGCTCCATCAGGACGTGGTCGATCGAGATCGACGGGCACGCCGCGAAGGGCTTTTCGGCGAGGCGCGTGAAGGTCAGGTCGCTCTCGGCTTCGGCGACCGCGGCGCGGCAGCTCGCGACGAGCTCGGGGGCGAGCCGCTCGAGCTCGGCGAGCAGCTTCGCCACGGGAAACACGAACATGCCGCTGTTCCAGGCGTACTCGCCGGAGGCGAGGAATCGCTTCGCGCGCTCGATCTCGGGCTTCTCGACGAACTCGGCGATGGCGTGGACGCCGGCGATCCGCGCGTGGGCCGCGCCGCGGCGGATGTAGCCGAAGCCGGTCTCCGGCCGTTCGGGGACGATGCCGAAGGTCGTGAGCTTGCCTTCGCGCGCGGCGGTGGCCGCCTTCTCGATCGTCTCCCGAAAGGCCGGCGCGTTGCGGATCACGTGGTCCGAAGGCAGCACGAGCAGGATCGCTTCCGGGTCCCGTGCCGCGATCATGATCGCCGCCGCTGCGATCGCCGGGCCGGTGTTGCGGGCGGTCGGCTCGAGGGTGATGGCGGCGGGCGCGATCCCGACCTCGCGGAGCTGCTCGGCGATGATGAAGCGATGGGCGTCGTTGCAGAGCACGAGCGGCGGGGCGAAGAGCGCCGGGTCGTTCACGCGCAGCGCCGTGTCCTGGAGCAGGGTCCGCGGGCCGGCGAGGGGGAGGAGCTGCTTCGGGTAGGCGCGCCGGGACACTGGCCAGAGCCGCGTGCCCGATCCCCCCGACAGGATCACGGGATGGATGAGGCGGGTCACGGGCATGGCCATCGGAATCGGTCCTCATCCTGCGAGTCGGGCGTCACGGCGAGCGGGCGGCACGATACACGACCAGACGGGCCCGTTGCGCCGGGATCCGTCCTAGGTCGTCCGCCCCGTCCGGCGAAGCCGCAGCAGGAAGGGCAGTGCGACGACGGCGCACAGGATCACCGATGCCCCGGCCACGCCGAAGGCCGCCTGATAGCCCGCCGCCGGTCCGTACTCGGCCCGCACCGCCTCGCTGATCAGGCCGCCGCAGAGGGGCCCGAGGATGAAGCCCAGGCTGCCCGCGGTATTGAAGGCGCCCAGCGCCGTCGAGCGGATCGCGGCCGGGGCGAGGTCCGCCGTCATCAGCATCGACGGCACGAACATCACCGCGGCGGAGACCCCCGTCGCCGCCATCCCGAGCGTGATGAAGTCGGTGGGCCAGAAGCCGAGGCTCGCCGTAAAGACGCCATAGACGAGGCTTCCCCCGCACATCAGGGCGGTCTTCGAATAACGGTCGGCCAGCATGCCGAAGGGAAACGAGAGCAGCGCGAAGGGCAGCATGAAGGCCGAGATCCACAGGCCGACGCGCGGGGGTGTGGCGCCGTGCAGACCCGAGGCGAAGAGCGAGAAGGTCGTCGTGTAGAAGCCGACGGTGAAACGGTCGGCGAAGGAGAAGACGAGGGGCAGCACGAGGGCGCGATTGGCCCGGATCGCCCGTCCGATCGCGGCGAGTCCCGGGCGCTCCTCGACCTCGGCGGGCTCCCGCAATATCGCGCCGGCGAGGAGCGCGGCGATCAGGAGCAGGGCCGACCCCGCGAAGAGGGGCCGTAGCACGTCCGCGCGCCCCAGCAGGCCGCCGATCGGGGCGCCCAGCGCGACGCCGAGCATCATGCCGTCGCCGGTGATGCCCATGACGAGTCCCCGGCGCTCGCTCGGCACGAGGCTCGCCGCGATCGAGAGCAGCAGCGAGAGCGCGAAGATATGGGCGCAGCCCTCGAAGAAGCGGATGGCGAGGAAGAGCCCGAAGGACAGCGGCGCCGTCATCGCGAGGAAGCAGAACGCATCGACCACGAGGGCGGCGACGATCAGAAGACGCCTGCGGCCGAAGCGATCCGCCAGCGCGCCGGCCAGCGGCGCCGAGAGGGCCGCCCCCACCATGTTCACCGACATGAAGAGCGAGGTCAGCAGCTCCGAGACCTCGAATCGATCGGAGACGAGCGAGCGCAGGATCGGGACCGGCAGGGTCACCGGCGCCATGATCGACACGGCGACCAGGCCGAGCAGGGCGAGTCGCGTCGCGGGGATCGGCGGCGGCGACGGCGGCTGCGGCGAGGCGGCGGCGCCCTCGTCCGCGCTCGATCCCGGTGTGGCACCGGAGGCGTCCACGGAACTCCTAGAACCCGTAGGCCGCGCGGAGCTCCGGGTCGTTCTCGGCGAGCATGCGCGCCAGCGCGACCATCACGCGACACTGCTTCACCGTCGCGTCGTCCTGCATCTTGCCGTCGATCATGACGGCGCCGGTGCCGTCGCCCATCTCCGCGATCACCTTGCGCGCCCAGAGCACCTCGTCGACGGGGGGCGAGAAGACCTTCTTCGCGATGTCGATCTGGACCGGGTGCAGGCTCCAGGCGCCGACGCAGCCCATCAGGAACGCGTTCCGGAACTGGTCCTCGCAGGCGATCGTGTCCTTGATGTCGCCGAAGGGGCCGTAGTAGGGGAGGATGCCGTTCGCCGTGCAGGCATCGACCATGCGCGCCATGGTGTAATGCCAGAGGTCCTGCTGCGCGGTCGCGCGGGTCGCGTTCTCGTTGGCGGGGTTCGGATCCTGGCGCACGAGATAGCCGGGATGACCGCCGCCGACGCGCGTCGTCTTCATCCGCCGCGCCGCTGCGAGGTCGGCGGGGCCGAGCGAGAGACCCTGCATGCGCGGACTCGCGGCGCAGATCTCCTCGACGTTCGCGACGCCGAGGGGCGTCTCGAGGATCGCGTGGACCATCAGGGGCTTCGTGAGCCCGGCTCTCGCCTCGAGCTGGGCGAGCAGTCGGTCGACATAATGGATGTCCCAGGCGCCCTCGAC
>JANMTD010000553.1:0-2133 GCA_031390075.1 Deltaproteobacteria bacterium | reverse complement strand
CGACTGCGACTCGGTTGGACTCGGTTGGATTCGAACTGAGGGCGAGAGATCTCGGTGGGCAAATCGGGCAGGGCCTGCTTCGCGGGATTGGCGCAGAGTAATGGATCCCGCAACGGCTCGCCAGAACATCCCGCGCGAATACACCCGGGCCGACCCCTCCCCGGACCGGCCCCGAATCCCGCACCCGGAGGGATGCTAGTGGGCTAGGACTTCGCTCGCTGGCCGGCGGTCGGCTTGCGGGCCTTCGCCTTGCGCGCCGACGGCTTGCGCGCTGCGGCCCGCTTGCGCGGTGCCGCGCCGACGCGCGCTGCCACACGGCCCGGCCCGGACCGCTCGCCTGCACCGGGATGCTCCTCGACCCAGTGCCCGTCGCGGAAATGCGCTCGCCAGGCGGTCGCCTTCCCGTCCTCCTCGGAGGTGACGTACTGCTCCCGCGTCTTGCGCGCGAAGCGAACGACTGCGGGTCGGCCCTGCGGATCCGCCTTCGGCGCATCCGCGAGGTAGCGGTATTTCGGATCGAGCTTGTCCTTCACTTCGATCAGCTCGGCCACCGTCGGCGCGCGCGTCTCGCGGTGCTTCGGGAACTGGCTCGCCGCGAGAAAGATCCCCGCCGCTCCATCGCGGAGCAGATAGAAGTCGTCGCACCGCTCGCAGCGCAGGTGCGGCATCGGGATCGGGTCGACCTTGGGCGGCGCCGCCTCGCCGCTCCGCAGCAGCTTGCGCGTGTTCTTGCAGACGTCCGACGTGCAGCCGAAGTATTTCCCGAAGCGGCCGGACTTGAGCTGCATGTCCTCGCCGCACTTGTCGCATTCGAGCACCGGCCCGTCGTAGCCCTTGATCTGGAAGGACCCGCTCTCGACCTCGAAGCCCGCGCAGTCCGGGTTGTTGCCGCAGACGTGGAGCTTGCGCGTCTCGTCGACGAGATAGCTGTTCATCGCGGTCTGGCAGATCGGGCAATGTCGCTTCTTCAGCAGCAGTCGCGCCTCGACCTCGTCGCCCGCCTCGTCGTCCTCGTCGTCATTCTCGACGACGGATATCGCCTCGTCGCCGGGGATGAGATTGATCGTGCTCTTGCAGCGCTCCTTCGGCGGCAGCGCATAACCCGAGCAGCCGAGGAAGACCCCGGTGCTCGCCGTGCGGATCTGCATCGGGCGGCCGCAGCGGGGACACGCGATGTCGGTCTCGGTCGGCAGGTTCGACCGCATGCCCTTCGTCTGGTGCTCGGCGGCCGTGAGCTGCTTTCGGAAGTCGGTGTAGAAGTCGCCCAACACCTTCTTCCACTGCTTCGATCCGACGGCGACCTCGTCGAGCGCTTCCTCGAGACCCGCGGTGAAGCCGTAGTCCATCAGCTCGCCGAAGTTCTCGACCAGCCGCTCGGTGACGATCTCGCCCATCTTCTCGGCGTAGAAGCGGCGGTTGTCGAGCCGGACGTAGCCCCGCTCCTGGATCGTCGAGATGATCGACGCGTAGGTCGAGGGCCGCCCGATGCCGCGCTTCTCGAGCTCCTTCACGAGGCTCGCCTCGCCATAGCGCGGCGGCGGCTTCGTGAAATGCTGGAGCGGCTCGAGCTTCACGAGGTCGAGGCGTTCGCCCACCTGCACGTCGGGCAGCGGCGTATCGCCCTCATTGCCGCGGATCGAGGTCGGCTGGGCCCGCGTGTGGCCGTCGAAGACCAGGATCCGGCCGCGCGTGCGGAGCTCGAAGTCGCCGGCCTTCACGGCGAGATTGGTCGAGAGGTACTCCGCCGGCGTCATCTGGCAGGCGACGAACTGGCGCCAGATGAGGTCGTAGAGGCGTTCCTGGTCGCGTTCGACCCCCTGGAGCCGACCGGGGTGGACGTCGACGTCGGAGGGCCGGATCGCCTCATGCGCTTCCTGGGCCCCCTCCTTGCTCGAATAGAGATTGGGCTCGGCGGGCAGATAACGCACGCCGAAGTCGCGGGAGATCGTGGTGCGGCAGGACTCGACGGCCTCGCGCGAGAGGTTCGTCGAATCGGTCCGCATGTACGTGATGTGGCCGGCCTCGTAGAGCCGCTGCGCCAGCATCATCGTCTTCTTGACGCTGTAGCCGAGCCGCGTGCTCGCCGCCTGCTGGAGCGTCGACGTGATGAAGGGCGCGCCGGGCTTCGTGCGG
>JANMTD010000391.1:0-2784 GCA_031390075.1 Deltaproteobacteria bacterium | reverse complement strand
CAGGACCTCGCGATGACCGCCGAGGGCTCTGCCGCTGCAGAAGGCGCCGCGGAAGTCGTCGTCGAGGACGACGGCGAGATCGAGGATTTCATCGTCGAGGCGGCGATCACGGACGAGGTCCTGCAGGGCCTCGCGATGCGGACAGAAGCCGACATGCAGCTCGATCTGATGTCGGCCGAGGACCTCTCGAAGTTCGCGGCCAGCGACGTCGCCGATGCGCTCAAGCGGGTTCCCGGCGTCAGCATCGTCGAGGGTCAGTTCGCGGTCATTCGCGGCCTCGAAGACCGCTACAGCAGCACGACCTTCAATGGCGCCCCGGTGCCGAGCCCCGACCCGAATCGCCAGTCGGTGCAGCTCGATCTGTTTCCGGCCGACGTCGTGTCGAGCCTCGCCGTCGCCAAGACATTTACGCCGGAAGCGCCCAGCAACTCCTCCGGCGGCTCGATCGACATCGTGACGCTCGACTACCCCGAGGACCTGACGATCAAGCTCAGCCTGGGGACCGGCTTCGAAGAGGGCGCCGAGAAGCGCTTCCTCGAATACGAATCCGGATCCACCGTCGGCAAGGAGACCGATCCGAAGGACATCATCGAGAGCGACGTCGGCGGCAGCGTCGGCGGACGAACGGCCCTGTTCGGTCGCGAGGTCCGCTACCGGGGCGCCATCAATCACGAAGTCGACTACCGCAGTGGGCAGGGCTTCCAGGAGACCCGGGAGCCGCGGCTGCCCTCTCCCGAAATCCCCCAGGCCGGGGAAGTCATCACGCGCACCGGTGGCCTCGCCCTGGGCGAGCTGGCGCTCAGCGCCGGACGCTTCGACCAGATCGAGAGCACGCGCGACGAGCAGCTGACGGGCTTCGCTGCGCTGGGGATCGACCTCGACGAAGAGGGATCCCATCGCATCGACGCCACCTACTTCCATACGGGCAAGAAAGAGGAGACGATCGAGCTCCGCGAGAACGGCTACTTCCCCGACCTCGACTACTCCAACCTGACCGCCGCGACGCAGAACGGAGACTTGAACAACTCCGCCCTGTACTCGGAGTACGATCCGGTCGCGACGTTCGGAAGTCGAATCGGGCGGCCCGGCCCGTTGCGCGAGGAGCTGACAGATACGCCAGCCCGCGGCGCCCTCTGGTTCGCGAACTTCGGTCGCTCGAACTCCTTCGAACGCAAGCGCGATCTCGACGTCTACCAGCTGAACGGCGCACACGAATTCGATCTCTTCGAGGGCCTCGACGTCACCTGGGCGTCCAATTACGCGACCTCGAGCCAGGACGACACGTCGCTGGGCATGCGTTTCTTCTACGAGCCCTGCGGATTCTCGGGCGGATTCGACTGTCCGGGGGGCAGCTCTCCGATCGCGATCCCGACGCGATTTCCTGTCACCGTCTCTGACCTGGGCCCCGGCAGCTACATGGCCTCCGGAACCTCGGGCGGCATCATCTCGGCCGCAACGGACGTGGAGGAGACACAGTATTTCACGCGCGTCGACGCCGACCAGGACCTGACCCTCACCGATTTCGCCGAGCTGAATCTCAAGGCGGGCATCTGGTGGGAGAAGTCGAAACGCGACGTGGAGGCGACCTTCGTCGAGACCGTCACGATCGGCGGAGAGTCGCAGTGGCTGCAGGTTTCGCCGACGCTCCCGCAGCTTGGTGGCAACCTCTTTGACGGGTTCGATCCCGGCAACGGCCAGCGCTCGGCGCAGACGGATTCCTCCCGCGAGATCACGTCGGGACACGGAAGCTTGAAGCTCACGCTCTGGGACGACTTCGATGTGTTGGGCGGTCTGCGCTACGAGAGCATCTTCATCGATTCGAAGAACGAGCCCTTTACCGGCGAGCCCGTCTACGACAGGCCGGGGACGTTCCCGCCGACCTACCTGTTCTTCGATCGCCTGGACAACGCCGCCTTCGGCGAGGTCGTCCCCGGCGTCGACCCGAGTACGCAGACGTTCAACGATCAGATCCTGGGGATCAACACGCCGATCAATCCCGACACGGGCTTCGTCGACCTGCTGACCCGCGAGCAGATCCTCTCCCTCGTGAACGGCGAGATCGACGAGACGAAGGTCCTGCCGTCGGTCGGACTCGCCTATCGTCCGATCCAGGGTGTCGTGCTGCGGGCTTCCTACTCGCAGACCGTGGCGAGGCCCTCGTTCCGGGAGACGGGCTACTACGTGACCGTCGAGCCCGGCACCGACGAGCGCACGGTCGGCAACCCGCAGCTCGGCCTCTCCGAGGTCGAGAGCTACGACCTGCGCGCCGAATACCTGTTCGGCGAATTCGGCGACCTCGTCGCGATCAGCTCGTTCTACAAGGTGATCGACGATCCGATCGAGAGCATCATCCTGCGCAATCCGCTCGACCGCGACTCGGGCAGTGCCGCCCTCTACCGGACCTTCTTCAACAATCCCAACACGGCGCGGCTCTGGGGCATCGAGATCGAGGCGCGCAAGAGCATCGATTTCCTCGACGAGCTCGGCCTCGATTTCCCGGGCATCGAGCTCTTCGACTATCTCTCGATCGGCGGCAATTTCTCGTACATCGAGGCGACGGTCGGAAGGACGGAAGCCGAGCTGATCCGTGCGCAGCGTTATTTCGTGACCGCCGCGGGGGATCGCGCGCGCTTCTCGGGTCTCGAGAGCAAGCGGCGCTTGTTCGGCCAGCCCGAGTGGATCGGCAACGCCGACGTGAGCTTCAAGAACCCCGAATGGGGTACGACCCTGACCCTCGCGGTCTTCGCCATCAGCGACGTGCTCGACGCGGCCGGGACCGCGGGC
>JANMTD010000517.1:0-15854 GCA_031390075.1 Deltaproteobacteria bacterium | reverse complement strand
GGCCGCCGATCCACTTCGACGTGAAGCGCGCCATCCGGGTCAACGCGAATCCGCAGGCCTTCAATCCGACCTGGCTCTACTCGCCGGTCGATCCGATCGATCCGAGGGCCCCGGGTGCGGGCGCGCTTTCCCCGGACTCCCCGACGACCCCCTGAGATTATTGGGCTGAAGGCTTCTCCTGGGCTGAAGCCTTCTATGGGCTGAAGGCTCAGCGGAATTCCCGATCGAATCCAAGAAAACCCTCAGGCCCCTCGGCGGAATGCCCGATGGGAGTGGCAAGTCGTGTGCAGGTCGTGGGCATTGCCTCCGGTCTGCCCGGCCCGCACGCACCGCCGACCCGCCCGGGTCGGCCGCCCGAATGGGCGCTCGGAGGCCGCGGGTCGAGGGGTGAATGGGATAGCGATGGCCAGCCAGCAGACACTGAACGTCCTCGTCGTCGATCGGGAAATGGAGGCCCAGCAGGCGCTCAAGGAGGCACTCTCCGGGGAGGGCTACGGCGTCGTCTGCCTGTCGGACCCGATGCGAGCCCCCGAAGAGCTCCGCACGCACCGCATCCAGCTCGTCATCCTCGACGTCTCGCCCGGAACCGGCGGCCGGGAGGCGCTGGCCGCCATTCGCGCCCTCGACCGCGACCTCTGCGTGATCGCGACGAGCAGCGTCGCATCCATCGAGCTCGCCGTCGCGACCATGAAGCACCAGGCCTTCCACTACCTGCAGAAGCCGATCGAGGCCGACGAGGTGCTCGCCGTCGTGAAGGAGGCGATCCGGGATCGCGGCCTCGTCGTCGACCTCGAGTCGCGTCTGAACGGCGAGATCGGCACCCGGATCCGCGCCCGCCGCCACGAGGCGGGCCTCACGCTGAAGCAGCTCGCCAATCGAACGGGGCTCTCCGTCAGCCTGATCTCCCAGATCGAGCTCGGCAAGAGCGCCGCCTCGATGTCGACGATGTACAAGCTGGCCGCCGCCCTCGGCGTCAAGATGACCTACTTCTTCGAGACGCTGTAGCGCGCTGCATCCGGCCGAGCGGCGAATCCGGGAGGCACGCCGGCTCCCGAACGCACCGCTCATGCCGCTATGATCAGCCCCGCGCGAGTGCGCGGAGGGCAGGGCGATTCGCAGCGTCGAGCAGGCCAGACCGAAGCCGGGACTCTCGGTTCCGGTGCTCACGATTCTCGATGACGAGGGCTCGCTCCTCGAAGCGGACCAGCGCGCGCTCGTGCGACACGTCGTCCAGGAAGGTGCCGGCGCCGACATCATCTTCTCCGCCGGTACGACCGGCGAGTGGGACAAGATCGACAACGACACGCGGCAGGCGGTGATCCGCGTCTGCGCCGAAGAGGTCGCGAAGACCAATCGCCAGCTGACGGCGATGGACGCCGACGGCGTCGAGCACTGGGCCGGGGTCACGGCACCGACCGCCGAAGAGACCCTCGCGAACCTCGAGTTCGCCCTCGAATGCGGCGCCGACGCGGCGGTGATCGCGCCGCTCTCGATCCAGGGGGTTTCCGATCCCGTCCGCTTCATGCTGCGCGACGTCGCCGATCTGCTCGACGCCCGCGCGCGCCACATCCCGATCTTCCTCTACGACAACGCCGACATCGCCGTCGATCCCAAGGTCCCGCACATCCGCACCAAGCAGGTCAAGGCGATGAGCCGCCTCGACTTCGTGCGCGGGATCAAGGTCTCGGCCTCGGACAAGGTGCTCGGCAACTACACACGCGCGGCCTCGAGCTTCAAGGACCGCGGCGAGTTCGGCATCTACATCGGGAACGCGAAGCTCATCTTCGACATCTTCCAGCCCTATCGGCCCGGGATCCTCGGCGTGATCCACGAGCACTGGGATCGCTGGCGCCGCTCGGGCGGACTGCCTGTCGGCGTCGTGTCCGGTCCGGCCAACGCGATGCCGCGGGAATGGGCCTGGGCCTGGCAGGTCTGCCGCGCGGGCGACGCGGAGCGGATGGACGAGGCGCAACGTGTCGCCGACGCGTTCCGCGACTGTACGACGCTCGCCTCGGGCAAGCGCCCCACCCTCGCCTGCCTGAAGCGCGCCCTCGTGCACGACGGCGTGATCACGAGCGGCTGCGTCGCGCCGGGAACCCCCGCGATTCCGGCAGACGAGATCGCCCGCTTCGACGACGCCTACGATGCGGTGAAGGCGATGGCCGCCCGCGAGATCGGCGATCCCTGGGTCACGCGCGTCGCGCGGAGGTCGGCATGAGCGAAGCCCGCGATCTCGAGCTCGTCGGCATCGGCAGCATGGTGATCGACCGCATGCACCGCACGCGCCGCGTGCTCGCGGCCAACGAGAAGGGGCTGCTCGAGTCCGATCCCGACGCGGGCCCGGTCAAGACCTGCATCGGCGGCCTGATGTTGAACCAGCTCGGCTGGGCGGCGTTATTCGGTGTCCCGGTCGGGATCTTCGGGCGCCAGGCCGAGGACGAAGCCGGCCGCCAGCTGCGGCGCGCGATGGCGGCCCATGGGATCGCGACGAATCTCGATCTGACCGGCAGCGCCTCTTCGCTGGCCGAGATCTTCGTCGACGCTGAAGGCGAGCGCGCGATCTACATGGCGGCCGGGGCGACGGCCGAGACCCGCCCCGAACACATCCGGCGGGATCACGCGGACTTCATCGCCCGCGCGCGCCGCCTCACGACGGAGATCTCGCAGCTCCCGCTCGACACCACCCTCGCCGCCCTCGAGCAGGCCCACGCGAGCGGGCTCTCGACGGTCGTCGATCTCGACGTGCTCCCGAGCGATGCGGTGGCGACGCTCGGGGATCGCAAGACATTCGATGCGGTGCTGCGAAAGGCCGATCTCCTGAAGCCGACGGCCGCGGCGGCACGGGAGCTGTTTCCCGGGACGACGGATCTCGGCGAGCTCGCGCGCCGTCTGCGCGAGAGCTACGGCGCGAAGCGCGTCGTGATCACCGACGGCGCGGCGGGCTCCCTCGTCTGCGACGAGCAGGGCTGCCAGCGTGTGCCGGCCTATCGCGTGCAGCGCGCCGTCGATTCGACGGGGGCGGGGGACGCGTTTCTCGGCGGATACCTCGCGGGCGAGGCGCTCGGGCTCGGACCCCTCGACGCGGCGCGCCTCGGCAACGCGTGCGGGGCGGCGTGTGTCGAACGGGTCGGCGCTTTTCCCGACGAGCGGGCGAGCCTGCTCGCGCGGGTGCTCGCGCTCTACGACGGGGCGAAGCCGAAGGATCGGCGTTGGGATGTGCTCGTCGCGAGCGCTGCGGAGGGCGCGTCGTCGGCGCGGTCGATCGAGGCCGGCGCGGCCGCGGGTCGCCGGGTTCTCGAAGTGGCGACACGCGAGCTCGCGAGCCTCGCTGCGAGGCACGACGGCGCTTCTCTCCTCGCGGCGGCAGAGCTGATCGAGGCCTCTGAAGCGGCCGGTGGCCGGGTCCACGTCACGGGCGTCGGCAAGCCCGAGCACGTCGCTCGTTATGCGGCGAGCGTGCTCGCCTCGACGGGAACCCCCGCCACGTTCCTCCACGCGACCGAAACGCTCCATGGAAGCCTCGGCCAGATCGTGCCTGGCGACGTCGTGATCGCGATCAGCAACAGCGGGACGACGTCGGAGTGCCTGCTCGCGGCCCGGGCCGTGCGCGATTACGGCGGGCGACTCATCGCGGTGACCGGCGGGCTCGCGTCGCCGCTGGCGGAGCTTTCGGACGTGACCCTCGACGCCGGTGTAAAAGAAGAGGGAGGTCCCCTGGGGCTGGCGCCGCGGGCCAGCGTGGCCGCGGAGGTCCTCGTCCTGGCGGCCCTGAGCGCGATCCTGCAAGAGCGCCGCGGCCTCGATCGCAAGGGCTACGCCGCGCGCCATCCGGCGGGCGCCCTCGGAAAGCAGGCCCGGGGCGAGTAACGCCGCTCAGGCGAAGCCCGGGCAAGCCGATGAGCCGGGTAACGGCGGTTTTTACCCACGTTCGACGTCCTGGCGCACGGCCTGGGCGAGTCGGGTCGGGTGCCGCCCGGGGCCGTCGCCCCGTGAACCCGGAGTTTCGCCGCCATGGCCGCCCCGTCGCCCTCGCCCGCCGCCCCGGATCTCGAGCGTGTCCTCACGTCGTACGACACCTGTTATGTCTGGCGCTACGGCTCGCCCAATTCGAGCCTGCGCGAGCTCTACGCGAAGGCGAAGCGCGACCAGTGGGACGGCGCCGCGGACCTCGACTGGTCGACCCCCGTCGATCCCGAAGAGCCGCTGCTTCCGGCCGAGATCAATCCGCTGCGCGACTACGCGCCCTTCAAGAAGATGAACGCGCGCGAACAGCGGCGCGTGCGCCATTGCCAGGTCGCGTGGCAGCTCTCGCAGTTCATGCACGGCGAGCAAGGCGCCCTGATCGTCGCCTCGCAGCTCGTCTCCGCCGTGCCCACGATGGACGCGAAGCTCTACGCCGCGAGCCAGACCATGGACGAGGCGCGCCACGTCGAGGTGTTCTCGCGTTATCTGAAGGAAAAGATCGAGTGGGAGTGGGCCGTCAACGAGAATCTGAAGCGATTGCTCGACACGATCATCCAGGACTCGCGCTGGGATCTCAAATACCTCGGCATGCAGATCCTCGTCGAGGGCCTCGCGATGGCGGCCTTCGCGAACTTCCATCAGTTGACGAACGAAAAGCTGCTGAAGGACCTGATCCATCTCGTGATGCGCGACGAATCGCGCCATGTGGCCTTCGGCGTGCTCTCGCTCGAGGACTACTACGCGGGTATGCCCGCCGCCGAGCTGCGCGACCGGGAGGACTTCGTCGTCGAGGCCTGCGAGCTGATGCGCGACCGCCTGGTCGGCGAGGAGACGGCCGACTATTTCGGCCTCGCTCGCGAGCCCTACAAGCAGTGCATGCTCGAGTCGCCGATCCTGCAGCTCTTCCGGATGCAGCTCTTCGCGCGGGTCGTCCCGAACCTGCGCCGGCTCGGTCTGCTGACACCGCGAGTCCGCAGCGCATTCGAGCGCATGGGCATCCTGCAATTCGAGCACGCCGATCCCGCCGCCCAGGACGCGGCGCTCGGACTGACCTGACCCGCTCCGGTCCCGACTGAGATTCCCGAGGGGTCGGGATCCTCGATCCGGAGCATCGCCATTGACGCTCGGAGGGCCTCCCCCTAAGGTCCGCCGTTCGAAATCCAGCGCTCGTGCGACGGACCGCTCCCCAGGCGGTCCCCCGAGCGCTCCAAGAGCTTCTCGATTCACGGGGCCGTAGCTCAGCTGGGAGAGCGTCGCGTTCGCAACGCGAAGGTCGGCGGTTCGATCCCGCTCGGCTCCACCAAAAAAGTCGGCGGCGTACGCGATGGCGTGCGCCGCCGATTGCGTTTTGGGGGCAATGGAAGTCGAGCGGTGTGCCAGCTCGATCGCGGATCCCGAGAATCCGATCGCTCCGAGACGACATCGAGTCGCGCAAAAATCATATAATATTTGATATGATCGGCCGATGACAACGAAGCCGTTGTTCTGGGTCGGCACCGCGCTTACCCGGATTCGGGCATTTCCGTCCGCAGCACGGCGGGCAGCCGGTCATCAATTGCATCGAGTGCAGCTCGGGCTCGATCCGAGCGACTCGAAACCCATGACGTCGGTGGGACCGGGAGTCTTCGAGATCCGCATTCATGAGGAAGGCGAGTATCGGGTCCTGTACGTGGCGAAGTTCATCGAGGGCGTCTATGTGCTCAACGCTTTCATGAAGAAGACTCGGAAAACGCGACAGGCGGACATCGACGCTGCTCGGCGTAGTCTGGCTGAGGTGCTTCGGCATCGGCGAGAGGGATAGGCAAACCATGGCGACTCAGAAGGTCAAACGCTCCACGGGAAACGTCTTCACGGATCTCGGATTTTCCCAGGAGGTGGC
The DNA here is from genome assembly GCA_031390075.1 of Deltaproteobacteria bacterium. GTDB lineage: Bacteria > Myxococcota_A > UBA9160 > UBA9160 > UBA4427 > UBA4427. The sequence goes on along the minus strand of JANMTD010000517.1, from coordinate 10,012 downwards.
GGAGAACCTCCGTATCCGCTCCGAGCTCATGGCGCGCATCACCCGATTGATCGGGGATCGCGATCTGACGCAAGCTGAGGCGGCTCACATGTTCGGCGTCTCCCAGCCGCGGGTGAGCGATCTCGTGCGCGGAAAGCTCGATTTGTTCAGCATCGACATGCTCGTCAACATGCTGGCCAAGGGCGGGCTTCGGGTCACGTTCACGGCACGTACGCGCCGCCGTGTAGCATGAGGGCGAGGGGCGACGACGGCTCTCAGTCCTGCGATTCGGTGTGGAGCGTGTTCTGAGGTTTCCATATGTACGTCACGTCCGGCTCGTCCTCGGGCGGAGGACTGACGCCGAACCCCGCGGCAACGAAGCCGCGCGCCTCGTAGAACGACCGAGCACGCGTGTTGACCTGGTGGGTGAAGAGCTTCAGACCGGATGGCGAATCTATTTTTGCCCGGTTCAACAGGAGTGTTCCGATGCCACGCCCCTGGTGACCCGGGTCCACGTAGAGCTTGTCCAGGTCCTCGCCCCGGCGCGACATCATTCCAACGATTCGACGGTCCAGCTGCGCAATCCAGACCTCGTAATGAGGAATGACTTCCTCGGAGAGATGATGGAGATCATCTTCGAGTGTATGGCGCAACCGCTCCTCGATTTCCGGGACGGCATCGAGCCGTGACCGTCGCCAGACCGTCGCGACCTCGGCGATCTCGTCCGACGTCATGCGACGAATCGCGATGTCGCTCATGGTCCGAGTATCGCGCGGGATTTCACGCGTCGCGGAGATCGCCCCATCCCGTGAGCGAGACATCCGAAAATTCTCCAGGGCAACTCCGCCCCTCACGGCAGCCTGCGCGCTTTCGAGGCGAAACCCCAGGGTCTCGAAGAGCGGGCGAGCGGACCGGCTGACGTCCGCTTCGAGCCCTCGGGCGCCTTGCACGATCGCCCATCGGAAGGCGTGCTCGAGCAAGCTGCGGCCGATTCCCATGCGCTCACGCGACGGGTCCACATAGAGGAGATCGATGTACCCGGTCGCCTCTATCCGAACGAATCCGGCGAGCGCTCCGTCCAGCTCGGCGACGAAGACCCCCCGCTCGCGAGGCGAGCGGGCCAACCGCTCATGTCCGGCGGATCGGGCGCCCAGGCCGCGATCTCTTCGCGGGCGTAGTCGCGCGCACCGATCGTGCGAACGGACCGCGTGAAGCAGACGACGACCACTTCGAGGTCTTCCGGTCGATAGCGGCGGATCATCGGTGGAATCTCCTCGAGGAGAACCAGGTCCACTCTCGCGCCGACGTCCGGCTCCAGCCTCGTCAGCGGAACACGCCCGACCAGAGGATCGCGAGTGCCGCGCCGAACGCGAGCAAACCATCGACCGCGAGCTGTGCGAATCGTTCCGAGTCCCGGTAGAAGTACAGCGCAGCTGCCTGCGCCGCAGGAATCCACGCGAGCGGCGCGACGCCGTCCGGTGCGAGGGCCGCGAGCGGTACGACCCCGATCGCCAGGCCACATGCGATGGCAAGCAGGTTCGCCCGCGACTCTCTGGACCGGTCCCATTTTCCGACGCGTAGATTCGACGCGATCACGTTGACGACGATGCTGGTTGCGACGAATGCCAGCGCGAAAGCCGCCCGGCGATCGGCCCCTGCACCGCCCATGAGCCACGGAATGCCGAAGCAGGCTGCAGTCCAGGCGCAGGATACGTAGGCGACCTTCGAGAGCACGTCCTGCTTGAGGCGCCGGTGCAGGAATCCGACGGTCCCGATGGCGACGCAGAGCGCGACCACCCGCGCGGGAGCCGCGGCCAGCAGGGCCGCGAGAACGATCGCGGCCAGACCCGAAGCCAGCGTGAGCAGGCGCCGGTTTTGCTCGACGAAGGAGGTTCGACTCGGCGAGGTCGCTCGATCGCGCTCGACATCGCGCAGCCGGTCGACGTTGTAGATGAAGAAGGTCGCGCACGCGACGAGGGCCGCGGTCCGCGAGCTCTCGGGGGCAGAGAGCGCCAGGCCGACGGCGTAGGTGAGCGCACCACCTATCGCGGCTGCGAGTGTGCTCGAGTAGGCGAAGGCCTCGGCCACCAGGACGAGCGCGATCGGGGCTGAATCCGGAATCGCCCCCGAGCGGCCAGGGACGGGCCCGCGAATCAAGGACTGCGGGCGATCCGCCCGATCCGCCTCCCATTCGGCGCGCGATCGCTCGGAAAGGGCCCGCGGTCCCGATGCGGGTGGAGCGAGGTCCGCGATCTCGAGCGGGGCCACTCGTTGGCTGTTCTTCGAAATCATCACGCCGAAGTTTGGCAGAGGCGGGCCGGCAGGGCGATCGGGCAGCGATGGACCTACGAGTTCGACCCCCGACCGTCGAGGCAGCGGTTTCGGGCGCGCGCTAGATTGGCCGAGCGGGCCGGCTGCGAGAGCGTCCGAGCCGCCGGAGATTGCCGTTCGATGTGGATCACCAAGGTCAGCCAGATCATCGGTTCGAGCCCGTCTTCGTTCGAGGACGCGGCCCAGTCGGTCGTCGCCCGGGCGAACCGCACGCTGCGCGGGATCACGGGCTTCGATGTCGTCGAGAAGCGCCTCAAGGTCGAGGCCGGCGCCATCGCCGAGTACCGTATTCATCTCCGACTGCATTTCGACGTGGCCCCCCACACCGAGCCCCATTGGTAGGTCGTCCGCCAGACCGCGGCGCCGACCCCGGGCGCGCCGTGGCCCGGCGGCGATGTACGACCCGAGGACCCCGACAGCATGGCCATCGCCTCCGTCTCGACCATCACCTCCGCCTCTCCCAACAGCTGGCAGGAAGCCGCCCTGCTCGGTGTCGCCCGCGCCCGTCGGACGCTGCGCGGGATCACCGGGATCAAGGTTCTCGAGGAGAAGGCCCGTGTCGAAGACGGCGTGATCGTCGAGTATCTCGTGACGATGCAGGTGATCTTCCTGCTCGAAGAAGCGGTGGGGACTTGAGCGATGGGTGTCCCCGCGATCGTGACGGCCGGGGATAGTCGAGCGGCGAAGGCCGTCTACGGGAAGAGCAAGGTCTACCTCGAGGTCGACGGTCTGCCCCTCGTCGCCCATGTCGTCCGAACGCTCCAGTCGGTCCCGGAGGTCGACGCCGTCTGGGTCGTGGGCGATCTCGCGAAGCTCGAGCCGGCGCTCGGATCGCCCGCCCTGCGCGCCGCTTTGACGAAGCCGCTCCACCTCGTCGCCCAGCAGCGCGACCTGATCTCGAACGCCTGGGAGACCTATCGCCGGGTGCTCTCGAACGACGTGCGCGTGGGCCGCGACCCGGGACCCGAGGACCTCGACCGCGAGATCCTCTACCTCTCGGGGGACCTTCCGCTCGCGACGCCGCAGGAGATCTCGGCCTTCGTGCAGGCATCGCAGGCGCGCGTGCGCGCGGGCGAGTCGGACTACCTGCTGGGCCTGTGTCCCGCCGACGCCCTCGAGACGTTCAAGCCGAAGCTGCCCGGCGAGGCCGGCATCGAGGTCGCCTACTTCAACACCCGCGACGGCCGGCTTCGCCAGAACAATCTCCACTACGCCCGTCCGGCGCGCATCGGCCGCCTCGACCGGATCGAGGAGATGTACGAGCACCGCCATCAACGCCGCTTCTGGAACATGTTCGCGTTGGCATTGCGGCTCCTCCTGTCGCGAGTCGGCGGCTTCAAGATCGCCGTCCTCTTCGGGGTGATGCACCTCGCCGGGATCGCCGATCGGAGCGGCCGGAGGCGCATCGCGCGCTGGCTCGGTCGCCTCGTCAGCCTCGAGATCAACCGCAAGACGATCTCGAAGCTCCTCGACACGAAATTCGCCTTCGTCGTGACGGAGAGCGCCGGCTGCGCCCTCGACGTCGATACGGAGGCCGAATACGACGCAATGTGCGCCCGCTTCGCCGAATGGTCGGCCGGGCAGCGGGCGCGCTCGGAGCGGCTCTTCGGCCCGCTTCCGGAACGGCTCGAATCGACGGGGTTCGCCGCGGGAGAGCCCGCTGCGAGAAGGGAAGGATCGGCTTCTTGACGGAACGGACGCAATCGGAACGCGCGCGGACGACGCGGGTTCGGGAGGGGATCGGCCTCTTCGAGATGGACGACCGCGGCCTGCTCGAGGTGCGCGGCTCGGATCGGATCCGCTGGCTCGACGGCATGATCACCGGCGACGTCAAAGGTCTCGAGAAACGGGGCGACGGCGCGGGCTGTTATGCGCTGCTGCTGACGCACCGCGGCGCCATCGTCGCCGATCTCCATGTCGGGAGGCTGGTCGGGCGCACGGTCGGCCGGATGGGAGAGGCCCTGCTGCTCGAGTGCAAGCGGAGCGAGGTCGGGCGGATCCGGGCGGTGCTCGAGAAGATGATCATCGCCGACGACGTGGCGCTCGGCGACCGGAGCGGGGAGCTCGCCGTCCTGGGAATCGAGGGCGCGCGGTCCGGGGACGTCCTTGCTCGGGCGTCCGGACTGGCGGTGCTTCCGTCAGCCGACGGGTGGGGAGAGGCGGAGTTTGCGGGGGCGGAGGTCCTGGTCGCGGCCTTCGGCTGGAGCGGGGAGCTGGCCTATCAGCTGCGAGTCGAGCCGACGAAGCTCGGGGTGGTGCGCGCTGCGCTCGAGGCCTCCGCGGCTTCGCTCGGCGTGGACTGTGTCGCGGGCGACTCGGCGCTGCTCGAGGTCCTGCGGATCGAGGCCGGGATTCCCGCCCTCGGCGCGGAGCTCGACGAGGAGGTGCTGCCGCCGGAGGCGCGTCTCGAGCGGGCGGTCGCGAACAACAAGGGCTGTTATGTCGGGCAGGAGATCGTGGCCCGGCTTCGCTCGCGCGGGCAGGTGAACCATCTGCTCGTCGGACTTCGCTTCGAGGGCGATCTGCTGCCCGCGGCGGGGACGGCGCTCTCGGCGGCGGGACGGGCAACGGGGGAGATCACGAGCGTCGCGACGTCGCCGTCCGAGGGTGCGATCGGGCTGGCCTTCGTGCGGCGGGAGCATGCCGAGGTCGGAACGCGCGTGGAGTTCGAAGGCGGAGCGGCGAGCGTGGCGGCACTTCCCTTCGCGGCGGCGTCGAGTGCGTCGCTCGCGGCCGCTGCGTCCGGCTCGTCGCCCGCGGCCCCGTGAGCCGCGGCTGGCTCAGCGTCTTTGCCAAGGCGCCGCGGGCCGGGCGGGTCAAGACGCGGCTCGTTCCGCCGCTCTCGCCGGAGCAGGCCGCGGCGCTCTACGACGCGATGTTGGCGGATGTGCTCCGGGCGAGCGCGGACTTCGCGCGCCGCCTCGGACTCGAGCCGGTCCTGCATTTCGATCCTCCCGAGGCGATGAGCGAGCTCGCCGATCGCGCGCCGGGCGACTACCGCCTGCTTCCGCAGCGTGGCCACGGCCTCGCCGAGCGAATGGCGAACGCGTTCGAACAAGGAGCCGCGTGCGGAATGAGCCTGATGCTCCTACGCGGGAGCGATAGCCCCGGCCTCGACTATCCGGTGGTCGAAGAGGCCGTCGCGCGGCTCGATTCGGGCGACGATCTCGTCTTGACCCCCGACCAGGGCGGCGGTTATGCGCTGATCGCGTTGAAAGAGCCACGCAAAGAGCTCTTCGTTATCCCCATGTCGACCGGCTCCGTCCTCGCCGAGACGGTCGCGCGCGCCCGCTCACTCGGGCTCGCCGTATCGCTCACGCGCCCGAGCTTCGATCTCGACCACGCAGCGGATCTCAGCTGGATCGACGCGCTCCCGCCGGAGCAATCGTCAGTCCTCTGCCCCCGGACAGTCGAAATGCTCTGGGATCTCCGCCGAGGGGGTGTGCTATAGCTCGCGCGACCGAGCGACCACCGGCTCGCCTGTGCTCGATCGGGAACTGAGCTCGTCCGACCGCGACCCGGATCGCATCGACGAGCGCCGAGCCAATGCAAACGACCCCCCGTCGGAGCATCGGGCGAAGTGCGCGTACAGCCACATCGAGTCGTTCCCCATTCGTCGAGCATCGAGACCGCGCGCGTCCCTGGCGCAGGCGCGGTCGTTTTGCGCCTCGCCTCCGTCTCTTCATTCCCAGAGTCGTTCCCAGAGTCTTTCCCGGGCCTGCGTCCGGAATCTCCCCATCCGCCGTTCATGCAGGGCGACCCGCCCTGTTCGATTCCCTCGTCCGCAACGCCGGCCCCGGATCTCCGGGACCGGAGGTGCGGCGAGCGGAGTGTTCGACAACCAACAAGGAGAGATTCCCAATGCGTTCCAAACTGATCACCGCTGTCGCGGTCGTCACGAGCACGTTTCTCGGGGCCAGCGTGGCCGCCGCCGATCCCGTCCAGGAGCAGCTGAGGCTCATGGAGCAGCGGATGGAGGAGATGGAGGATCGACTCCAGGCGACCTCCGAAAACCTGAAGACCGCCGAGGCCACCGTCGAAAAGCAGCAAGCGGTTCTCTCGGAAGCGGGTCTCGCCGAATCCGCCGATGGCGCCCGCTCGGCCGTCGGCACATTCCTGCAGCAGGTCGACGTCTCCGGTCTCGCGGCGGCGAGCTACAACCATCGCCTCCTCGGTGGCGGCGACAAAAACCTCTCGCTCGGGAACTCGTTCCGGCACCAGAACGCCGACACGTTCTCCCTCGACCAGCTCTGGCTGGCGATCGACAAGCCGACCAACGAAGAGAGCCGCGGCGGGTTCCACGCCGACCTGCTCTACGGCGAGTCGGCCCGTGCGATGCGCAGCAGCATCGTCGGTAGCCCGCTCTCGGGAGGCGGTACCCCTGGCGACAGCTCTGATCAGGACTTCTATCTCTTCAGCGCCTACGCGAGCTACCTCGCACCGATCGGCAATGGCGTTCGCTTCGACCTCGGCAAGCGCGACACGCTGATGGGCATCGAGCGGGTGAAGACGAACATCAACTACAACGTCACCCAGGGCCGCGTCTTCCAGCTCATCCCGATCGTGAACACGGGTCTGCTCGTGGAGACCAGCCTCACGGACGAGCTCTCGATCGCCGCCGGCGTGTTCAACGACGTCTACGCCGACACCAGCATCGACGACAGCCGGCATAAGGCCTATTTCAGCCAGATCGCCTACAAGGGCGACATGTTCGGGTTCAAGGTCGACTCGATGGTCGGCAAGAACTCGGGCTCGGGGCTGCAGAGGGATAACTTCCCCAGTGGCCCCGGCGAATGCGACGGCGGTCAGGCCTGCCGCACGGCGGTGCTCGACGCGGTCGCGACGGCGCAGTTCTCGGAATCGTTCGAGGCCTGGGCCCAGTTCGTCTACTCGCGCCACTTCGGCAACTCGATCCTCCGCCAGGGTGACACGCACGCGTTCGCGACGGCCGCGCGCTACCACATCACCGAGGACACGAGCATCGCGACCCGCGTCGAGTACCTGCGCGCCGAGTCGGACTTCAACCAAGCTCAAGGTCGGACGCCCATCGGGGAGCAGAGTGAGCTCGTCACGCTGACCTTCACCGGCGGCCAGCGACTCACGGACGACCTGGTGCTGCGCGGCGAGCTCCGCTGGGACCGCAACTTGGCGGGGAACGACCAGCTCTTCGCAATCGACAACAGCGGCGCGGGTTCGCTCGGCACTCGCAACGACCAGCTGCTCGGGATCGCGGAGCTCTACTACGAGTTCTAGGGATCGCGAGGGTCGCAAATAGATCAAGGGCGCGACGTCTGCGGCGTCGCGCCCTTTTTCGTTCTGATTTTCGTTCGGTGCGCGGGCGTCGCGCGCCGGTCCGCCTAAGAAGCGATGCGCCAGGTCGCCGTGATCCCCAGCTTGTCCATCTTCGCGTAGAGGGTTCGGCGGCCGATCCCGAGCGAGCGGGCGGCAGCGGAGCGGTTGCCGTGACAATCGCGCAGGGCCTGGGTGATCCGGTACGCCTCGGCCAGGTCGAGCCACGCTTTCAGGGTGCGCGCCTGGGTCACGCGTCCGACTTCGAGACTTGCGTCTCGCAGGAAGCGGGCGAATTCATCGAGATGGTCGGGGGAGGTCGTGCGACTCGCGGGGAGGTCCATGGCTTTGTTTCCTGCATCCGACGGATGTTGCGCGGACCGGGCTTTTCCGGTTCGGGGTCCCGGGCAGTGCGGCCCGCATGACGGCGCTCTTGCTGCGCTTCGAATCGTAAGTTGCAAGCGGCATTCCAAGTCATGTTCGTCCAGCCGGAGGGGGGCGCGCGACGCTCGCTGCGCGCCGGATCGAGGCCAGGCCGCACCGGAGGCTCCCGGGTGGTGGGGAGCTGGGTCGGTGGTGGCCCGAATGCGCGGCGCGATTGCTCGATTCTCGGGCAGGGCTGCTCGCGTCGTGTGCAGAAAACGGCGCGGTCGGATCCCGCTCGGCTTGTGGTACCGTGCGATTTCAGCACGCGGCCCGCGGGTTCGAGAGCCCAGGAGATCTCCAGCCATGAAGAAGATCGAAGCGATCATCAAGCCGTTCAAGCTCGACGACGTGAAGGAAGCCCTGAGCCAGGTCGGCGTGGAAGGACTCACGGTGACCGAGGTGAAGGGCTTCGGGCGCCAGAAGGGGCATACCGAGCTCTATCGCGGTGCCGAGTACGTCGTCGACTTCCTTCCCAAGGTGAAGCTCGAGGTCGTCGTCCGCGACGAGATCGTCGAGCGCGTGATCGATGCGATCACGCAAGCCGCCAACACGGGCAAGATCGGTGACGGAAAGATCTTCGTGCTGCCCCTCGAAGAAGCGATCCGCATCCGCACCGGCGAGCGCGGGCCGGCCGCCGTCTAGCGGCAGCCTGCGCAGGAGACCGCGCGCCCGACCCGAAAAGGTGATGCGCATGCTCTCGATCTCCAGCCGCTCGAAGGCCCGGCGCTGCTCCGTCCTGTCGAGCGCGTTGCTGCATTTCGCGGCCGCGATCGCCTTCGCGCCGGTGTCGTTCGCGCCGCGTGCGGGCGCAGCCCCGAGCGAAATGCCCGTCGCCGTGAATCCCGCGCGCCAGGTCTACTTCGGCGACACCCATCTCCACACGTCGTACTCCTTCGACGCTTTCCTGAACGGCAATCGCTCCGCCGATCCCGACACGGCCTATCGCTGGGCCAAGGGCCTGCCCGTCATCCATCCCTATCACCGCGCGCGCGTACGCATCAAGACGCCCCTCGATTTCCTGGTCGTGGCGGACCACGCGGAATACCTGGGCGTCATCCGCAAGCTCTACTTCGACGTGCGCGAGGGGCCGGGGGCAGAGTTCGCGAACCGCGTGCGCGAGGCGATCGATTCGGGTCAGGGACAGACGCTCTTCAGCGGAGTGCTCCCGAAGTCGTCGTCGATCGAGCCCGGGGATACGCAGAATCCGATCTCGGCGGCGGGCGCCCCGAACGCGCTGCCCGTGGATCCCGGCGCTGCGCAGCTCCACGTCGACGCCTGGGCCGAGACGACGACCGCCGCCGACCGGCACAACGATCCCGGCCGCTTCACGGCGCTGATCGGCTGGGAGTGGAGCTCACTGCCCTCCGGCGCGAATCTCCACCGCGTCGTCATGACGTCCACCTCCGGCGAGAACGCCCGGCGCTTCCTGCCCTACGGCTCGGACAAGAGCGCCTACCCCGAAGATCTCTGGAAGTTCCTCGACCAGACGACGAAGGAGACGGGCGCCGAGTTCGTCGCGATCCCGCACAACTCGAACATCTCGAAGGGCTACATGTTCGGCGAGGTCACCCTCGACGAGTCGCCCTATACGACCGAGAGCGCTCGCACGCGCGCGCGCTTCGAGCCGGTCGTCGAGGTGACCCAGTTCAAGGGCACGTCGGAGACCCATCCGGCGCTCTCCCCCGACGATCCCTTTGCGGACTTCGAGATCTACGGCGGCTACATCCAGCAGAACAAGCAGGACTACGTCGCCCAGACCGGCGACTACGCGCGCACGGCGCTGCTGCGCGGGCTCGAGATCGAAGAGAAGGTCGGCGCGAACCCGTACAAGTTCGGCATGATCGGCTCGACCGATTCGCACACCGGACTCTCCTCCTACGAAGAGGATAATTTCTGGGGCAAGCTCGCCTTCGACTCGACCCCCGAGACCAAGGCCAGCTTCGCCGGTGGCCGCGGCATCACGGGCTGGAACATGGGCGCGGGCGGC
>JANMTD010000516.1:0-2850 GCA_031390075.1 Deltaproteobacteria bacterium | reverse complement strand
GGCGCTGGTCGCCGAGGGTCACCTCACCGCCGCCGAGATCCCGACGACCGACGGATTCAAGGCCCCCGACGCGGGATTCATCGACGGAATCGTCTTCGACGGTCGCAAGCCCAACGAATATCTCGGGAAGTTCGAGGTCGGAAACCAGGGCAAACACAGCCGCACGGCGGCGCGTTAGTCCAACCCTCTGCCCCAAGGAGTCGACATGTCCAGCGAATCTCCCGCTCTTCTGGCCAGAAAGCCGACCGGCAAGGCCCGCATGATCCGGGCCGTCGAGGGCCTGGGCCTCGAGATCCTGGTGCCGGCGATCCGACTCGCGAGCGGCGAGGATCCGAAGGCGCAGCTCAAGGACATGCTGCGCTCGATCGGCGTCCCGATCGTCTCGATCCTCGCGTTCCTCGGGCTCTGGGCCAGCCTCGCAAGCTCGGTCGAGACGAGCATCGGCTCGGTTCCCGGCCCGACGGAGGTCTGGACCGCCGCGAAGTCCCTCGTCGCGGAGCATTTCGTCGAGCGCCAGAAAGAGGTCGAGTTCCACGCGCGGATGGAGGTCCTGAAGACGAAGTGGGAGGCCGCGGGCCGGCCGTGGACGGAGCGCAAGTACTCCGGCAAGCCGACCTACTTCGATCAGATCTGGACGAGCCTGCAGACCGTGTTCGCGGGATTCCTGGTCGCGTCGCTGATCGCCGTGCCGCTCGGGATCCTCTGCGGGCTCTCGTCGACGATGAACGCGGCGTTCTCGCCCTTGATCCAGATCTTCAAGCCCGTGTCGCCACTCGCCTGGCAGCCGATCGTCATGATCCTCGTCTCTGGGCTCTACACGAGCGAGGACCCGTTCTTCGAGAAGTCCTTCATCAGCTCGGCGCTGACCGTGAGCCTCTGCTCGCTCTGGCCGACGCTCGTGAATACCGCCCTCGGTGTGGCCTCCGTCGACCAGGACCACCTGAACGTGGCGAAGGTCCTGCGGCTCTCGTGGGCGACGCAGGTGCGCAAGATCATCGTGCCCTCCGCCCTCCCGCTCATCTTCACGGGGCTTCGCCTCTCGCTCGGCGTCGGCTGGATGGTCCTGATCGCGGCCGAGATGCTGGCCCAGAACCCGGGCCTCGGGAAATTCGTCTGGGACATGTTCCAGAACGGGAGCTCGCAGACCCTCGCCCAGATCATGGTCGCGGTCTTCACGATCGGCCTGATCGGCTTCTTCCTCGACCGCTTGATGGTCGCCCTCCAGCGCATGGTCACCTTCGACGGCAGCGTCGGCGCCTAGCACCTGCCCATCTGGACGACGGAAAGAGGAGATAAGGACATGGCCTTCGCGACGACAGACCCGACCGCCTCACCAGACACCGCCGCGCCCTTCCTCGAGCTCCGCGGGGTCAGCAAGTCCTTCGGCGAGGGCGCGTCGCGGACCGAGGTCCTCTCGGACATCGATCTCGTGCTCCCGGAAGGCGAGTTCCTCGCGATCGTCGGGTTCTCCGGCAGTGGCAAGTCGACCCTGATCAACCTGATCGCGGGCCTGACGGCGCCCGACGCGGGTCGCATCGCGCTCCAGGGCAAGCCGATCACGGGACCGGGACCCGATCGCGGCGTCGTCTTCCAGGGCTATGCGCTGCTTCCCTGGCTGACCGTCCTCGGCAACGTCCAGCTCGCGGTCGACGCGGTCTTCCCGGAGTTGAAGAAGGCGGCGCGCAGCGAGCGGGCGCGGCACTACGTCGACCTGGTGGGACTCGGGGCGGCGTGTTGGAAGTACCCGCGCGAGCTCTCGGGCGGCATGCGCCAGCGCGTGAGCGTCGCGCGCGGACTCGCGATGAACCCGAAGCTCCTGCTCCTCGACGAGCCGCTGTCGGCCCTCGATGCCCTCACGCGGGCGACGCTCCAGTCCGAGATCGAGCAGATCTGGGCCGCCGACAAGAAGACCGTCGTGATGATCACGAACGACGTCGACGAGGCGATGCTGCTCGCCGACCGGATCATCCCCCTGCGGCCGGGGCCGCGGGCTTCGCTCGGGCCGAGCTTCGAAGTCCCACTCGCGCGCCCGCGCGACCGCACGGCCTTGAACCACGACCCCGAGTTCAAGCGGATCCGGAACGAGATCACCCACTACCTCACGGCCGTGAGCCGCCAGGCCGCGCAATCGACCCCGAAGCGACGCCTCATGAAGCCGACGGCGAAGCCGCGCGCGCTGCGTCCGCCGAGCATGTCGATGGCGCCCTAGACGAGCAGGGAAAGGAGAACGACGACATGGCCGGATATCTCGAGATGTTCAAGTTGTCCAAGATCTACGACACGCCCAGCGGCCCGCTGCCGGTCGTGGAGAGCTTCGACCTCGAGGTCCAGAAGGGCGAGTTCGTCGCCCTGATCGGGCATTCGGGCTGCGGGAAGTCGACGGTCCTGCAGATGGTCGCGGGCCTCTCCGACATCAGCGATGGCCACGTCGTCCTCGATGCGCGCGAGATCGAAGGCGCCGGACCCGACCGCGGCGTCGTCTTCCAGGCGCCCTGTCTACTGCCGTGGATGACGGCGTGGGAGAACGTGATGCTCGGTGTGCGACAGGTCTACCCGCACGTCGACGAGAAGACGCGCCGCGAGATCGTCGAATACCATCTCTCACTCGTGGGCCTGGCCGGCTCGATGCACAAGCGGCCGGCGGCGCTCTCGGGGGGCATGCGCCAGAGGGTGGGTCTGGCGCGTGCCTTCGCGCTGGCGCCCAAGATGCTCCTGCTCGACGAGCCCTTCGGCATGCTCGACTCGCTGACCCGCCTCGAGCTGCAGGAGATCCTGCTCGACATCTGGTCCGAGGATCAGATGACGGCGTTGATGGTGACCCACGACGTCGACGAAGCGCTCTTTCTCGCC
>JANMTD010000514.1:0-18885 GCA_031390075.1 Deltaproteobacteria bacterium | reverse complement strand
GCTTGGCCTCATGCGCGCGGGTCAGGTGGCCGCTTTTCAATACCTGGTGGCCCCGATCGCGCTCTTACTTGCCTGGCCCATCCTCGGCGAACGCCCCTCAGTGCTCCTGCTGGTGGGAATGGGTCTGGTCCTTGCCGGCGTGGCCGCTACGCAACGGCGTTAGCGAAACGTTCAACGGGGCAAGTGGCCAGATTCCTTCACCGTTGAAGCTTCAACCCCGCCGCTACAATGGCCGCGGTAGTCAGCGCGCGGGGAGGGAACGTGGCCGATCCGTCACCATTGGAGATCGGGCTGTACTGCGGCTCCGCCACTCCCGAGCTGGCCGCGTCGGTGTCCGCGCACTTGGGGGTGCCACTCGGCGGCCGTCTGCTGCGGCGATTCCCGGATACGGAAGTCCACTTCCAGATCGAGGACAGCATCCGCGGCAAGGACATCTACATCATCCAGTCCACCTCGCAACCGGTCAACGACCACATCATGGAGCTGCTCATCATGGCGGATGCGTGCAAGCGGGCCTCCGCCGGGCGCATCACCGCGGTGATCCCGTACTACGGGTACGCGCGCCAGGATCGCAAGGTGGCGCCGCGGGCGCCCATCACGGCGAAGCTCGTCGCGGACCTGCTGGAGAGCTCCGGCGTCAACCGGGTGCTGACGATGGACCTCCACGCCGGGCAGATCCAGGGATTCTTCGACATCCCCGTGGACAACCTCTACGCCGGCCCGACGTTGCGGGACCACATCGCGCGACTCGAGCTGGAGAACCTGGTGGTGGTCTCTCCCGACGCGGGTGGCGTCGAGCGCGCGCGTCGCATCGCCAAGCCGCTCGCGGCGGGGCTCGCCATCATCGACAAGCGGCGCAGCGGTCCCAACCAGGCGGAGGCGCTCCACATCATCGGCGACGTCCGCGACAAGGACGCCGTCATCGTCGACGACATGGTCGACACGGCGGGAACCCTGACCGAGGCCGCCCGCAGCCTGATGGAGTCGGGCGCGACCGCGGTGCATGCCGCGATCACGCACCCGGTCCTCTCCGGGCCGGCCGTCAAGCGCATCAGCGTGTCGCCCCTCGAGCAGGTCATCGTGACCGACACGATTCCGCTCCGCCCCGACGCCGTCGAATCGGGCAAGCTGCACGTCGTCTCGGTCGCAGGGTCGATCGGCGAGGCGATCCGTCGGATCAACAATGAGGAGAGCGTGAGCTCGCTCTTCTAGACCCTTTCAGTCCCTTTGCACGAAAGATCAATCTCAGGAGTAACGACGATGGGTGACGTGACGTTTGCAGTCGAGGCGCGGGAGACCACGGGCAAGGGCGCAGCACGCAGGCTGCGACAGCGGGGCCTGGTGCCCGGAGTCGTCTACGGCGGCGGCCGGGGTGCGACGCCGATCGCTTTCGAGGTGGCGAAGTTCGAGCGCCTGCTCGCGACCAGCCACGGCGGCGTCAATACGCTGATCGACCTGACCGGTGGCTCGACCGCCACGGGCCGGACGGTGATCGCGAAGGAGCTCCAGCGCGAGGCGGTGCGCGGGCGCATCACGCATGTGGACTTCTACGAGATCGATCTCAAGACGAAGATCGAGGTCGAGGTCCCGATCCATCTGACCGGGACACCGCTGGGCGTCGTGAACGGCGGCGTGCTCGACCAGCAGTTGCGGGAGCTCGAGCTCATGTGTCTGCCGAACGCGATTCCCGACTCGATCGAGGTCGACGTCTCGGGGATGGATCTCGGCTCGACGCTCCACGTCGCGGACCTCGTGATTCCGCCGGGTGTCGACGTGATGTCCGAGTCGGACCTGACGGTCGCAACCGTGCTGATTCCCCGCGGCCTGCGCGACGAGGCGGCGGCAGCGGCTGCACCGGACGCGGCGGCAGCGGCCCCGGCCGCAGCGGCGAAGTCAGCGAGCTGAGCGCGGAGCCGGCTCGCCTCGTCGTCGGGCTCGGGAATCCGGGCGCCGACTACGCGGCGACGCGTCACAACATCGGTTTTCGCGTGCTCGAGCGGCTCGCGCAGCGCAGTGGAGGCGAGCTCGGCTTCGCGGCCGACCTCGCGGCCCGGGTCGCGCGGGTTTCGCTGGCCTCGGTTCCCTGCCTGCTGCTCGCACCGCAGACCTTCATGAACCGCTCGGGGGAGAGTGTCGGCGCGGCGCTCGCGCGCTGGCCTTCGCTCGTGCCGGAGCGGGATCTGCTCGTCGTGTACGACGATCTCGACCTCCCGTCCGGCCGCCTTCGGCTCCGGCCCGGCGGCAGCGCAGGGGGCCACCGCGGCATGGCGGACATCGCCCGGGCGCTCGGTACCCAGGAGATCCCGAGGCTGCGCTTCGGGATCGGGCATCCGGGCTCCCAGGCCGCCGTCATCGATTGGGTGCTCCAGCCCTTCTCGCCGGAGGAGGAGACGGAGCTCCTGCCCGGGGCGATCGATCGGGCCGCCGAGGCGGTCGAGAGCGTCGTCGCCGATGGGATCGTGGTCGCCATGGACCGCTTCAACCGAGCCGGCTGAGTGTCAGGTCGATATTGGGTCAAAAAATCCTGACACCGGCGATTGGCGGACCATTGTCCGGCTGATAATCTGGCCCCATGTCCCTCGACGGCTCCCCCCAGACCCTCCGCATCGACGCTGCGTCGGACGAGCCCGTCTACCTCCAGGTCGCCGCCCAGCTCCAGGCGGAGATCGAGGGTGGGCTGCGTGTGCCCGGGCAGCGCCTGCCGGCGATCCGCTCGCTCGCCGCGGCGCTCGGCCTGCACCGCGACACGATCGCCCTCGCCTACGAGCAGCTCGGACAGGCGGGCCTGGTCGAGGCCCGCGTCGGCGCCGGCACCTTCGTGCGCTCGCTCTTCACGGCCGCTGAGGAAAACAACGCGCCGCGCCGTGCCGGCCGGGAGCTCGCGCTCGCCCCGCCGGTCGAGCGCCTGATCGCCCTCGAGAATACGCGTCCGCGCTATGCGAGCGGCGACGACGTCGTCGCCCTCCATCGCCTGATCCCCGATCCGCGGCTCTATCCGATCGATGAATTCTCGGTCTGCTTCCAGGCGGCGCTCGCGGAGGACGGGGCTTCGCTCTTCTCGTACGCGTCGCCCGAGGGCGATCCGCGCCTGCGCCGCGCGATGACGGAGCGCTTCCGGCGCTACGGCATCTCCGTCGCGCCCGAAGAGCTCGTGTTATGCCACGGCGCGAGCCAGGGGATCTCGCTCGCGCTGCGCCTCTTCACGCAGCCCGGGGATCAGGTGGCCGTCGAGGTACCCACCTACGCCAACGTGCTGTCGGCTCTGGTGGGCCATGGGCTCTCGGCCGCCGGCGTGTCGATGGACGCGGAAGGGGTCGATCCGGAGGCCCTCGACCGGGTGCTCGCCCGCCCCGAGGTCAAGGTCTTCTACACGATTCCCTCGTTTCACAATCCGCTCGGGACGACGACCGGCCTCGCGCGGCGCCGCCAGATCCTCGAGATCGCCGAGCGCCACGGCGTGCCGATCGTCGAGGACGGCTTCGAGCTCGACCTGCGCTTCAAGGGGCAGGACGTGGCCCCGCTGGCGGCCCTCGACGAGGCGGGCATGGTGGTCCAGCTCTTCTCGTTCTCGAAGTCGCTCTTTCCCGGGGTGCGCGTGGGGTCGATCGCGGCGCGGGGCCGGGCGCTCGAAGGCCTTGTGGCGCTCAAGCACGCGACGGATCTCTCGGATGCGCTGGCGCTGCAGGCGGGCCTCGCCCGTTTCGTCGAGTCGGGCGCCTACGACCGGCACCTCGCCCGGATCCGCAAGCTGCTCGCTTCGCGGCATGCGGCGCTGGCGGCCGCGCTCGGGGAAGCGATGCCGCCGGGCACGACGTGGACCGAGCCCGAGGGTGGCTACCAGTGCTGGGTCGAGCTGCCCTTCGAGGTCGATACCCGCGATCTGCTCGCCGATGCGGGCCGGGCCGGCGTCGTCTTCTCGCCGGGCACGCTCTTCATGCCCGACGCGCGGCCGTCGCGGGGCATGCGGCTGTCGGTCGCCTGCGTCGACGAAGACGAGATCGCGCGCGGGGTCGCGGCACTGGGTCGGGTGGTGCGCGCCCGGGCGGCGAGAGCGCCCGGGGCGGGGCGCACGGCGGGAATGCATCTCTAAAGGAGGCTGGACATGGCGAAGGCAACGGTCGGTAACAGTCGGTCGGGGAAGGGTGGGGCGAAGGACGGGGCGAATGGCGTGGAGGCCCTGCGCCGCGGGGCGGACTCGTTCCAGCTCAAGGTGGGCCTCGCCGAGATGATGAAGAACGGCGTCATCATGGACGTGACCGACGCCGAGCAGGCGAAGATCGCCGAGGAATCCGGTGCTTGCGCGGTGATGGCTCTCGAGCGCGTGCCGGCGGACATCCGGCGCGACGGTGGTGTCGCGCGCATGAGCGCCGTCGACATGATCGAGCGCATCCAGCGGTCCGTCTCGATCCCCGTGATGGCGAAGGTCCGCATCGGACACATGCAGGAGGCGCGGGTCCTCGAGGCGCTGGGCGTCGATTTCATCGACGAGAGCGAGGTCCTGACCCCCGCCGACGACGAGCACCACATCGCGAAGCACGACTACCGCGTGCCCTTCGACTGCGGCGCGCGCAACCTCGGCGAGGCGCTCCGCCGGATCGGCGAGGGCGCGGCGATGATCCGGACGAAGGGCGAGGCCGGGAGCGGCAACATCGTCGAGGCGGTGCGCCATCTGCGCAGCGTGATCGGTGAGATTCGCGCGATCCAGGCGCTGCCGGCGGAGGAGCTGATGTCGACGGCGCGGGACATGGGCGCGCCCTACGACCTCGTCCGATACGTCCACGAGCACGGCAAGCTCCCGGTTCCGAACTTCGCGGCCGGGGGGATCGCGACGCCGCCCGACGCGGCGCTGTGTCGCGCGCTGGGCGCCGAGGCCGTGTTCGTCGGCTCGGGCATCTTCAAGAGCGCGGATCCGGCCGCGCGGGCGCGGGCGATCGTGCACGCGTGCACCCACTGGGACGATCCCGAGGAAGTGCTGAACGCCTGCCGCGGCCTCGGCTCGGCCATGGAGGGGATCGAGATGAGCTCCCTCGCCGAGAGCGAGAAGCTGGCCAACCGCGGCTGGTAGGCGGGCGGGATGGCGAAGCGGGACAGCGGAGCGCGGGCGGCGGGGCCGCGCGCGGACGCCGATCGGGTCGTCGGTGTGCTCGCGATCCAGGGCGACGTCGAGAAGCACCTGTCCGCGATCGAGCGCTGCGGCGCACGGGGACGACGGGTGCGCATGCCCGCCGATCTCGCCGGCCTCTCGGCGCTGATCCTCCCGGGCGGCGAGAGCACGACGATCTCGAAGGGGCTCGACCGGCACGCTCTGATCGAGCCCATCCGCGCCTTTGCCCAGGCGGGCGGAGCGCTCCTCGGCACCTGTGCCGGGGCGATCCTGCTGGCGAGAGCGGCGCGCAGTCTCGTCCAGGAAGGACACCCGGTTGCGACCCTCGGCCTCGTCGACCTCGACGCGCTCCGAAACGCCTACGGAACGCAGGTCGATTCCTTCGTCGCCCCCGCCGACGCGGACTCAGGGCCCGAATGGCAAGGGATGGAGTGCGTATTCATCCGTGCGCCGCGGCTCGTTGCGCTGGGCCCCGAGGTCGAGATCCTCGCCCGGGTCGACGGTGAGCCCGTCCTGGTCCGCCAGGGACGGCGGCTGGCCTGCACGTTCCATCCGGAGCTGACCGACGACCTGCGGGTCCACGCGGCGCTGCTCGAGCTCGCCGGATCGCGTCCGATCGGCTGATCTCAGCGCTCGGCCTTGCCCCGGGTCGCGGCCGTGTGGTACCCATGGGCGCTTCCAAAAAAGGGCCTTCGGCCCTCAACCACCAACCTCGGCGCCCTCGAACCCAGCCTCGGATCCCCGCCTTTGGGTTTCCAGCAGGGCGCCCGGATGCGATCGGCATCCGACCGGGAGGAATGTCTTGCGGGAATATGAAACGACGTTCGTCGTCCAGCCGGAAATCTCCGACGAGGGTGCCAAGGCCATTCTGGGCCGCCTCGATGGGATCCTGGACACCGCCGGGGCGACACGCCTCATGTGCGAGGATCACGGCAAGCGCAAGCTCGCCTTCGAGATCAAGAAGTTCCACAAGGGCCACTACTACACCCTGATGTTCCTCGACAACGGGAAGGTCGTTCCCGAGGTCGAGCGCGTGCTGCGCCTCGACGAGTCGATCCTGCGCTTCCTCACGATCCAGGCCGCGAGCGATGTCACCGACATCGAGGGCCGCAAGGCCGCCGCGGCCCAGGCGGAGGTCGAGCAGACCAAGCGCGCGGCCGAACGCGCGGCTCGCGAAGCCGAAGAAGCGGACGCGCGCCGTGAGTCCGAAGAGGCGGGCCGCAGCCTCGGGGGCGACGACGACGACGTTGTATTCGGGGAGCCGGCCGAAGACCGCGACGCCTACCAACGGGATGACGCGCGCGACGATCGCGCCGCGCGTTTCGGACCGCCCGACGAAGACGTTGCGGAGGAGGGAGCATGAGCGACTCGACCAACGACTCGACGACGATTCCCTCCGGACCGAAGGCCGAAGTGAAGCGACAGCCGCCGACCGGACCGGCAGCCGGTCCCTCCGGACCCGCCGGCCCGGCTGGGCCCGCGGGACCTGCTGGTCCTGCAGGACCGGGTGGTACGGGACCGCGTCCCCCGCTCGGGCCGAAGGCGGATCGCGACCGCCCGCCGATGGGCGACCGCCCGCCGGGCGGTGGTGGCGGCGGTGGTGGTGGCTTCGATCGCGGACCGCGTCCGCCGCGGGAAGATCGCGGGGACCGTCCGGATCGCGGTGATCGACCGGACCGGGGCGACCGGCCGGACCGGGGCGATCGCGGAGACCGAGGCGACCGGGGGGATCGCGCACCGCGCGCACCGCTCACGGTCAAGGGCAAGCTCCGCGCCGCGGCGCGGAAGAAGGCCCGCAAGCAGGCCAAACGCAAGGGCATGTTCCAGCGGCGCAAGGTGTGCCGCTTCTGCGCGGACAAGAACGTCACGATCTCGTACAAGGACGTGAAGACGCTTCGGCTCTTCATCACCGAGACGGGCAAGCTGACGCCGCGCCGAATCTCCGGGACCTGCGCGAAGCACCAGCGACCGCTCTGTCTCGAGATCAAGCGTGCGCGTCACCTGGCGATGCTGCCCTATGCGCCGAGCCACGTTTGATCGGAAGCCGGCCGCAGGCCGGCTTCCTGGCCTTGGGATGGGGCTGCGGTCCAGCGGACGGCGCTGGCGGAAGCGTTGAACGGAGAAAATCGATGGCATTGATTCAGGTCATCTTGAGTGAAGAAGTCCACAATCTGGGCGACGCCGGCGACGTCGTGAAGGTGAAGCCCGGCTACGCGCGAAACTTCCTGATTCCGCAGGGCAAGGCGCTTCCGGCGACCGCCGCGCGGGTGCACGAAGTCGAGCACAAGCGACGTGTGATCGCCGAGCGGCGGGCGAAGGAGATGAAGGATCTCGGCTCCGTGAAGGCGCGCATCGAGGCGCTTTCCCTCGAGATCTCGGCGCAGGTCGGCGAAGAGGGCAAGCTCTTCGGCTCGGTCACGTCGCAGAATCTGGCCGAGCTGCTCGGGCAGCAGGGCGTCGAGATCGATCGGCGCAAGATCGTGCTCGCCGAGCCGATCAAGTCCGTGGGCGAGCACACCGTCAGCGTGAAGCTGCGAAACGACGTCGTCGCGAGCCTCAAGGTCACGGTCACGGCGGCGAGCTGAGCCGAACCGCGAGAAAATACGCCCACCCCGCAGCTCTCCTTACGGTTCGGAGTCCGGATCAAACTCCGGTTCGGGCGGCGCGGGATGGGCGTCTTGCTTTGGTGTCTTTCTTTGAGGCCAGCGCGAGCCCGCGCGCCCGAAATGCCGCGCCTCTGTTTATACTGACGATCAAGCAGCCCCGGTCCGAGGGCCGCTGCAGGGTCCAGTGCCGCGCCCGCGTGGGCCCATCGAGGGGGTGGGGTGTGAGGGAGTCCGAAATCGTCACGGGCCGCGTTCCGCCCCACGACATCGAGTCCGAGAAGGCCGTCCTCTCCGCCATCCTCCTCGACAACGACGCGATCCATTCGATCGTGACGGAGATCCACGAAGAGGATTTCTACCACCCGTCCCATCAGATGCTATTTCGCTCGATGGTGCGGTTGAAGGACGCCAATCAACCGGTCGATCTCACGACGCTGGCGGCGTACCTGAAGGGCGAGAGCCTGCTCGACAGCATCGGCGGTCCGGTGGCCCTCGCCGAGATCGCGGACTACGTGGCGACGCCCGCCAACATCATCCACTACGCGAAGATCGTGCGGGATCGCGCGATCAAGCGCAGCCTGATCTCGACCGCGAGCGAGATCGTGGCGCTCGGCTACGAGCCCGGCGAGACCGCCGACACACTGCTCGACGAAGCCGAGTCGCGGATCTTTGCCCTCTCGACGGCGAAGGCGAGCACGAGCCTCTCCTCCATCTCCTTCGAGATGCACGACGCCGTCAACCATATCGACATGCTGATGAACCGGAGCGGCGAGCTGACGGGCCTCTCGTCCGGCTATCGCAAACTCGACGAGATGACGGGCGGCCTCCAGCCCGGGGATCTCTTCATCCTCGCGGCCCGGCCCTCGATGGGCAAGACGGCCCTCGCCCTCAACATGGCGCGCAACGCCGCGGTCGATTACGGCAAGAACGTCGCGATCTTCTCCCTCGAGATGACGACCCGCTCGCTCGTGATGCGGATGCTCTCGTCCGAGGCGCAGGTGGATTTCGGTCTGTTCCGCAGCGGCCTGATCTCGACCGACTCGCACTCGCGCTTGATGGCGGCCGCCGGACGCCTGGCCGAAGCGGGCATCTGGATCGACGATACGGGCGCGGCCTCGATCCTCGAGATCCGGGCGAAATGTCGTCGGCTGCATTCGCAAAAAGGTCTCGACATGGTCGTCGTCGACTATCTCCAGCTCGCCCGCGGCGATCGCAACGTGCAGCACCGCGAGCAGGAGATCTCCGAGATCAGCCGCGGACTCAAAGGGCTCGCGAAGGAGCTCGACATCCCGGTGATCGCCCTCTCGCAGCTGAACCGCGGTCCCGAGACGCGCAAGGAGGACAAGCGCCCGATGCTGGCCGATCTGCGCGAGTCGGGCGCGATCGAGCAGGATGCCGATCTGATCGCCTTCATCTACCGCGACGTCGTGTACAACAAGGAGACGGAGTTCGAGAACCTGGCCGAGCTCATCATCGCCAAACAGCGAAATGGCCCGACCGGCACGGTCAAGCTCGAGTTCGAGGGCCGCTTCGCGCAGTTCCGCGATTGGCCGATCTCGGACAACCCCTACGAAGGCTCGCCCGCCAGCGGCGGCTCCTTCCGCGCCCCGGAATACGAGTTCGGCGGCGGCGGCTTCGGGCCCGACACGGACCCGGGTTCCTTCTAGATGCCCAGCCTTCGCCGACCTCGTGCCATCCGGCCGGGGGGCCGCATCGCCCTCGTGGCTCCCGCCGGCCCGCTGAATCCCGTGAGCTTCGAGGCGAACCGCCGCGCCCTCGAGCGCCTCGGCTTCGAGACCGTCGCCCGCGACGACATCCTCGATCGCGACGGCTACCTCGCGGGCAGCGACGAGCGGCGCGCGCGGGAATTCATGGAGTTCGTCCGCGATCCCGAGGTCGACGCGATCGTGTGTGCGCGGGGCGGATACGGCTGCCACCGGATCATCGATCGCCTCGATGCCAAGGCCGTCCGCGAGGCGGCGAAGCCCCTCGTCGGCTACAGCGACATCACGACGCTGCTGCTCTGGCAGCGAAGGCAGGCCGGGCTCCTCGGCATCCATGGCCCGATGCTCGAGAAGAAGGAGGGGCTCGAGGGCGAGAGCGGCTCGGCCCTCGTGCGCGCGCTGCAGGGGACGGGCCCGCTTCCGCGTTATGCGGGGCGCACGCTGGTTCCGGGCTGGGCCGAGGGCCGCCTCGTCGGGGGCTCGCTCAGTGTCTGCGTCGCGAGCCTCGGGACGCCCTGGGAGCTCGATACCCGCGGCGCGATCCTGATGCTCGAAGACGTGACGGAGCTTCCCTATCGAATCGACCGGATGCTCCAGCAGCTGCGTGCGGCGAAGAAATTCGAGCAGCTGGCCGGGATCGGCCTCGGCGCCTTCACGGGCTGTGAGGACGAGCGCTATCCGGAGTGGAGCGTCGAGCGGCTCTTTCTCGATGTCCTCGGGCCGCTCGGGGTGCCGGTGGTGATGGAGCTGCCCTTTGGACATGGGGCGATGAATCGACCCTGGCCCTTCGGCGGACGGGCGGCCCTCGACGGTGCCCGAGGCGAGCTCGAGTTGTTGGAATCGGCGGTGGCGACGCGGTAGCGTGCGGCCGCGGCGCGCCCGGGCGCCGGTGCTTCGGGGGGAGCAACTGGATGAAGCGGAGTCTGATCGAGCGCAAGCTCCAGAAGGTCGAGAAAGCCCTCGACAAGGCGATCGAGAAGCAGGAGATCCCCGGCGCGGTCGTGCTCGCGCGCATGCCGCGGGAGGGGGAGATGCTCGAATATGCCTGGGTACGCGGGCTCGCGGTGGCCCGGCCCGAGCGGCTCGCGATGCGGCGTGACACGATCTTCGATCTCGCCTCGCTGACGAAGCCGATCGCGACGACGACGGCGATCATGCTGCTCGTCGACGAAGGCTCGATCGACCTCGACGATCCGGTCGCCAAGACGCTGCCGGCCTTCGCCGATCGCGGCAAAGAGAACGTCACGATCCGCCAGCTCCTCTGTCATGCGGCCGGGCTCAAGCCCTGGCGCGGCTTCCACGAGCTGCTGATCGAGAAGGAACGCAAGACCGGCGAGCGGCTGATGGGGACGCGCGAAGGGCGCGATTGGATCGTCGACCGCGTGCTGCGCTCGGCCCTGGTCCACGCGCCCGGCGAGGCCGCGGTCTACGGTGACCTCGACTTCATCGTGCTGGGCGCCCTCGTCGAGGCCGTCGCCAAGCAGCCCTTCGACTCGTTCTGCGAGACGCGGATCTTCACGCGCCTGGCGCTGCACGACACCCGTTTCTTCCCGATCCCCGTCGACGGCACGACCGCCGCGCCCGACAGCCTGCGCCGGCGGGTCGCCGCCACCGAGAACTGCCCCTGGCGCGAGCGGATCGTCTGGGGCGAGGTCCACGATCCGAACGCCTTCGCCATGGGCGGCGTCGCCGGCCATGCCGGGCTCTTCTCGACGGCCGACGATGTCATGCGCTTCGGCCAGCTCTTTCTCGATGCCTGGCACGGGCGCAATCCGTCGCTCCCGGCCGAGCGGGTGCGCGAGTTCTCGAAGCGCCAGGGCATGCCCGCCGATTCCGACTGGGCGCTCGGCTGGGATACGCCGACGGCCGGGGCATCGTCGTCGGGCCAGTATTTCTCGGCCCATTCCGTTGGCCACCTCGGCTTCACCGGCACATCGCTCTGGATCGACCTCGAGCGCGAGCTGATCGTCGTGATGCTGACCAACCGCATCCACCAGGTCGCGAAGCGCAGCCGCTTCGAGCTCCGCCCGAAGGTCCACGACGCGATCTTCGAGGGGTTCACTGCCGAATGAGCGCTGCGAGCGATCGTCCCTACGACGCCGAGCGACTTCGCCATGTCCATTTCATAGCGGTCGGCGGCACGGGCATGGGCTCCCTCGCCGGCCTCCTGAAGGCCCGCGGCATCCGGGTCACCGGCTCGGACAAGAAGCTCTACCCGCCGATGAGCACGGCGCTCGCCGATTGGGGGATCGACCCGATCGAGGGCTTCGCGGCGGAGAACGTGCTGCGCGAACGGCCCGACCTCGTCGTGATCGGAAATGCCGTGCGCAAGGACAATCCCGAGGCCGTCGCGGCGATCGAGGCGGAGCTGCCGTACCGCTCGTTCTCGGATGCCCTCTACGAGCTCGCGATCTCGCAGCGCCACTGCCTGACGATCGCGGGGACCCACGGCAAGACGACGACCACGAACCTGGCGGCCCAGCTGCTCGAGGCGACGGGCCGCGATCCCTCGCTGCTCGTCGGCGGCATCTCCCTCGATTTCGGCGGCTCCTTCCGCGAAGGGCAGGGCCCGCATTTCGTCGTCGAGGGCGACGAGTACGACACGGCCTTCTTCGACAAGACCCCGAAATTCCTCCACTACCACCCCGACACCCTGATCCTGACCTCCGTCGAGTTCGACCACGCCGACATCTACCGCGATCTCGACCACGTGAAATCGGCCTTCCGCGCGCTGGTGTCGTCGCTGGCGAAGGACGCGACGATCGTCGCCGCGGTCGGACACGACGGAGTCCGCGACGTGCTGGCGCAGGCGTCGTGCCGGGTCGTCGGATATGCGGTCGAGCGGGGCGCGGGAGGCACGGCGAGCGCCGCGCCGAGCTCCACGCCGAGCCCCGCCGGGCCGGCGATCGCGGCACGCTGGGTCGCGAGCGCGCTCCGTCCCGAGGCAGCCGGACTGCGATTTACCCTCGAGGACCGCGAAAACCATCGCCGCTACGACGTGCTCTCGCCGCTCTTCGGGGCGCATAACGTCGAGAACGTCGTGGGCGTGCTGGCGGCGCTCGAGAGCCTCGGCGTGCCGATCGAAGAGGCTGTCGCGGCGCTGCCCTTGCACCGGGGCGTCAAGCGGCGCCAGGAGGTCCGGGGCGTCGCGGCGGGGGTCACGGTGATCGACGACTTCGCACATCACCCGACGGCGGTGGCGGCCACGATCGAGGCGATCGGGCAGCGCCATGCCGGGAGCCGGATCGTGGCGCTACTCGAGCCGCGGACCAACACCAGTCGCCGGGCGATCTTCCAGGACGATTACGTCGAGGCGCTGCTCCACGCGGACCGCGTGGGGGTGGCCGAGGTCGGGAGCGAGCCCATCTACAGCATCACGGGCGAGGTGACCGAGATCCTGTCGTCGAAAGCCGTGGCCGCGGAGCTCCGGCGGCGGGGACGCGACGCCGAGGCTTTCGAGGGGATCGACGAGATGGTCGACTGGGTCGTCGCCGGCAGGCGCCCGGGCGACGTCGTCCTCGTCATGAGCAATGGCGCCTTCGGCGGAATCTGGGAGAAGCTCCTCGCCGCCCTCGACCGCGCGGCCTGAGCGTCCGCCCCTGGCTTGTACTCCGCCCCTGGCTTGTAAAAAACCCTCAGTTCCAGAATTCGGCCATGCGCTCGGGATCGAGCGGGACCGTGACGATCTCCTGGATCCGCCGGGATACGATGGTCGCGATCAAGAGGTAGCTCGCATCGAGTACCCGATCCCCCAGCTGCGCATTGGCCTGACACAGTACGGCGGCGCGCGAGTTGCTCACCATCACGTCTTCGACCGCCGTATTGAAGCCGACCTGGCCGACCTCGCCGAGGGTCGCCAGGAAGTCGAAGATCTCGTCGGGTCCCTTGATGTCGCCCTGCCAGGGCCCCGCGCCTTTCACCCGCCAGACGATGTCGTCCGCCCAGAGCGCGCGCAGGGTCTGGCGATCGCCCACATTCGCCGCTTGCAGGCATTGATGGACCAGGAGAGCGTTGGGATGTTGAATCATTTCGAGCTCCGAGCCGATCGGGCGCGAGATCATCATACGGCGATCTGATGCGTCGTGGGAATAAATTTTGACGATGTCAGATGAAAACGAATGTCGATTGGCCCCGACATGACAAACACGACGGGGCTCGCCGTAGTTCTCGAAACATTGAAAGCGCATTACACCTTCGACGAGATCGGACGGATCGTCAGCCAGCGCGATGGAGGGGTCTTGCCCCGATTCGTGCTAGGCCGAGCGGTGGAGGGCTGTGTCTGGCGTTTCCGATCGGACCTGAACGACGGGATCGTCGTATCGCTCGCTCGTCTGGCGGGGCGGGAGCCCGGCGCTCGCTTCGATGGGGAATTGCCCGCGCCGCCGGAGCGGCTGGTGGCGCTCGGGCGCCTGCTCGACGGCGCGCCGCCTGGAAATAGCGAGGTCCAGCGCGAGCTCATCACACGGGCCGGTGTCACCTTCGGCGAGCTCTGGCGTTTCGCCTAGGAACTCGTCCCTCACGGCCCTCAGCGGGGGACCGGCACGCCGCCCCGTGTCCAGCCGAGGGCCTCGACCATCGCGTGGTAGACGTAGCTCTGCTCCTTCACGCCGTGGAAGAGCGCCGCCCGCGTGCCCCCAGCGTAGATCGGGACGTCCTCGCCGGAGTGGGTCTCCTGGGCCATCGGGACGGTCGCCTCCTGGAGAAAGGACGGGTCGGCCGTGTCGACGGTCGAGAGGTCGGGGCGACCGGCGGTGATCCCGCGGTAATGGCAGGCGTAGGGCGGGCGCGAGTCGCAGGGCTCGTGGCCGAGGTGGTGGGGGCCTTCGGGTTGGGAGCTCGAGGCGCCGGTGTAGCCCGGGCCGTTCGCATAGCTGAGGGTCGTATGGGGGCGTTCGAGGGCGTCGCGGCCGACCGTGAGATCGCCCTCCGTGAGCCAGTCGACCATGACGACCTGGCCGAGGATCGGGTTGCCGCGCTTCGGGTAGCCCGAGATCGTCAGCGTGTGGCTGTGGTCCGCGGTGACGACGACGAGCGTGTCGCGGGGATTCGTCTTGTCGAGGGCGACCTTCACGGCGTCGGAAAAGGCGATCGTATCGGTCAGCGCGTGATAGGCGCTCCCGACGTGGTGGCCGTGGTCGATGCGGCCGCCCTCGACCATCAGGAAGTAGCCGTCGGGATCGCGGGCGAGCAGGTCGATCGCGACCGAGGTCATCTCGGCGAGGGAGGGCTCGCCGGCGCGGTCGCCGGCTCGCTCGCCCTCCCATTTCATGTCCCCGGGCTCGAACAAGCCGAGCACGCGCGTCGTTTTCGCGCGGTCGAGGCGGCGGAGCCCCTCGCGGTTCCAGACGTAGGCCGAGCCCTCTCGGCCGGTCTGCCACGCGCGCACGAGATCGCGGCCGTCGACACGCCCACCGCGCGCGTTCGGATCTTCGGGGTCGACCTCGGTCCCAGGCCGGAAATGGCTGCGGCCGCCGCCGAGGGCGACCTCGATCCCGTCGCCGTGCCGATGCTCGACGAGCTGGCGGGCGATGTCGGGGAAGCCCGCCTGGCGCGCCTCGGGCGACATGCGCGAATCGTCCTCCCAGAAGCGGAAGGGGACATGGGCATAACAGCCGGCGGGCGTCGCATGGGTCACGGTCGCGGTCGAGACGATCCCGGTCGCGAGGCCGCGGTCTTCGGCCTCCTCGAGCAGCGTCGCGACCCGCGCGCCCTCGACGCTCTCGAAATGGCCGCGCCGCACGCGTTCGTCGACGCCGAGCACCCCCGTCTTCGTCTTCACGCCGGTCATCAGCGCGGTCATCGTGCCCGCCGAGTCGGCGACCTGAGCATCCGTCGTGTAGGTCTTCGCCAGGGCGAGATGCGGCAGGTTTTCGAAGGCGAGGCGATTCTCTTCCCCCGGCTCTCCCCGGCGCTGGCCCTCGAGGATTCGCGCCGCCGTGACCGTCGAGACGCCCATGCCGTCTCCGACGAAGAGGATCACATTCTTCGCCGCGGGCTCGCCCTCGACGAAGCGTGCCGCACGCCGAACCGCCTGGCGGCCCTCGGCGAACCAGGCATTCGCTTCGCGTGGATCGGTGCCCGGGCGCGCGGGTTCGGAGGTCGCGTCCTGCGAGTCCGAGGATCCGACCGGGGAGCTGCAGGCGAGCGAGCCGAGAGCGATGCCGAGGGCGACTGCGAGCTTGAAGGGCGACCTGAGCGTAAGAGCGAAAGGCATGGAATCTCCGGATCGAAGGGAACGGGTCATTCCGCCGCGCGGCTCACACGTCGAGGCCCACCGAGCGCATCAGCGCGACGGCATTGCTCTTCGTCACGACGCCCGCCTTGATGCGGTAGTCGAAGTGCATCGCTCCGTCCTCGAGCTGGTCTTCGAAGTGGACGTTCGCGAGCTTGCCGGCGCTCTCGGGCACGCTTTGCGTCAGCGCGAGGTCGTGGGTCGTGACGAGGCCGAGCGCCCCGTGTGCGACGAGACCGCGAATCACGGCCTCGGCGCCGATCCTGCGGTCGTGGGAGTTCGTCCCGTGCAGGATCTCGTCGAGCAGGAAGAGGGCCGGCGGCTTCCCGCGCGAGACCTCGACGACCTGCCGCAGGCGCAGGATCTCCGCCATGAAATGCGACTGGCCCTCGGCGAGCGAGTCGACGATGCGAATCGAGGCGGCGATGCGAAGCGGCGAGAGGCGCAGCGCGTCGGCGCAGACGGGGGCACCGGCGAGGGCGAGGACCGTATTGCAGCCGATCGTGCGCAGGAACGTACTCTTGCCCGACATGTTCGAGCCGCTGACGACGAGGGCCTGGGGCGTATTCCCGAGCCGCAGGTCGTTCTTCACGCAGCGCGCGGGCGCGATCAACGGATGGCCGAGGGCGCTGCCCTCGAAGCAGGGACCCACATCGTCGATCTCGGGGAAGGGGGCCTCGGGATGCTCGTAGGCGAAGCCCGCCAGCGCCGTGAGCGCCTCGATCTCCGCCGCCGCGGCGAGCCAGACGCCGAGCCGCGGGCCACAGCGCGCGCGCCAGGCCTCGAGGGCGATGGCCACGTGGGTCCCCCAGAGCAGGAGTGCGGCGATCGGGGCGAAGAACTGGTTGCGGCGGAAGTCGCGGCGGTCGACGAGGCTGCGCAGGCGCTCGAGCTCCTGCGACGGCGGCCGCCCCGTCGACTCGAGCTCGCGGGCGAGGCGCGCGAGCAGCGGCGATTCGAAGTGCTCCCGCTCGAGGCAGGCGAGCAGCGAGGATGCGCGGGCCAGGGATTCGACGGGTGTCTGCGCACCGCGGAGGATCGGCGCGACGCGGGAGCGGAGTGAAATGGCGAGTCCTGCTTGGAGGATCAGGGCGAGGGCAAAGGGCACGGGACCCGAGCCGCTCCAGATCCAGAGAGCGATTCCAGCGAGGGAGAGCGCCGTCGCCACGGCGCAGACGAGGGGCAGCCAGCGCGGCAGCGCATCGGCGGGCGCCTTCGCCCAGGCCTCGAGACGCGCCGTCGGGTCCTCCGGCGCCGGGGATTCGCCCCCGCATAGCATCATCTCCCGGCGCAGATCGAGGCGCGGGCGCAGCTCGGCGACGGCGGCCTGGCGCTCGCGGATCGTGTCCGGGGCCGCGCCCTCGAGGAGCCAGGCCGCGAGTCGGTCGCTTCCGCCCGGGGTGCGCGTCGTCGCGAGCAACTCGTAGAGGGAGCCTGCGCCGAAGAGATCGAGGTCGCGGGCGTAGGGATGCTGCGGATCGAGGTAGCGGAGTCCCGCATCGCCGCGGCCGGCGAAGCGGTGCTCGAGGCGGGCGAGCCCGTCGTCGAAGAAGCGCTCGATTCGCCGGGCACGCGCCGCGCGGGCGAGCACGCGGTCGTGGACGACGACGAGGGCGACGAAGGCGACCGCGGGGAGCAGGAGCCAGGCGGCGGCGAGCGCGCGCGTGCCAAAAGCGAGCCAGGCCACGACGAGCAGGACCGCGAAGCAGGCGAGCCGCGCGTTCGAGACGAGTCGCCCGCGCGCCTGCCAGAAGGCCGCTTGCACGGTCGCGCCATCGCGTCCGGTGCGGTAGCTCTGTGCCGGGGCTTCGGACATCTCGCTCATCGAAACGCCAGCAGGCGAGCGCCGTTCGCGAGCGGATGCGCCCGCCGGATCGCCTCCTTGACATAACGCCGGGCCTGCACCACCGCCTCCCGCAGCGGCTCCCCCTTCGCGAGCCCCGCCGCGATCGCCGTCGAGAGCGCACAGCCCGTGCCGTGGACCGAAGCGCCCGCAATCCGCTCGCCGGGGAGCCACTCGCTCGCGATCCCATCGCCGCCGGCCGCATCGCTGCGCCACACCAGGAGATCGCTCGCGTCCCCCGCGAGGTGGCCCCCCTTCAGCAGCACGCCCTCGAGCTCGAGCTCGAGCAGCAGCTGGCGCGCGGCCGCTTCGCCGTCCCGGCGCTCGGGCAGCTTCGCGTCGACGAGGATCTCGGCCTCGGGCCAGTTCGGCGTCAGCAGCGTGCGCCCGTGGATCAGCCCGCGCAGGGCAGGGTAGGCGCGCCGCTCGAGCAGCAGGGTTCCGTCGCTTGCCGCGAGCACCGGATCGATCACGGTCGGGGTCTTCTCCTGACCCGCTCCCCAACCGGAAAGAGCGATCAGCACGTTCCGAACGACATCGTCGCTCGCGAGCATGCCGATCTTGATCGCATCGGGCCGCACTGCCGCGAGGGTCGAGCGCAGCTGCTCGAGCACGAGGGAGGGAAAGACCGGCAGCACCCGCCGCACGCGCAGCCCGTCCTGGATCGTGAGCGCCGTCGGCACCGCTGCGGCGTGGACGCCGAAGGCTGCCAGCACCTGACAATCGGCCTGGATACCGGCGCCGCCGGTCGGATCGGAGCCCGCGATCGAAAGCACACTCGGCATTGGCTTGGCATGGTAAGTTCCCGGCCCGGAGAACGCATCCCGTGACATGGCTTCTTCTCAGACATTCGCGCCGACCGCTCGTCGCATTGATCCTCTATTCGGTCTGCCTCTTCTCGGCGGCGGCGGCGGCGGCGAGCGAGGCGACGCGGCAGCGCGCGGTCGAACGAGCGCCGAGCGTGATCCTGATCTCCCTCGACGGAACCCGACCTGCGGACGTGAAGGCTGGGCTACCGAGCCTCGTCTCCCTCGGCCGGCGCGGTGTGCGGGCGGAAGGGCTCGTGCCCGTCGACCCGACGAATACCTTCCCGAACCACGTGAGCCTCGCGACCGGCGTCCGCCCGGAAGTGCATCGCCTCGTGAACAACGGCTTCGTCGATCCTGAGCGCGGGCGGTATTCGCAGGGCGACCCGTCGGAGCCCTGGATCG
The DNA here is from genome assembly GCA_031390075.1 of Deltaproteobacteria bacterium. GTDB lineage: Bacteria > Myxococcota_A > UBA9160 > UBA9160 > UBA4427 > UBA4427. Next base: position 165 of record JANMTD010000514.1, on the reverse strand, counting down.
AGGCCGAGCCGATCTGGTCGATCGCCGAGCGAAGCGGAATTCGGACCGCCTCCTTCTACTGGGTCGGTTCCGAGGGCCCGACGAAGAACGGCGTCGCACCACGGGAGTCGCGCAAATTCTCCTCGCGCACCCTCGAGAAGACGAAGGTCGACCAGATCCTCAAGC
>JANMTD010000475.1:0-9702 GCA_031390075.1 Deltaproteobacteria bacterium | reverse complement strand
CGCGTCGCGCGCCGCTGCCGCGCCGGCGATCCGCAGCGGATCGGGCTCTCGGCGACGGCGCGGCCGAGCGAGGCGATCGCGGGCTTTCTCGGCGGCGACCGCGCGGTCGAGGTCGTCGATGCGAGCGCGCGACCGGATATCGAGCTGACGGTCAGCGTGCCGGTTCCCGACATGACGCGGCCGGGGGTCGGTGACGGCGATGCAGCCGCCGCGACGAGCCTCTGGCCCGCGATCCACCCCGAGCTCCTCGCGCGCATCCGCGCCCATCGCAGCACGATCGTCTTCACGAACAGCCGCGCGCTGTGCGAGCGCCTGGCGCAGGCCCTGAACGATCTCGCCGGCGAGCCCCTCGTCCGCGCGCACCACGGGAGCCTCTCCCAGGACAAGCGGCGCGAGATCGAGAGTGCCCTCGCGGCGGGGGGGCTCAAGGGGATCGTCGCGACGAGCTCTCTCGAGCTGGGCATCGACATGGCGGCGGTCGAGCTCGTGATCCTGGTCGAGAGTCCCGGCGCCGTCGCGCGGGGGCTCCAGCGGATCGGGCGCGCGGGGCATGCGGTCGGGGAGACGAGTCGCGGGGTGTTGTTCCCCAAACACCGCGGCGACCTGCTCGAGGCGGCGGTCGTGGCCCTCGGGATGCGCGCGGGGGAAGTCGAGTCGATCTCGCCGCCGAAGAATGCCCTCGACGTGCTCGCCCAGCAGATCGTGGCGATCGTCGCGGAAGAGCCGATCGAAGTCGATGCGCTCGCGGCGCTCATCGCGCGCACCGCCTGCTATGCGGAGCTCGATCGCGCGCTCCTCCACGCCGTCCTCGACATGCTGGCGGGTCGCTATCCCTCGACGGACTTCGCCGAGCTCCGCCCACGGCTCCACTGGGATCGGGAGCGCTCCCGCCTCGAAATCCGGGAGGGTGCCGGCCGGATCGCGATCCTGTCGGGGGGCACGATTCCCGATCGCGGGCAGTACGCCGTGCACCTCGCCCCCGACGGCCCGCGGATCGGCGAGCTCGACGAGGAGATGGTGCACGAGACGAAGCCGGGGGACGTCATCACGCTCGGCGCATCGAGCTGGCGCGCGGTCGAGATCACTCGCGACCGTGTGTTGGTCCTGCCCGCGCCGGGCGAGGCCGGTCGCTTGCCGTTCTGGCGGGGCGACGGGCCGGGGCGGCCGATCGAGCTCGGCCGCGCGCTCGGGCGCTTCGTGCGCGAGTGCTCGCGTGTCGAGGATCCCGCCGCGTGGCTGCGCGCGCAGGGGCAGCTCGATGAATACGCGGTCCAGAATCTCGCGGAATACCTCGCCGCACAGCGGGCCGCGACGGGCACGGTCCCGAACGATCGCGAGATCGTGATCGAACGTTTTCGCGACGAGCTCGGCGATTGGCGGATCGCGATCCTGTCACCCTTCGGTGCCCGCGTCCACGCGCCCTGGGCGCTCGCGATTGCTCAGCGCCTCGTCGACTGGGGCATCGACGACGCTCATCCCCTCTGGACCGACGACGGCATCCTGTTCCGCTTCGTCGACTCCGACGAGCCGCCGCCGAGCGCGCTCTTCCTGCCCGATCCGGAATCGATCGAGGAGCTGGTCTGCGCCCGCCTCGAGGACTCGGCGCTCTTCGCGACACAGTTTCGCGAGAACGCGGCGAGAGCGCTGCTCTTGCCCCGCCGCCGCGCCGGCGCCCGCTCGCCTCTCTGGTCCCAGCGACTGCGTGCGCAGAACCTGCACGCCGTTGCGCGCCGGTTCCCGGATTTTCCGATCATGCTCGAGACCTATCGCTCGTGTCTCCAGGACGTCTTCGATCTCCCGAGCCTGGTCGAGCTCCTGCGCGGCGTCGAAGCGCAAGAAGTGCGGGTTCACGACGTCGAGACGACGAGTGCCTCTCCCTTCGCGCGCTCCCTCGTCTTCGCCTACACCGCGAGCTTCCTCTACCAGCCCGACATGCCCGCCGCCGAGCGCCGGAGCCAGGTCCTCTCCCTCGACCGAAGCATGCTGCGCGAGCTGCTCGGCGGGACGGCGCTTCGGACTCTGCTCGACGCGCGCGCCGTCGATGAGGTCGAGCGGACGCTCCAGGGTCTCACGCCCGAGCAGCATGCCCGCCATGCCGACGGGCTCCACGATCGGCTGCGTCAGGTCGGGGACCTGACGGACGCCGAGCTCGCGGCGCGATTCGCCGCCGAGCCCGATCGGGACGCGAATGCAGCTGCGCGGGCGAACGACTTCACCGACGTCCGCGACCGACTGATCGACGCGAAGCGGATCATCTCGGTCGAGATCGCGGGTGAGCCGCGCTGGATCGCGGTCGAGGATGCGGCGATCTATCGCGATGCGTTGGGCGTGCGACTTCCGCAGGCGCTCCCGCTCGCGTTCCTCGAGCCCGCGCAGTCGCCCCTCGAGCAGTTGTCGCTGCGCCATGCGCGCACCCACGGTCCCTTCACGACGGAGGCGCTCGCGGCGCGCTTCGGCCTGCGAAGCGAGGGCCTCGAAGCGCTCCTCGAATCCCTCGCGCGCAGGGGGAGGATTCTCGGGGGCGAGTTCGATCCGAGGCGGGAAGGGCGCGAGTGGTGTGAGCCCGAGGTGTTGCGGCGGCTCAAGCGGAACACGCTCGCCCGTCTGCGCGAGGAGATCCGCCCGGTCGAGGGCGAGGTCCTCGGTCGCTTCCTGCTCGAGTGGCACGGGATCACGCGGCCGCGCCGGGGCGCCGCGCGCCTCGAGGAGGTGATCGACCAGCTCGAGGGGCTGCCGCTCTCGTTCGCCGAGCTCGAGCGATCGATCCTGCCGCTGCGCGTTCCCGACTACGAGCCCGGGATGCTCGACCGGCTCGGGAGCCAGGGCCGCGTCGTCTGGATCGGCTGCAGCGCAATCGGCGACGCGGATGGCCGGGTTGCCCTCTACCGGCGCGAGCGGATCGCGCTGCATCGCACGAGCGAGCCGGGGCCTGTGGAAGGCGACGAGCCGAGTCCACTCGCTCGCGAGATCGCGGATCGGCTGGCCGAGCGGGGCGCTTCCTTCTTCGCGGAGATCGTGCAGGCGTGTCCGGGGGCCGGGGCGGATGCCCTCGGAACCGCGCTCTGGGAGCTCGTCTGGCAGGGGCTCGTCACGAACGACACGTTTGCACCGCTCCGCGCGAGCCGCGCTCGGGTCGGCGCGGGCACTCGCGCATCTGGTCGGCTGCGGCCCTCCCGTCGCCCCGGGCGCCACGCGCCTCCCGACGCGAGCTCGGGTCGCTGGTGCCTCGTCGCGCCGCTCCTCGCCCGGGCGCCCTCCGCGACCGAATGTCTGCACCAGCGAACGCTCTCGCTCCTCGCGCGACACGGCATCGTGTCGCGGGAATCGCTTGCCATCGAGAGCGAGCGGGGCGGGTTCGGGGCGATCTATCCGGTCCTGCGCGAGCTCGAGGAGGTCGGGCGCGTGAGGCGGGGTCATTTCAGCGAGGGCGTGACGAGCGCCCAGTTTGCACTCCCCGGCGCCGTCGATCGGCTGCGCGCCGCGCGCGAACGGCCCGCGAGCCCTGTGGCGATCCTGCTGCCTTCGCTCGATCCGGCGCAGCCCTACGGTGCCGCGCTGACCTGGCCGGAGGGGACGTGCGGACGGCCGCGGCGGGCGGTGGGAACGAGTGTCGTGCTGGTCGACGGGCGAGCGATCCTCTTCGTCGAGAGCGGCGGGCGTCAGGTGCTGTGCTTCGACGGCGTGGGCGTGTCGGCGACGGAGAACGAAGCGGCGCTGCTCGCGGCACTGCGGGAGCTGGCTGCGAATGTCGGGCGCCTCGGGGTCCGGCGGCTCGCGGTGCTGCGCGTCGATGGTGAGCCGGCGCTTCTCTCCGGGCGAGCGCCGCTCTTTTTGCGGTCGGGCTTTCGCGCGAGCGATCGCGGGCTCGAGGTCGATCGGCTTCCTTTGCGTTAGGCCGGGCTGGGTCCGGACCGTGCTTCCTGGGCCGGGTCGACGAGGGTGCCGGCGGCGGGGCCGTCGGATTCGCCGTGCTCGAGGGCCACGGAATGGATCCCGATTCCGAACGCCGTCGCGATCGAGCACGCCGACAGCACGCCGCCCACCGCGAACGCGAGGGCAAAGGCTTCGGGGCTGTTGCGGCCGCCGAAGGCGAGGGCGAGGAGTGTGATCCCGAAGGCCGCACCGCCCTGGCCCATCAGTCGATTGGCGGCAGCGGCGATCCCAAGATCGTGGAAGGCGACCGAGCGGGCGATGGCGGCCGTGATCGACGGTTGGCTCAGGCCGTGGCCCGCGCCCTGCAGAACCAGGCCTGCGACGAACAGCGAGAGCTGCTCGCTGAAGGCGGCCCAGGCCGAGAGGAAGAGTCCCACTGTCATCACCGCGCAGCCGACGACCGAGGCCTTGCGCTCGCCCCACTGTTCGCCGACCCGGCCGCCGAGCGGCGAGAAGACCGTGAGCGAGGCCGTCCGGATCAACACGATGTACGACGCGGCCGTCACCGAATAACCCAGCCGCAAGAGCAGGATCGGCGCGACGACGAAGGCGCCCATGTAGGCGGCACTCGTGAAGGCGTTGGTCGCGAGCGTCGCGGAGAAATTGGGCGAACGGAAGAAATCGAGGGGCAGGAGCGGGGCCTCGACCCGCTTCTCGATCCAGACGAAGGCGGCGAGCCCGACGACGCCGAGTACGAGGGCCGCGGGGATCCAGGCCGCGAAGCTCGCGGGGCTGCGGATGCTGCCGAGGGCGTACATGAGGCCGCCGACGCCGAACGTGAGCGCGACCGAGCCGGCGACGTCGAAGCGCACGCGCAGCGGCTTCGTCTCGCGCAGGATGACCATCGCGAGTCCGAGCGCCGCGGCGGAGAACGCCGCCTGGATCAGGAACACGACGCGCCAGCCGAACAGATCGACGAGGGGACCGCCGGCGAAGAGGCCCAGCGCCGGGGCGGCCGCCGTCGTCATCGACCACCAGCCCATCGCCCGGATCCGCTGCTCCGGCGGGGTCACGGAGAAGATGAGGGCCATCGCCGTCGGCTGGGTCGCGCCGCCGAGGATCGCGGCGACGGTCCGGAAGCCGATCAGCGAGGTGGCGTCCCAGGCGAGGGCGGTCAGGATCGCGACGGCAGTCGAGCCGGCAAAGCCCAGCAGGAAGACCCGGCGGTGGCCCCGCTGGTCGCCGAGCTTTCCGAGCAGCGGGAAGGTCACGGCCGACAGCAGCATCGGCGCCGAGATGACCCAGGCCATGGTCGTCTCGTCGGCCGCGAACTCGCCGGCGATCGAGGCGAGGGAGACGGCGAGGATCGTGACCGGGAAGCTCGTCGCGAACATGCCCGCGAGGGCCGCGAGCAGCACCCAGGTCGGGTAGCGACCGCTCGCATCGAGGCGGGCGAGTAGAGCGTCCCGTCGCGTCGGGGGTGGGCTGACCGGGAGCTTCATGGGCGCGCCAGCGTAGCGCCAAGACCCGTCGCGGAGCTGCTACGGTCGGTCATGACCATGGACCTCTCGATTCTGCCGCCGATCAATGCCGTGCTGAACGCGACGGCCACGGTCCTTCTCGTCCAGGGACGCCGGCTGGCTCGCCGAGGCGAGGTCGAACGCCACAGGCGCGTCATGCTGTGGGCCTTCGCCGTCTCGAGCGTCTTCCTGGTCTGCTACGTGGCCCACAAGGTCTCCCGGAGCTTCGAGAACACGACCTTCAACGTTGAGGGGCTCGCCAAGCTGGCGTATCTCGGGCTGCTCGGGTCGCATGTGCTGTTGGCGATGACGGTGCCGGTCTTCGCCATCGCCCTGATCCGGCTCGGGACCCGGGGCGAGCGAGAGCGCCATCGCCGGCTCGCGCGGATCGCCTGGCCGATCTGGATCTACGTCTCCGTGACCGGCGTGCTGATCTACCTGCTTCTCTATCCATTCAATCCGGCGGTGTTGTGATTTCCTATGTGAAGACCTGTGTGACTCCCTATGTGATGACCCGACTCCGCTGCATCCAATCGTTGCAGAATGCCGACGCACCGAGAATCGCTCCGCAGAGGCCCTAATCTCGACCGCTAGATGGATCTGTTCACGCGCACTCGACGGCGCCCGTCGCGCAGGCGAGTGAGTGGCGAAAGGCCGCGTCGGACTTGACGAATCTCGAAGCAATGGGCTACTTCGCGGACGATTTCCGCAGTCGGATTCGCGGGTGCGCGACGCCGCGTCCGCGAGCAGGCCACAGGGCAGGAATACAGGACAGGAAAGCGATGAGCTTGGTGATCAATCGGTTCTCGAGATCAGCCGCGGCGATCACGCTGCTGATCCTCATTGGGTCGCTGTGCGTTTCGGTCTCGGCTTTTGCCCAGGAAGCTCGGAACGGAGAGACGGATCTCGCCAGGGGCGAAGAGCTGTTCACGCTCTGCGCGCAGTGCCACGGCGCTGCCGGCGGCGGCAATCAGGACGCGCTGGCGCCCGCGATCGCGGGGCTGCCGGTCTGGTACATCGAAGCGCAGCTCGCGAAGTTCAAGTCGGGTATCCGCGGGCTCCACGCCCAGGACAAGGGCGGTCTGCGCATGTACCCGATGTCGCGCTGGCTGCGTGAGGAAGCCGACGCGAAGGCGGTCGCCGCCTACGTGGCGAGCCTGCCGAAGCCCGAGATCGCGACGACGCTGGCGCAGGCCGGTGATGCGGCGAAGGGCGTCGGCTACTACGCCGTCTGTGGCGCCTGCCATTCGCCCGACGGCTCGGGCAACCAGGGCATGGGCGCGCCGCCGCTCACGGGCATGAACGACTGGTATCTCCTCTCGTCGATCCAGAAGTACAAGCAGAGCGTCCGCGGCAGTCTGCCCGGCGACACGCTCGGCCCGGCGATGATCGGCATGGTGGCCACGCTGCCCGATGACGCCGCGGTCCTCGACGTGATCGCGCACATTCAATCGCTCGAAAAGCAGGAGTAGCCGGAATGTCAGATCGCTCTCACGTAGAGAATCACGTCGAACCCGAAAATCCGCCGGCCGACGAGCTCGCGACCCGCCTCTTCGCGATGGCGATCATCGGCGTGCTCAGCTTCATCTCGGTCGTGTTCGCGTTCATCATCCTCTAGCGATCCTCTAGCGATCCTCTAGCGCGGCCGTCCAGGGCCGCAGCCAGTGAATAGGCAAGTGAAATGATCCTCAACTCGCTCGTTCCCGCCGGGTCGACCTACGCAGCAGACATCGACCAACTCTTCGACGTGATCACGCTGCTCGTCGGGATCCCGTTCCTGATCGCCTGTTACCTCTTTTTCTCGTTCATCCTCCGCTTCAGGGCGAAGGGCGGACGGAAGTCGATGTACATCACGGGGACCGAGCACCAGTACATCAAGTGGATCCACTGGGCGCACATCCCGATCCTGACCTTCGACGTGATCATCGTCGTGATGGCGGTCAACGTCTGGTACGACGTCAAGCAGAATCTGCCCGAGGCGAGTGCGACCGTGCGCGTGATCGCGCAGCAATGGGCCTGGACCTTCGTCCACCCGGGTCCCGACAACGTCATCGACACGGCCGACGACATCACGACGGTCAACGAGCTCCACGTCGCCACGAATACCCTCTACCACTACAAGCTCGAGGCGAGGGACGTGCTGCACAATTTCTCGGTGCCGGTCTTCCGCCTGAAGCAGGACGCAATCCCCGGTCGCGTCATCACGGGCTGGTTCGAGCCGACGATCACCGGCGAGTACGACATCCAGTGCGCCGAGATCTGCGGCATCGGCCACGCCCTCATGCCCGCGCGAATCTTCATCGAGTCGAGCGAGCAGCACGCGGCCTGGGTCGAGACGAATTCGCCCATCGCGGTCGCATCGATCGCAGCGAACTAGAGAAACGGGAGAATAATAGACATGGCGGAATCGATTCGGATCGAGCACGCAGCTCATCACGACGATCACCACGGCCCTCATCATGGCCATGACGAGATGACCTTCAGCGAGAAGTTCATCTTCCCCCTCGATCACAAGATGATCGCCATGCAATACATGTTCACGGGCATGTTCATGGCCGTGATCGGTGGCTTCTTCGCCTACGTCTTCCGGATGCAGATCGCGTTCCCCGGAATGGACGTCCCCTTTTTCGGCCAGGTCACGCCCGCCGCTTACAACTCGCTCGTGACCAACCACGGCACGATCATGATCTTCTGGGTCGCGATGCCCGTCTTGATCGCGGCCTTCGGCAACTACCTGATCCCGCTCATGATCGGCGCGGACGACATGGTGTTCCCGCGGATCAATCGGCTCAGCTATCAGATCTTCCTGCTCTCGGCGATCATCATCCTCGCGGCCTTCTTCGTCGAAGGCGGCGCCTTCGGTGGCGCCTGGACGGCCTATCCGCCCCTCTCGACCAAGTCGGAATACAGCCTCACGCCTCTCGGGTCGACCTTCTGGATCACGGCGGTCGCCCTCGAATTCGTGGCCTTCCTGCTCGGCGGCATCAACTTCATCACGACCGCCATGAACAGCCGCGCCCCCGGCATGAAGATGTGGGACATCCCGATGGTCGTCTGGATGATCGTGATCGCGAGCATCCTCTTCATGCTCTCCGTCGGCCCGTTGCTCGCGGGCGGCATCATGATGCTCTTCGACCAGAATCTCGGTACCGCGTTCTTCGACCCCGACCGCGGCGGCGACCCGATCCTCTGGCAGCACCTCTTCTGGTTCTTCGGCCATCCCGAGGTCTACGTCGTGCTGCTGCCGGCCGTCGGCATCGTGGCCGAGATCATCACGGTCTTCTCCCGCAAGAAGCTCTTCGGATACAAGACCGTCCTCTATACGGCGATCGGCACAGGCGTCCTCTCCTTCACGGTCTGGGCCCATCACCAGTTCATCGCCGGCATCGATCCGCGCATGGCGAACGTCTTCACGGTCACGACGCTGCTCATCTCGGTCCCCATCGCCGAGATGATGTTCGTCTACATCGCGACGCTCTACGGCGGCTCGATCACGCTCTCGACGCCGATGCTCTGGGCCCTGTCGTTCATCTTCGAGTTCCTGATCGGCGGCATCACGGGCATCTTCCTAGGCGCCTCCGGCAACGACATCTACATGCACGACACGTACTTCGTGCTCGCGCACTTCCACTACACGTTCTATCCGATCGCCATCATCGGGACCTACGCCGGATTCACGTTCTGGTTCCCGAAGATGTTCGGCAAGATGATGAACGACACGCTCGGCAAGATTCACTTCTGGCTGACGATCATCCCGTTCAACACGATCTTCCTGCCGCTCTTCGTGCTCGGCGCTGCGGGCCATCACCGCCGCATCTTCGACTACCGGAACTTCCCGGAGCTCGACTATCCCTGGATGTGGGACCTGCAACATCTCGCGACTTATTCGCTGATCGTGATGCTGCTCGCGCAGATCATCTTCTTCTACAACGTGATCACGAGCTGGCTCTCGGGCCCGCCGGCGGGCAAGAACCCGTGGAGCTCGAACACGCTCGAATGGACCACGACCTCGCCGCCCCCCCATGGCAACTGGCCGGAAGGACTTCCGACCTGCTACCGCGGCCCGTACGAGTACAGCCACCCGGACCGCAAGTCGTCCGACTACTGGCCCCAGAACGAGCCGGCATAACTAGAAGCGCGGCGCCGGAACGATCCGCACGCCCGAGATGGAGTCGATGATGTCCGCGAGACCGATTGCAACGACGCGCAGCGCGGCGGGGATGCCGACTCCGCGATTGGCCGTCTGGTGGCTGATCGCATCCGAGATCGTGATTTTCGGCGGCATCCTCGGCTCGTACATCATGCACCG
>JANMTD010000452.1:0-7596 GCA_031390075.1 Deltaproteobacteria bacterium | reverse complement strand
GCACAAGCACCTTCAATACGAGCTCCTGAACGGGACGGAGAAGGCGGCGATCCTCATGATGGGGTTCCCGCCTGCCCGCGTGCGGGAGCTGATGGCGCGCCTCGAGGACACCGAAGCCGAGCGGCTGTTGGTCTGCATCTCGCGCTTCGAGGTGATTCCCGCTTCGATCCTCGAGCGGGTGATGCGCGATTTCCAGGAGGCGATCGGCAAGCACGAGATCTCGGTCCAGGGGGGACGCGAGCACGCTTTCTCGATGATCTCGCGGTCGATCGAGCCGGAGCGCGCGCAGCGCCTGAAGGACAAGCTCGGCCGTGACGAAAAGCGCATCGACTGGTCGCTGCGGGAATACAGCACGGACTTCATCGCGGGTCAGCTCGCGATCGAGCATCCCCAGACCGTCGCCCTGCTGCTGGCGCAGTTTCCGTCGGAGCGGGGCGCCTCGGTCGTCGCGCACCTCGGCGACGAGATGCGGCCGGAGGTGATGCTGCGGGTCGGCAATCTCCAGACCGTCGCGAGCGACGTCATCTACGAGCTCGAGGACGAGATCTCGATGATGTTCAGTCGCCAGGTGGGGGCACCGACGCCGGTCGGGGGCACCGACGTCGCGGCGAAGCTTTTGAACGGGGTCTCCAAGTCCGAAGGGCAGGAGATCCTCGAGAAGATGGATTCCCGCGATCCGGAGGTGGCCGCCAACATCCGGAAGAAGATGCTGACCTTCAACGATCTCGAGACGATCGACAAGCGCGGCTTCCAGGCGCTGCTGCGCGAGATCCCGACCGAGGACCTCGTGATCGCACTCAAGACCGCCAGCGACGCGATGAAGGAGAAGGTCTTCTCGAACGTCTCGTCGCGGGCGGCCGACCAGATCCGCGAGGAGTCGGAGCTGCTGCCGCCGATGCGGCTCTCGGAGATCGAGAACGTCCAGCGCCAGATCGTCGATGTGGCGCGGCGGCTCGAGGAAGATGGCGTCCTGTCGATCGAAACCGGCGGCGGAGGCGACGATGTCCTCGTTTAGGCCCGATCCGGTCCGGGCGACGGCCGCCTTCCGACCCAGCGCGCCCGGCGCAAAGGGAACGGGCGATTTCCGGTCCACATCTGGCGCGGGCGAACGTCCGCTCGCGGAAAGCTGGTCGAACGCGTCCGCCTGCACCCCGGACCAGCACGCCGCGCTCGAGCAGGCGGCCTTCGAGAAGGGCGAGCAGAGCGCGCAGATCGACCGGGCCCGTTGCGAGCAGGCCTGCGCGGTCTTCGAAGAGGCGGCGGCGGCGCTGTCGCGCGCGTCGGTTCGCCGGCTGCACGAGAACCGCGAAGCGATGCTCGAGCTGGCGGCGGAGATCGCGCGCCACTGGCTCGGCGAGGAATTGCGCCTCGATCCGACGCGCTTCGCGGGGCCCCTCGAGCGCGCGCTCGCCGTCTGCGGGGATGCGCCGTGGGCGCGGATCCATCTGCATCCCGATGTGATCGCCGCGCTCGAGACGAGTCTGCCGGACTGGCTCGCCCGCTGGTCGGAGACGCTCGAGGTCGACCTCGCCGCCGACGCGACCCTCGCCGCGGGTGGGTTCCGGATCGAGACGCCGACGCAATCTGTCGACGCCGGCTACGAGAGTCTGGGCGGCCGACTGCGCGAGGCCCTCGCGACGGCCTTCGAAGCGCCGCCGCCGGAGCTCGCCCCATGCTGATGCCCGCTCAGGACGCTGCGTTCTTCGCCGAGGCGAAGCGGAACCTCGCGGGCTGGCGCCCGTTCGAAGTCGTGGGACGCGTGCGCTCCGTCGTGGGGTTGCTGGTCGAGGTCGAGGGCGTTCGCCCCGCCCTCGGCGCCTTCTGCGGAATCGAGACGGACAATCCGCTCGCCCCCCTCGAAGGCGAAGTCGTCGGGCTGCGCGAGGCGACTTCCCTCGTCATGCCTTTCGGCGAGTTGCGGGGCATCCGGGTCGGCGCGCGAGTCCGGATCCACGCCGATGTCGATCGGGTGCCGACGGGCGCGGGCTGTCTCGGGCGCGTTCTCGATGCCCTGGGACGACCGATCGACGGCAAGGGGCCGCTCGTCGACGTCGCCTGGCGCGGGATCGAAGGCGCGCCGGTCGGCACGGTCACGCGGGCGCGGATCGCCGAGCCCCTCGACCTGGGCCTGCGCGCACTCAACGTCTTCGCGACGGTCGGCCGCGGCATGCGGCTCGGGATCTTCGCCGGATCGGGCGTCGGAAAATCCACGCTGCTCGGACAGCTCGCGAGCCAGGCGGACGTCGACGTCTCCGTCATCGGCCTGATCGGCGAGCGCCGCCGCGAGGTGCGCGAGTTCATCGAGCGCGATCTCGGCGATGCGCTCGCGCGCTCGGTCGTCGTCGTCTCGACGAGCGACGAGCCGGCCACGCTCCGCACCCGCGGTGCGCGGGTCGCGACGGCGATCGCCGAGGGCTTCCGGGATTCGGGCCGCGACGTCCTCCTGATGATGGATTCGTTGACCCGCTTCTGCACCGCCCAGCGCGAGATCGGCCTCGCCACGGGCGAGCCGCCCACGACCCGCGGATACACGCCCTCGGTCTGGAACCAGCTGCCGAAGCTCGTCGAGCGCGCGGGCACGACCGCCGGCGCCGGCAGCATCACGGGCCTCTACACCATCCTTGTCGAAGGCGACGATATGAACGAGCCCGTCGCCGACGCCGCCCGCTCGCTGCTCGACGGCCATGTCGAGCTCTCGCGCCGGATCGCCGAGCGGGGCCGCTTCCCGGCCGTCGACGTGCTGTCGAGCGTGTCGCGGGTCATGCCCGACGTGACGACCGCCGAGCACCAGGCCCTCGCGCGCGAGGCGCGCCAGGCGCTCGCCACCTATCGCGACGCCGAGGATCTGATCACCGTCGGCGCCTACGCCGAGGGCTCAGATGCGGGGATCGACCGCGCCCGGCGACTGCAGCCGGCGCTCCAGGCATTCCTGAATCAACCCCGCGGTGAAGTGACTTCGCTCGCCGATTCGGTGGCGAAGCTGCGCAGCCTGCTGCGTGGAGGCAAGACATGAAGCGATTCGTCTTCCGGCTCGAGCGCGTGCTCGGGATCCGCCGCTTCGAGCTCGACCGCGCCCGCATCGCCCTCGCCGCAGTCGAGGCCGAGGCGACCCGCCTCGCCGCGGTTGCCGCCGAGGCTGAGCGCCGACTGGCGGAGGGCCGGCGACTGCTCGAAGAGGAGACGGCGCAGGGCGCCGAGGGACCGCAGCTCGCGCTGCGCGCCCGGGCCGTTCGGGCGGGCCGCACGCAGTGGCTCTTCGCGCGGCAGAACGTCGAGAGCTTCGAGCCGAAGCGGACGCGGGCGCGGGAGGACGTGCGCCGCTGTCGGGCCCGGGTCGAGAGCCTCGAGAACCTGCGCGATCGGCGGGCCGATCTCCACCGCAAGGCCGCACTGGCCGCCGATCAGGCGGAGCTCGAGAGTCTGGCGATCGCGCGTTATGCGCGCTCGAGCGGTATCGCGCTGCTCCTGGGTGCGCTGGTCTTCGCGTCACCACTCGCGGCGCGGGCTGAAGCGCCGGCGCCCACGCCCGCGCACGCACCGGCGGCCGATGCCGGCGAATCCTCCGCTGCGGGGAAAGAGGCGCCCAGGGCCGGGGCCGAGTTGGCGCCCGGCCATTCGGCGACGGGACTCGATATCTCGGGGTTGCTCGCGGGCCCGGGATTCTCGAAGGGCGTCGATTCGATCCTCGCCGAGGTCCAGAAGCGGGAGGCCGTGATCGCGCAACGTGAGCTCGAGATCGGCGAGCGCGAGGGCGCTGTCGCGGAGCTCGAGGCGATGGTGGCCGAGCGGGCGCGTGAGCTCGAGAAGATCCGGGCCGAGATCGAGACGCGCATCGTCGCCTGGAGCACCCAGGAGCAGGACCGGATCGCGCAGCTGTCCGGGGTCTACGCCGCCATGCCGCCGGCGGAGGCCGCCGCGCTGCTCGGCCGGCTCGATCTCGATCTCGCCGTGTCGGTGATCCGACAGATGAAGAAGAAGGTCTCCGCGAGCGTGCTCGCGGCGATGAAGCCGGAGCGCGCGCTGCAGGTCAGCCGCCGGATCCTGCAGCCCCTCGATCCCGCCACCGACGCACCGCCGGCGCGGCCGTATTAGTCATGGTCCAATCGATCCAGGAGAGCATCTGATGAACGTCGATCTCGTACGCGCCTTCGAGGCAGAGCCCGTCGAATCCCCCCGCGAGCGCAAAGGGGGAAAGGGAACGGGGTTCTCGGCGCTGATGGACGCGGTGCTCGGTCCGCAAGCGGAGGGGCGAGACGACACACGGAAATCGGCGGGCGCGAAGGCCGAGGAGGCGCCGCGCGGGGGGGCGCTGCGAGAGCCCTCGCCGGCGCCGCGCAAGGCCGTGCGCGACGAGCGGGGTGAGATGGAAAAGGTCTCGTCCGGCGAGGCCGCTTCGGCGAGCGAGGCCGCCCGCTTGGAGGAAGTGGTAGCGGCGGAAACCGAGGCAGAAGAGACGGCTCCGGAGGGCGCGGGCGAGGCCGAGCTGGCCTCGGCCGCGACCGCGGAAGGCGTCGTTTTGCCGAGTGTACCCGCCTGGGAAGTCGCAGCGCCGATCGCAGTCCCCGGGCTCGAGCTGCTCGCACGCGCTGGGGCGAACGTGGAGAACGAGGCGGCCGAGATCGTGGACGAGGGCATCGCCGCCGCGGCGGCGGGGGATGCAGGGGCAGACGAGGCCGTCTTCGATGCGCGGACCGCAACCCCTGCGGTCGAAGCCGAGCAGGATCTCGCCGAGGCGACGCTGGGGCGTTCCGTGATCGCCGATCCAGCGGTTCGCAAAGAGTTCCTGGCCGCGCTCGAGCAAGCGCGTTCGGGCGAGGAGCGCGAGGACGGGGAGGCCGCCGAGGCCGCGATGCCCGCGGCGGCGGAGTCGAGCGACGCGCTCGAGCGCGCGCCGATCAGCGAGCGCAATGCTTCGATCGGCATGCGAGTCGCAGCAAGGGCAGACGAGCCCCGGCGCAGCGAATCCGAGGTGGCCGTCGTCGAGGAGAATGGGATTCCGAAGGAAGCAGCCCGGCCGCAGGGCGATCTCGGCTCCGGCGGATTCGCGCGGGAGCAGAGGGGCGAGGGTCGGCAAGCGGCCGTGACCCCGGTCGAGCAAACCGCGGGCGACGCGAATGCGGCGGCGCCGTCGGCTGCGACCGCGGCCACGACCGCGCATGAATCGGCGTCGGCGACCTCCGTCCCCGAGCCGGTGCTCCGCAGCGACGACGCGAGTACACAACCCCGCGTCGACGCGCCGACCCCCGTCGCCCCGGCGCGAGCCCTCGAGCTTCCGCCGGCGCTGCAGTCGGGCCGACCGTCGCCGACGGCCGCGCCAGACGCGATCGCCATCCAGGCCGACTGGCTCGCGACCCGCGGTGGGGGCACGGCGCGCCTGGTGCTGAATCCGCCGGAGCTCGGTGAGATCGCGATTCGCGTGACGGTTCGGCAGCAGTCGGTGGAGGTCGTGATGATCGCCCAGACGGCGCTCGCGCACGCGATGGCCGAGGACCAGGGCGATCGGCTCTCCCAGGCGTTCGCGAACCGCGACCTGCGCCTCGATCAATTCGAGGTCCGCCGTGGGGATCCGAGCGATTCGTCGGGCACGGGTCAGTTCGGCTCGAGCGATGCCGGCGCCCGCGAGCGCGAGCGGGCGCAGGGCGAACGCGGCGTCGAGCAAGGCGGCGCCGGGGGCCGTGGACTGCGGCGCCGGGGCGCCGGGGGCGAGGGCGCTGGGGCCCCACCGCGCATCGTTTCGAGCGGGCACGCCGCCGGCGTCGATCTGAGGATCTGAGCAGAAGCATCGTCACGCGAGCATCGCATCGCGAAGGAGAAGAGCATGAGCAGTGCACTGGATGGGATCGGGATCGATTCGGCCATCGCCGCCGCAGAAGCGCGCGCGCGGAAGCAGGACGCGGTCGGTCAGGACAATTTTCTCGAGATGCTGGTCGCCCAACTCGAGAACCAGGATCCGCTGAATCCCCAGGACTCGGCAGATTTCGCCGCCCAGCTCGCCCAGTTCTCGACCGTCGAGCAGCTGATCGGGATGCGTTCGGGGATCGACGAGCTCGTCGCCGCGTTCAAGGAAGAGGAAGCCGGCTCGGGCGCCGCTTCGAGGCTCGACCCCGCGAGCCTCGTCGGACGCGAGGTCGTCGTCTTCGGGAGTCAGATCGAGGTCGATGCCGAGCGGAGTCCGATCTCGCTGCCGCTGCGCACGGCGAAGACCGCCGTCGAGGCGTCGGTCCGGATCTACGACGCGCAGGGCGGGCTCCGTTACCAGGGCTCGATCCTGCCGGTCGATTCGAACGGGCGGCCGGTGGCGATGCGAGTCGGCGACCACAGCTTCGATTTCGATCCCGCGGCGCATAACCTGCCCGAGGGCAATTACCGCGTCGAGTTCAGCGCCAAGGGAACCGACGGCGCGGCGGTCACGATCCTGCCGATGGTGACGGGCATCGTGACCGGCGCGGTGGTGGCGGGGGAGCCGGCGGTCCGGATCGGATCGAGGCTCTTCAAGATCGAGGACATCCTCGAGGTCCGCATGGCGCCGGGCGGGGGCGCGTCGCAGGACGACAGTGCGCAGACCGGCGGTGCGCAGGCGGTCCTGCGGCCGAGCGGCGGGCGGACGCCGTCGTGAGCTTTTCGGAGCTGTTGCGAGAGGTGATCGAGCAGGACGATGGACTCGTCCTCCACCTCTCGATGTACGAGCGATTGAGTGTGTCCCGACCTGAATCCGGCGGATGGACCGCCGGGCTGTGGGGACGCATCCAGGGACGATCACGGATGATCAGGGAAGGGGTGGGCGCGCTCTTCGCGCACGCTCGAAGAAGGAGTGGAAGATGTCTTTGACCAACGCACTCGCCGCCAGTGTCAGCGGCCTCGCGGCTGCCTCGACACAGATCTCGGTGATCGGCGACAACATCGCCAACGCGAATACCACCGGCTTCAAGGAGAAGCGGGCGCTGTTCGCCTCCGTCCTCGGCCAGAACATCACGGCCGGCGCGGGGCCTGCGCAGGTCGGCGCCGGCGTGCGTGTGAACGACGTCGGGATGATCTTCTCCCAGGGCGTCTTCGAGCAGACGCAGCGAAACACGGACGTCGGGATCGAGGGGCGTGGCTTCTTCATCGTCGACGGCAATCTCGGCCGGACCTACACCCGCAGCGGCGCATTCGGCCTCGATTCGACGGGCATGTTCGTCGATCCCAACGGCAACCGCGTCCAGGGGTACGGGATCGACCAGACGACGGGGGCGTCGAACGGCATCCTGGGCGACATCCAGTTCAACGTGCCGCTCTCGCCGCCGGAGGCGACCGGGTTGATCGAGCTCGGCATCAACCTCGACTCGGAGGCGCCGACGATCGCGACGCCCTTCGATCCGGCGGATCCCAACGCCACGTCGAATGCCCGCGAGGTCGTCACGATCTACGACACCCTCGGCTCGGCACGCCAGGCGACCATCTTCTTCACCCACACCGGTCCCAATACCTGGGAGTACAACGTGACGCTGGCGGCAGCGGATGCGGCCGGCTCGCCGACGGATCCGTTCGTGATCCAGTCGGGGGGGACGGGGGCGCTGGTCTTCGACACCTCGGACACGCTCGTCTCGGTGAACGGCG
>JANMTD010000445.1:0-4053 GCA_031390075.1 Deltaproteobacteria bacterium | reverse complement strand
TCGAGCTTCTGCCCGTCGCGCCAGCCGGCGCGGGAGCGGCGCCGTTCCCGGACGCCGAAGATCTCCTCGTCACACACGACCGCGAGCGCCTGGTCCGCCCAGACGAAGCCCTCGCCGCCGACGTCGACGACGCGCAGCTCGAGGCGCCCCGGGAGTGACCAGTGCCAGACCGGCCGCGGGTCCGTCGCGACCTGGGCTTCGAGCTGATAGTCGGCGAGCAGATGTTTCAAGCGCTCGGCGCTCGAGAGCGAGCTGCAGGCGACGACGACGCGCCAGCGCTCGGCGAGCCAGGCCGTGCAGCGCTCGGCGAGGGGTGCGAGCGCGCGTTCGTGGCTGCGGGTCGCAACGAGGGCGCGGCGGAGGTCCTCGAGGGTCTCCGTCCGCGCCGGATGACGGCCGGTCTCGCCCGCGGATTCGACGACGTCGAGTCGCTCGAGCCGGATGGCCTGCCGCGCAGCGAGGGCCTCGGCGATCTCGAGCGGCGCGAGCAGCAGGCTCTCGACCGGCACCGTGATCCGCTCGCCCTTCGCCGCCACGAGATTCGTCCCGATCTCCTCGAAGAGCCGCTCGAGGCGGGCGACCGCGTGCTCGGGCTCTTCGAGCAGGACGAGGGTGTCGTCGGGCAGATAGTCGAAGAACGACTCCAGCTCGGGCTGGATCAGCGGCGCCAACGACTCGGCGCCCGGCGGAATCGCGCCCCGCAGCAGCGAATCGATCAGCGCATCGACCTGGGCTGCCGGAATCGACTCCTCGGCGGCGCGTGCGCGAATCGCAGGCGAGCGGGCCACGACCCCGTCGCGGTCGAATAACAGCTCCCGCGGCGGGGGCAGCAACGCCAGCGCGCGCTTGCCCTGCGAGCGCTGGCTCGCGGGATCGAAGCTCCGGATCGAATCGACCTGATCGCCCCAGAGCTCGATCCGGAGCGGCTTGTCGAGATGCGGCGGGAAGACGTCGACGATGTCGCCGCGGACCGCGACCTCCCCCGCCTCCTCGACCAGCGCCATGCGCTGGTATCCGATCGCGACGAGCCGGGCGACGAGGGCATCGCGATCGAGGGATTCACCGATCGCGATGCGGACCGTCGCGGCGCGCAGAAGGCTTCGCGCGGGAACCCGCAGCGAGAGGGCGGAGGCGGAGGCGACGACGATCGGTGCGCGCTCGTCCGGCTCGCTGCCGTCGGCCGTGCGCGGGGATTCGGCGGCGCGTTTGGGCCGGCTTGCCGTGGGTCGCCCCGCATCGCCCGCGCGGTCGAGGCGGTGGAGCACCTCCATGCGCTGCGCGACGACGAAGGGCTGGGGCGAGAAGCGGTCGAAGGGCAGCGTGTCGTGGCGCGGCAGCTGTCGGATCCGCGACTCGTCGGCGCGCTCGCCGAGCAGTCCGGCGAGGGCCTCGGCGGCGGCGTCCGCGGTGCGGGAATCCGGCGTGACGTAGAGGACGGGGCGGTCGCCATGGGCGCGGATCAGGTGGCTCGCGGCGACACGTCCCGAGGCGCCGCGCAGGCCGGTGACGCGGCGGAGCGCGCCCGCCTCGCGGGCCTCGCGGATGCTGCGGTCGAAGGGCGTGTCGCCCCGGCGCGGGGTCCGGCGCGGCCGTCCATTCTCTTCCTCTTCGTCGCTCACGCCCCGGGCTCCCGAATTCCACAGGTCAACGCCGAAAGCCCGGATCCCCGGCTGGCGGGGGTGTCCGAGCGGGCGGCAGTGTAGAAGCCCCGGAGCCTGTGGCACAGCGGGCATCGGCACGATCGGCCGAAGTTCATCGCGTCGAGGCAGGCCTCGAGACGTGCCTCGAAAACAGCGACTCGACCAGCGCGAGGGTCTCCGCGGCGACCCGGGCCGGGTCGTGCTGGGCCAGATAGGTCGCTCGGGCACCGGCGCCGAGGCGGGCGGCCAGGGCCTCGTCGGCCTCGAGTCGATCGAGGGCGTGGGAGAGCGAGGCGACCGGCCGGTCGAGGGAAGCGAGCAGGCTGTCGCGCCCGTCGACGAGCCCCCATTCCTCGCCGTGGAAGGCGACGACCGGGGTCCCGGCCGCGAGGCTGTTCGCGAGCTTGATCGGAAAGCCCCCGACGCTTCGGCGCGGGACGAGGCTCGCCCGCGCCACCGCGACGAGGGCATTCGCTTCGCGGGTCGATCGGATCGGGAGGACGCGGAGGCCCGGCGATTCCGATCGCGCCGCGTGCGCGCGCGCGGCGTGGGTCGCGATCACGATCGGAAATCGCGAGTCCGACGGCTGGAGCGGTCGCCCCGCCCCGTCGCCCGGGCGACTTCGTTCGTCCGCCAGGCGCTCGAGCAGCAGGAGGTCCTGGTACGGATCGAGGTTGCCCGAGTAGAGGAAGAACTGGCCGGGGACGAGACCGTGAAAGCGCGCGACGGCGGCGGCCTCGCGCCGATCGACGGCGAGGCCGGGGTCCGGGAGCGGGGGCGCGAGCCTCCTGCCCGGACTCGCGCTCGCCGAGCGGATGACGCGCTCCGAGCTCTGCGTCAACGCGATCCAGGCGTCGGCTCGCCGGGCGATCCGGCGATCGATCCCGCGACCGAGCGCGGCGAGCGCGCGCTGTCGGGCCGGCTTGAAGTATTGCGGCAGCTCGTGCTCGAGCAGTGTGTGCGCACAGTAGACGACGGGTGGGCGGGATCTGGGCAGGGCGTGGAGGGCGAGCAGAGCTGCCTCGGCATGGTGCGCGAGGATCGCGTCGAATTGCTCGGGCGCGGCACCGCCGCGTGGGATCGACTCGGATGACGCATGGAATGATGCGCGTCGAAGCGCGCGCTCTGACGCATCGGATGACGCACTCGACGGCGCGCGCTCGAGCCGCCCACCGCAGACGGTCCGGCGCAGGGCGAGGGCGAGGCAGAGATCCGCGAAGGGCTTTCCGAGCTGTGGACCCGAGCGGTGGGAAGCGGGAGCGGCCCAGCTGGGGAGCGCCGTGTGGTCGAAGCCATCGAGGGCTCGCCAGCGATCGGGGTCGCCGAGATCGGGGCCCGTGGACGGGAGGCGACCCGGTTCGAGAGAGGACCCGGGGCCCGGGCCGTAGGTCAGCAGCGCGACCTCGGCGCCCGCCGCGCGCAGGGCGATCGCCTGCTCCTGGAAGTAGACCTGCGAGCCCTGGTCGTGGGGATAGGCAAAGGCGCCGACCAACAGCAGTCGCATCGGCCGCGCTAGCGCCAGAGCCCGACTTCCGGGCCCGGCCGGGGGCGGTGCAGGGAGCGGGTCGGCGCCAGGCTCTGGACGCGCCGCGGACGGAGGGGATGGAGTGTCGCGTGGAGCGCGGCGAGCTCGAAGAGCGCGCGGGCAATCACGCGCGGATGCGCGCCGCTCTGGCGGCCCGAGCGCCGCCGGCGATGGCTGACCGGCACCTGCTGGATCCGAAAGCCCGCCGCCCGCGCGCGGACCAGGATCTCGGTGTTGACGAAGGCGCCGACCGACTGGATCGGAATCGCCTCGAGCACCGAGCGGTGGAAGACCTTGAAGGCGCAGTCGATGTCGCGCACCGGCAGATCGAAGAGCCCGCGCACGAGGGCCCCCCAGACCGCGGCGATCAGCCGCCGCAGCCACGGGTCGCGCCGCGGCGCGCGGTAGCCCGCGACGATCTCGTACTCGCCCGCGTGCGCGAGCAGCCGGCGGATCTCGGCGAGGTCGAACTGGAGGTCGGCGTCGCTGAAGAAGACGAACTCGCCCCGTGCCGCCTTGAGCCCCGCCCGCAGCGCGGCGCCGTAGCCGAGATTCTCCGCGTGATGGACGGCGCGGACCCGCTCGTCGCGTCGACACCAGCGGTCGAGGAGCTCGCGACTCGCGTCGGCGGAGCCGTCGTCGACGATCACGATCTCGAAGTCGACGCCGAGCTGGGCACCGATCGCGAGCGCGCTCTCGAGCAGCGCCGGCAGGTTCTCGGCCTCGTTCCAGGCCGGGAAGACGAGCGAGAGAGCGGGCCGCGTCATTCGAGATATCCCAGCGCGCGGAGCCGCTCGGCCACCATCGCTTCCTCTTCCTCCGCGTAGGCGAGCGCTTCGCGGGAAGTCAGGGCCTCCGCTGATGCGCCATCGGCGGCCCAGGCTAGAC
>JANMTD010000423.1:0-11047 GCA_031390075.1 Deltaproteobacteria bacterium | reverse complement strand
GCCCGGGCCCTCGCCGAGCGGGAGGGCATCGATCTCCCGCAGAGCTACTTCTACACCGACAGCGCCGACGATCTGCCGCTGCTCGAGGAGGTCGGCCGCCCGCGCCCGACGAATCCCGATCGCAAGCTCGCGCAGCTCGCGAAGGAGCGCCTCTGGCCCGTGCGCCGCTTCCACAGCCGCGGCAACCCGAGTCTCGGCGATCTCATCCGAACGGGGCTCAGCTACGCGAGCATCGCCCCGTCGCTCTGGGCCGGCGCGGCGGCGGGGCTCACGACCGGCTCGCTGCGCGAGGCGATCAACGTCTCCGGCTCGATCTGGGGGGACCTCGCGACCTCGCTCGCGGGCATCGATCTGCGCGTCGAGGGCGAAGAGCACCTCTGGTCGCAGCGCCCCGCCGTCTTCATCTTCAACCACCAGAGCGCCCTCGACGCCGTGCTGATGCTGAAGCTCGTGCGCCGGGACCTCACGGCGGTCGGCAAGATCGAGCTGCGTCAGAACCCCATCTTCGGGCCGCTCTTCGCCGCGGCGGGCGTCGTCTTCATCGACCGGAGCGACTCGATTGCGGCGATCGAGGCGCTCGCCCCCGCCGTCCAGGCGCTGCGTCAGGGACGTTCGCTCGTGATCGCGCCCGAGGGCACGCGCTCGCCGACACCGAGGCTCGGGCGCTTCAAGAAGGGCGCGTTCCACATGGCGATGCAGGCCGGTGTACCCGTCGTGCCCGTCGTCCTGCGCAATGTCCTCGACGCGTTTCCCAAGGATGCGACGATCGTGCGGCCGGCGACGATCGAAGCGGTCGTGCTGCCGCCGATCTCGACGGGCGATTGGAGCGCCGAGAATCTCGATTCGAAGATCGACGCGATTCGGAGTCGCTACCTCGAGATCCTGCACCAGGACTGACGGCTGGGGCCGAAGTCCGAGAGCCTGTTCCAAGGCATCGACTCGTCGTGAGGTCGAGTCGATCGATCCTCCCCTGCGAAGGTCGAGGCCGTGTCCAAGAGAAATTGACTAGCATGAACGGTGGCGGGTTCCGGATGACCTCTGGGAGCGAGTGGAGCCGCTTCGGCCTCGGTATCGTTCACGCGCCCCCGTCGCCCGCTTCGTCGAGCGCGAGGTCCGCGCCTATCTCGAGTGAGGCGTGCTCGCGCCCGGCACCTGCGGGTCCACCGCGGCGCATCTCGTCGACCGTGTGCGGCCCGAGGTGCCGATCCGGCAGTGGGTGCTCACGCTGCCCTATCCGCTCCGATACCGCTGCGCCTGGAACGCGCGACTCGCGAGCGAGGTCTTCTGCGCCTACCTGCGCGCCGTAATTCTCGCGGTGGGAACGACTGCGCGGGGACGGGAGCAGTCTCGGCCTTCTGCCCGAAAGCCACTCAGACCGGACGCCAGGGCCGAGGACTGAAGTGCGACAAGCAGGACGCCTATCCCCAGGCGGAGAAGATCCGGGTCGGGAACCTTGAGACGGAGATGTTCTTTCCGCCGCGAATGGACTGACCGTTGCTTGAAGCGACCAGGTGGAAATCGTGTGGGGGCTCGAGCCAACGCGTGCGCCCGAGCCGGCGAGCAGCGCGCTCCTCGGCCTCTGCCTGGTCGCATTGCTGTCGCGCCTGCTGCGCCGCGCGTCGGCCCCTCGTCGCACCCGTCTAACGTCACCAGCGTGCGCAGGTCTTGCTCCATCAGCGCGACGGCCAGCGAATCGCAGCTCGAGCGCGATTTGCGCTCGAGCAGGATTGTTTTCGTACGTCGTCGACCGCGCAGGTTCGAGTCCCATCCACTTCGCCATCTTCCCGCGTTGATTTGAGCACGGCTGGAAATACCCAGAAATGAGGAGGTGAATACCCAGCAGTAACGATGAGCGCGACTCGGGATCTAGCTCACCCTGATCTGTCAAAATGCAATCCAAAGAGCCCACCGCGCCCGCGACGTCCATGTCCATCGCTACGCCGGGGAAGGGCAGGCTAAACGGCTCGGACGGTGGCCGGCAGGTCAAGTCGAGTCGTAAGAGTGCCAAGAACCCTCCGAAAGAGGCTCATTTGCGGCGAATTCTCGCTGCGCTGACGGAATTTCGCGATGGAAGTTTCTCGGTACGGTTGCCGCGGACCTGGGCGGGAACGGATGGGCAGATCGCGGAGGCCTTCAATCTGGCCGTCTTGCGCCAGCAGCAGATGTCGAGGGAGGTCACGCGGCTGAGCGTGGTCGTGGGCAAAGACGGGCACCTGAACCAGCGCACGACAGTGCCGGGGGCGATCGGCGGATGGGCACAGACGCTGGAGTCCCTTGACACGCTGCTCGACGATCTTGTGCGGCCGACGACAGAAGTGGCGCGCACCATCGGCGCGGTAGCCAAAGGCGATCTCGGACAATTCATGGACCTGGAGGTCGGTGGGCGCCCGCTCAAGGGCGAGTTCCGGCGCTCGGCGAAGCTGGTCAATACGATGATCGACCAGCTCTCGGTCTTCACCTCGGAGGTCACCCGCGTGGCGCGCGAGGTCGGCACGGAGGGCAAGCTCGGCGGCCAGGCGCGGGTCAGGGACGTCTCCGGGGTGTGGAGGGATCTCACGGAGTCCGTGAACCAGATGGCGGGCAACCTCACCGCACAGGTCCGCAACATCACGGACGTGACGATCGCAGTCGCGAGTGGAGATCTTTCCAAGAAGATCACCGTCGACGTGCGCGGCGAGATTCTGCAGCTCAAGGAAGCCATCAACACGATGGTCGATCAGCTGCGGTCGTTCTCGTCGGAAGTCACGCGCGTGGCGCGCGAAGTCGGCACCGACGGCCGGCTCGGCGGGCAGGCGGTGGTGCCGGGCGCGGCGGGGACCTGGAAGGATCTCACCGACTCGGTCAACGCGATGGCGACCAACCTCACCACCCAGGTCCGGAACATCGCAACCGTCACCACGGCGCAAGACCAGCACGTGGTCGATGGCTACGGCGCCGGCGCGGTGGACTACCTCCACAAGCCTGTGAATCCGACCATCCTCCGCTCGAAGGTCGCCGTTTTCGCCGAATTGTACCGCCAGGGGCGCGAGCTCGAGGACGCCAACCGTGCCCTGCTCGCCGAAGTGATCCAGCGCGGCCGCGCGGAGGAGCAATTGCGGTCCTTGACGCAACGCGTGATGCAAGAGCAGGAAGCCGAGCGGGGGCGCGTGGCCCTCGATTTGGACGAGAACATCACACAGCTGCTCTTGGTCGCCCTCCTGCGCGGCCGGGCGATGGAGGACGGACGTTCGGGACTCGACAGGGCAGCCACGGCCGAAGCGATGGCACTGTCTCATTTGCTCGGGAAGACGGCCGGAGAAGTGGAGCGAATCTCGCACTCGCTAAGGCCCAGTGTCTTACGTGAACTTGGCCTGATCGGCGTCCTGCACAACATCGGCACGGAGTTCGAGAAACGGACGGGCGTGGCAGTCGAATTCGACTGCGTGGAGTTGACCGAGCGACTGCCCGGCGACATCGAGTTGGCTTTCTACCGCATTCTCGAGGAAGCCCTGAGAAACGTCGAGCAGCACGCCTGCGCACGCCAAGTCAAGCTGTCCCTTGCGCGGCAGGACGCCTTCGTTCGATTGGCGATCCACGACGACGGGGTCGGCTTCGACCTTCAGGATCTCGCAACCCGAGAAGGAAGGCCGAGTGGCCTTGGCCTGCTCAGCATGAAGTTGCGAGCGATCGACGTGGGCGGAATCCTCGAGGTCAAGTCCGTTGGCCGCGCCGGTACGGAGATCGACGTGCGCATTCCCCTGTCACCGAGCGCCCTGCTGACCAGCTGACGTCGCGGCGCGGCGTACTCCGAATCTGCCGATCCGCGTCCTCCATCGTGGATTCGACCTGGAATCGAGCCTTGCGACTGCGCATTCCCGGGTGATGGCCGCTTCGGCTTCCGCTTCCCCGATGCGCGTCGGGCCCGCTACAGCTCGTAGACGAGGCGGCCCTGTTCGTTGCGATGGGCGGCGGCCTTGCCCGCCATGCGCAGATGCTCGAGATGCGCGTAGGTCTCGCTCTCGGCCATGTCGCCCCAGCTGCGCTCGCGAAACAGCCGCTTCATGAAGCTGTTCACATCGGAGCGTCCGAGCTCGCGGGCGATCTTGCCGATCTCCTCGAGGCGCTCGTGGTGATGCGCCTTGATCGACTGGGCGCGCTCCTTGAGATTCGTGAAGGGATGGCCGTGGGCGGGCAGGGCCAGCTTCACGTTCTGGATCTCGCCGACGCGGTCGAGTGAATAGAAGAAGGATTTCAGCGGATCGGGCAGGTACGACACGCCGCCAATATGCGGCGTGATCGAGGGCAGTACGTGGTCGCCTGACATGAAGGCGCCGGTCTCGGGGTCGTGGAGGCAGATGTGGTCCGCGGTGTGGCCGGGGGTGTGTTGCACGAACCATTCGCGGCCCGCCAGTCGGAGCATGTCTCCGTGCTCGACGTGATGGGTCACGGGGGGCAGGAAGGATCCGCGTCGAATCGTCGCCATCGCGAGCCAGCGAAGCCGCTCGCGCAGCGCGGCGCGGTCGGCCGGGCCCTTCCACGGGGCGGGCGTCGTCAGCCGCTTGAGCGTGGAGAATAAATTGTAAACGGGATTCTGGGAGCGCCGGCGGTCCTTCTCGAGCAGCTCCATGTGGACCGTCAGGTCGTCGACGGAGAACTCGTTATGCGCGTCGGCCGAGCCGTGGGCATGGCTGTGTCCGGCGTGGTCGTGCCCGGCGTGCCCGTGCCCGACATGGTCGGTCGGCTCGAGGGGCTGGATGTGGGCCGCGGTGTGGCGCTTGCGGATCGAGGGGCCGCCGAAATGGAAGGCGCGGTGGGCGATGATCTTGGCGCCGGACTCTTTGTGGATGCGCACGGCGCCGCCGAAATGGTCGGGATGCGAATGGGTGATGAAGACGGTGTGGATGTGGCGCGGAGCGAGGCCGGCCTGCTTCAGGCGATGGGCGATCGCATCCCAGGTCTCGACGCCGGGGAGCCCCGGGTCGACGACGGCGACGCCTTCCTTGTCGACCATCGCGTACATGTTGACGTGGCCCAGACCCGGGATCCGGATCGGGAGCTGCATGCGCAGGATGTCCTTCGCGACCTCGGTGATCTGGTCGCTGGCGTCTTCCTGCTCCTGACGTTTCGGCTTCTCCATGATGGGCCACTGTAGGGCAGATCGAGGGCGCTGACCGGACCACGGGCCCGCCCTAGAATCGGCGCCCTGAGGAGACATCGATGCAAGCGGAGCGGATTCCGGTCGTGGTGGGCGTGGGCTCGGTGAACCGACACGCGGAGGATCCGCATACGATCGGGGAGCCGATCGCATTGATGGAGGAATCCATCCGCCTGGCGGCGCAGGATGCGGCGTCCGATGCGCTCCTCGCCGGTGTCGACGAGATCATCGTTCCGCGCGGCTTCTGGGCCTACTCGGATCCGGGGCGGCTGCTGGCGGAGCGAATCGGGGCCGTGGGCGCGCGGACGGTCGTCGCCGAAATCGGCATCCTGCAGTCGAGCCTCCTCGGCCGCGCCGCGGGCGAGATCGCGGCCGGTCGGAGCGAGGTCGCGATCCTCGTCGGCGGCGAGGCCCACGACCGGGCGACAAGGCTGCAGCGGATGGGCGCCGAAGTGCCACTCACGGCACAGCAAGCGGTCGTGCCGGATCTCCATCTGCGCCCGACCGCGGAGATCATGGGTCGCATCGAGATCGAGAAGGGCCTGATCACGCCGACGATCCAGTACGCGATGATCGACAACGCCCTGCGCTTCCAGGAAGGGCGTACGCTCGCCGAGCACCGCGCCGAGCTCGGCGCGCTCTGGGGCGATTTCAATCGCGTCGCCGTCCTGAATCCGGACGCCTGGAATCGAAAGCCCCTCGCTGCGGACGAGATCGTGACCCCGAGCGAGTCGAATCGCCTGCTCTCGTTCCCCTACACCAAACACCTCGTCTCCCAGTGGCACGTGAACCAGGCGGGTGCGCTCATCGTCTGCTCGCTGGCGAAGGCGCGCCGCCTCGGCCTCGACGAGAAGATGTTCATCTATCCCTTGGCCGTGGTGGACTCGGAGCACATGGTGACCCTGTCGGAGCGGCGCGAGCTCCACCGCTCGCCAGGCTTCGAGCTCGTCTTCGCCCGCGTCCTCGAATGCCTCGGCGGCGGAGTCGACGCGATCGATCTGATCGAGCTCTACAGCTGCTTCCCCGCCGCCGTGCGCGTGCAGCAGCGCGCCCTCGGTGTCGATCCCGGACGCCGCGTGACGCAGACCGGGGGCATGACCTTCGGCGGCGGTCCGCTCAATAATTTCGTGATCCAGGCCCTCGTCAAGATGGTCGAGCGGATGCGGGCGACACCGGGGAGCCACGGCCTCGTGAGCGCCGTCAGCGGCCTCATCACCAAACAGGGCGCGAGCCTGCTGGGCCCCGAGCCGAGCCGCGCCTTCAGCCACGATCGGGTCACGGAAGCGGCCCGCGCCGCGCAGGCGACGGTCGAGGTCGTAGGCGACGCCACCGGCCCCGCGTGCGTCGCGACCTACACGGTCTCCCGGGCGTTCTCCCCGTCGAAAGAAGCAGCGAACGGCGTCGCCCTCATGCTCGACCTCGAAGATGGACGGCGCACGATCCGCGTCGTCGCCGACCCCGAGCTCGCGGAGCGCGCGATGCGCGAAGAGCTCTGCGGGAGAACGGTCGAGCTGGGCAAGGGCGACGCGCTCCGATTCACGTCATGAGCCGAGCACGGCCGCCGAGCGCTCGATCATCCAGAACGCGGCCAGCGATCCCATGACGTAGATCGCGGCGCGCCGCGGCAGCGGCATCGGAATCCGCCGCACGAGGGGCGCCAGCACCAGCAGCACCGCGACGAAGGCGAGCTGACCGAGCTCGATCCCCACGTTGAACGAGAAGAGCGCCATCGGGATCTCGCCGTCCGGGAGCCCCACTTCGCGCAGCGCCCCCGCGAAGCCCAGGCCGTGGAGCAGGCCGAACAAGAGCGCCATCGGCCAGGGGAAGCGGCGCATCCAGGTCGGCCGCGCGGCGTCGCGGGCGAGATCGACGGCCAGCGCCAGCACGCTCGCGGCGATCAGGACCTCGATCGGGCCGGACGGCAGCTGCGCATAACCCAGGGCCGCCAGCGAGAGCGTGATCGAATGGCCGACGGTGAACGCCGTGACCGTCTTCGCGAGGGGACCGAAGCCCGTACAGAGAAGGAAGAGACCGAAGACGAAGAGCAGGTGGTCCGCACCGCCGAGGATGTGCTCGAAGCCGATCGCGAGATAGTCGCGGAAGACGCCGAAGCGGGTCGCGCGCTCGGGCACGATCATCGAGGGCTCGCTCCGGCGCAGCACGCGCTGGATCTGACGGCCGTCGGCGAGCTCGATCCGCACGAGGGTATCGATCTTCGCGGGGCCGAGGTCGTCGATCCGGAGGCTGCGGCCGACGAGGCCCTTTTTGCCGCAGTCGATCGCCCAGTAGGCGAGCATCGCCGCGCCCTGCTCCTCGACGCGGGGCTCCTCGAGGGCCGGACAATCCGGCGGCAGGATCGGTTGAAGATCGCTGCCCGGAACCCGCAGCGCAGAGCGCTTCCACATCACGGCGACGCGGCCCGTGGCGTCTTCACGGAGCTCGAGCAGCGCGGGGGCGAGCGGATGGGCGAGGGCGGACGCGGCCAGCAGGAGTGCGGGCAGTGCGACGAGCGCCATTCCCACACCGCGGAGCGCGGACAGCTTCGGACGATTCATTCGCGCTCCTCCCCGGGCTCGGCGACGGCGACTTCGTAGCGTGTTCGCAGCTCGGCGAGAAGGGCTTCGAGCTTGCGATCGCGCGCCTGCTGCTCGAGCTCACGGCGCAGGCGCAAGCGCACCTCTTCGAAGTCGGGGAGCTCGCCCGGAAAGCTCTGCTCGAGCCACACGAGATGGAGGCCGTAGGCGGACGCGATCGGCAGGGACCAGTGCTCCGGCTCGAGGGCAAAGACAGAAGCCGCGAAGTCGGAGCCGAAGCTCCGCTCGAGATCGGCGGGCGAGCGGCGATCGAGGGCGTGGCCGAGGGGAAAGGCATCGCCGAGGCGAATCGCCGCCGCGGGCTCGATCTGCTCGCGCTCGATCCGGCGGCGCAAGCGTTCGGCCTCGGACTGCGCACGCTCGCCCCGGCGATCGCGGCTCAGGAAGACGTGGACGAGGCTCCGCCGCTCGGGCTGGCGCAGGGATTCGCGCTGCGCCTCGAAGGCGCGCACGAGCTCTTCCTCGGTCGGGATCTCTGTCGGCGCGAGCGTCGCTGCGAGCAGACGGAGCTTCTCGACGACGATTCGCCGGACGACGAGGTCGTCGCGCTCGAGACCCAGGGCCCGCGCCTGCTCGAGCAGGCGTGCCGGATCCTCGTTCGATGCACCGTGGCCGAGAAACATCATCTTCTGGACGAGCCGCGTTTCGATTCCGCCGTCGTGCTCGTCGAGGCCCCGAGCCAACGCTTCGCGGTAGAGGAGCTCCTCGTCGATCGCCTGCGCGATCAGGCGAGCCAGCTCGGGTCCGTCCGGTGGGCGCCCGAGCTGTCGCTTGAAATCGCCGCGGAGCTCGTCCACCCGTTCGGCGTCGAGCGAGACCCGGGCGGGCGTCGGGCCCGCGTCACGCCGCGGACTTCCGAGGCGACCCGCGAGCGCGAAGACGAGCGCGCCCAACACCAGGAAATGGATCAGCGGAGAACGCAGGATCGAAGGGCCATCCATCGACGCCTCAGCGCATCTGGATCATGACCTTCGCGCCGGCGTCCGGCGACGAAGCGACCGCAAAGGCTTCGACGAAATCGTCGAGGGCGAAGCGATGGGTGATCATCGGCGTCGGATCCCGGCGCGTGATCAGCTCGAGCATCTGCTCGTAGCGCTCCGGATACTCCATCGCGCCCGTCAACGTCATCTGTTTCATCAACACCGTCATGAAATCGATCGACACCGGCTTTCGGTGCAGGGCGACGACGGAGACACGCGAGGCGGGGGCGCAGTGGGCGACGACTTCTTCGAGCAGGGCGCCCGAGCCCGTCGCCTCGATGAAGACGTTCGTTCCGACGAGCTCCGAGCCGTAGAACGTCTGGTGGCCGTGGATCCTGCCGAGCGCTTCCCAGAGATTCGTCGACTTCGCGTGGACGACGTTCGGCGCGCCGAGCTTTCTCGCCACTTCGAGGCGCGCCTCGGACAGATCGACCACGCAGATGTCCTCGATACCGCGGTCGAGCATCGTGATCGTCGCCGACAGGCCGATCGCGCCGGCGCCGAGCACGGCGACCTTGTCGCCCGGGCGCACGTTCGCCTGGTCGACGGCGTGCATGCCGACGCCGAGGGGCTCGGCGAGGGCCGCCTGCTCGAAGCTCATCGAGTCGGGAATCGGGAAGAGGCTCTTGCCCTGGGCGGCCCCGCGCACGAGCAGACGCCGGGCGAATCCGCCTTCGGTTCCGCCGTTGCCCAGGCCGAAGCCGGCGGCGCCCGGATGCAGGGCGACCCGCGTCCCGACCTTCACGCCCCGCACGTTCTCTCCGAGCTCGGCGACGACACCCGCGAGCTCGTGGCCGATCGGGAAGGGCGAGGGTGCGCGGACCTGGATGCCACCGATCTTCGCATAGCCCACGTCGCTCCCGCAGATGCCGCAGGCCGCGACCTCGAGGATCGCGTCGTCCGGTCCGCAGACCGGTTCGGCCACTTCGTCGAGCCGCACGTCGTTCGGTCCGTGGATGCGCGCCAGCTTCATCGCGGTCTCCTCTCCCAGAATCGCTGCCAGGTCGCGAGGGCCTGGGGATGGCTGCCGAGGCCCGTCTGGCTCTGCGGCCAATGAGCGGGCGGAAGCGAGAGCGGATTCACACCGAGCTCTGCCCCGTAGACGAGGAAATACTTCCGCCGCACGAAGAGCCAGCGCCCGGCGCGGCGCGCGTAGCTGTCGTGGTACTGGATCGCGTGGACGATGAAGCGCCCGCTCTCGCGGCCCCCGTCCTGGATCTCGCCGCGGGCGTAGACGATGCCCGTCGCATGCTCGGCGTCGACGAGGTCGATCATGTGGGTCCCGACGTTGAGGAACGTGAGGCCGACCTGGCGGAACGAGCGGTCGAAGTCGGCGCGCAGCGCTTCATGGCCCGTGCGATCGCGGCCGACGCGGACGTCGGCGACGAAGAGTGCGACGAGCCCGTCGAGGTCGCGGGCATCCGCGAAGACCGAATAACGCGCCGCGAGCTGGCGGATCTCTTCGTAGGCGAGAAGTCGCTCGACGTCCGTCACGCCGCCGCTCCGCCCGTCATGCCCGCGACATCGAGCGCGGGAGCGCGGCCGGCGTCTTGCTGCCCGGGAGCTTGCCGTGATCCCAGGACACGAAGCGCAGCGGCTCGATGCAGACGAGCACGCGCTTGCCCGCCATGCGGACCTTGACGTCGTGCGGGATCTGCTCGATGTCCGGAAGCGGGCTTCCCGTCCCGGCATTCGCTTCGATCATCGTCGCGATGATCCGTTCGAGGTCGTTCTCGATGCGGGCGTGTCCCTGGATCATCACGCCCCGCAGCTCGCTGTAGGCCGTGCCCGTCTCGACGAGCAGCGTCACCTTCGGGTCGCGCTCGATGTTCTTCACCTTCTGGCTCGAGGCGTAGGTCGCGAAGCGGATCGTGAGGTCTTGGCCGTTGGTGTGGCCGCTTGTGTGGCCGCTTGTGTGGCCGCTGGTGTTGTCGAGGGAGTAGAACATCGCGACGGCGTGCGGGAAGCCGTTCGAGCCGTTCGTGACGAGGGTCATCGTGTGGCCCTCGGCGAGATAGTCGTGGATCTCGTCCTTCGTCATTCTGATATCGTCTTTGCGCGGCATCGGTCCATCCCACCCGGGTTCGGTGCTCGGACGGTATCGCAGGCCGCGGGCTCTTCGCAGGGAGTCGTGGGGAGCCGCAGGCGTCGCAGGGAGTCGAGGATGAAGGCATTGGTGATCGGGGGCGCGGGGCCGACGGGGCCCTTCGTCGTGAACGGGCTCGTCGAGCGGGGATTCGAGACGACCATGCTCCACAGCGGTCGCCATGAGCCGCCGGAGCTGCCCGCGGATCTCGAGCATGTCCACACCGACGCCTACGATCCGGCGAAGGTCGAGG
>JANMTD010000369.1:0-2801 GCA_031390075.1 Deltaproteobacteria bacterium | reverse complement strand
CCATCACGAAGCGGCTCTCGTCGTCGACGCTCTGGAACAAATCGTACATCTCGCAGCCCTTGTCCTCGCGCTTCACGCGCGCGAGCGCCGGCTTCGCAGCGACCTTGAACTCATTGGCCTTCCCGGGCTGGACGGAGAGCTGAACGGTCAGTCGAACGGACATCAGGGGTTCCTTCACGTTGCGTGGAGCCGGCCTCGTGGCGCGTGGCCCATTGCCACGGGACGAGCCCGGCGGAGCGTGCGACGGTACCCCTTCGGCGCGGCCGTCGCTGCCCGTTCTAAGCCCGTCGGGGCGTCGCGCGAAGGCTCTTTACGACCAGGCGCGGCCGCGGCAGAGCCCGCCCGGCGAGGTATGCTCGGACGGCTCCCGACCCGGAGCCCCAACCGCCCAGCGAGCACCCGCGCGAAGAAAACGCGAGAAGAAAGGCAGACCGATCGCCATGACCAAGTTGAAGGGAACGATTCCGACCGGCGGCCTCGAAGGCATGGCGTTTCTCGTGACGGGCGGCGGCACCGGAATCGGCGCCGCCTGCGCCGCACGCCTCGCGGCCGACGGCGCAGCGGTCACGATCTGCGGCCGGACGGCCAGCAAGCTCGAGGAAGCAGCCAAGAAGATCGAAGCGGCCGCGGGCCACGGCGGCCGGGTCCAGGTCGTGACCGGCGACGTGACGAACGAAGAGGACGTGAAGCGCATCGTCGCCCGCGCCGCGGCGATGACGGGCGAGCTCGACGGCTGCGTCGCGAACGCCGGCGGCGGCGGCGGCATGGGCCCCTACCACCTCCAGAACACCGAGGAGTTCATCCGCGTCCTGCATCTCAACGTGCTCGGCACGATGCTGTGCGTGAAGCACACCGTGCCCTTGATGCGGAAGGCGGGCGGCGGCTCCTTCGTCGGGATGTCGTCGATCGCGGGCCACGTGACGCATCTCTATTTCGGCGCCTACTGCGTCGGCAAGGCCGGCATCGAGCAGATGATGAAGAACGCGGCCGACGAGTTCGGGCCGGCGAAGATCCGCTTCAACTCGATCCGCCCCGGCTTCATCGCCACCGAGATCATGGAAGGCATCCCGCGCGAAAGCTCCGTCTACAGCTCCTATATCGAGAACACGCCGATGGACGGCGTCGGCGAATCCGAGGACGTCGCCCACCTCGCCCGCTTCCTCGTAGGCCCCGAGTCCCGCTGGGTCACCGGCTGCGCCATCAACGTCGACGGCGGTCACGCCCTGCGACGCGGTCCCAACTTCACGCAATTCGTCGAGCCGGCGATCGGCCACGACGCTCTCTCCGGAGGCATGCCCAAATGAGCCCTCTTTCCCCGAACCCGCGAAACCTGACCCCCTACGACATCATCGACGTCGACGCGCATATCAGCGAGCCCCACGACCTGTGGACGAAGCGCGCGCCCGCCAAGTACAAGAATCGACTCCCGCGCGTCGAGCAGAGCGGCGACAAGAAGGCCTGGGTCGTCGACAACGGCATCCAGCTCGCGATGGCCATCCCCTCGAGCGTGATCTACAAGGACGGCCGCAAATCGAAGGGCATGGAATTCCTCCAATGGGGAATCGAAGACGTCCACGTCGCGTCCTGGGACATGAAGGCTCGGGTCGAGATGCTCGACCAGGGCGGCCTCTTCGCGCAGATCCTCTACCCGAACGTCGCGGGCTTCGGCAGCCAGAACTTCATGAAGGTCGAGGACAGCGGCCTGCGCCAGGCCTGCGCCCAGATCTACAACGACGCGATGGCCGAGATCCAGGAAGAATCGAACGGTCGGCTCTTCCCGATGGCACTGATGCCGTGGTGGAACATCGAGCAGTGTGTGCAGGAGGTCGAGCGCGCCAAGACGATGGGCCTCAAGGGCATCGTGATGTGCAGCGATCCCGACTCGATCGGCCTCCCCGACCTCGGCGCTGATGCCTGGCTGCCCTTCTGGGACGCCTGCAACGACTCGGGCCTGCCGGTCAACTTCCACATCGGCGCGAGCGAGACCTCGTTCAACATGTTCGGCCGCGCCGCCTGGCCCTCGATGGGCTGGAGTCGGCGGTTGGCGCTGGGATCCGCGGCCTTGTTCGTCGAGAACTCACGCGTGATCTCGAACCTGCTCTACAGCGGACTCTTCGACCGCTGCGACAAGCTCAAGATCGTATCCGTCGAGAGCGGCATCGGCTGGATCCCCTTCGTGCTCGAGTCGATCGACTACGAATGGACCGAGACCGACTCCGCCAGCGAGCAGAAGCTCTCGATGGCCCCGTCGGAGTACTTCAAGAAGCACGTCTACGGCTGTTTCTGGTTCGAGAAGACGGCACCGATCAAGCTGATCGACCAGGTCGGCGAAGACAACGTGCTCTTCGAGACGGATTTCCCGCATCCGACCTGCCTGTATCCCAAGGTGCAGGAGTACATCGCAGAGGTCAGTGCCGGCTGGAGCGAGTCGCGCAAGCGGAAGATCCTGCAGGACAACGCGTCGAAGCTGTACGGGATCGCGCTTCCGACTTGAGCGACTACAGAGGCCTTACGGTCGCCCGGATCCCGAATGTTCGATCGTCGAGCTGGCTCCGGGGAACGTCGGCGCGGGAAGCGGGCAGTTCGAGACCGCGGAGTGCGCCAGCAGGATTCGACGCACCTCTTCGATCGTCGCCGGCGCGGCCTGCATGCCGGAGTGTGGACTCTTCACGATCAGCTCGGAGTCGACCCCGTCGACGTGCGCGCTCTCGTACTTGACGACACCGTCACCCGCCGACTCGTGGGGCTTGCTGGGATCCACGACCGAGATGATCGAGTGTGCCTTCACCTCCGGGCTCACG
>JANMTD010000316.1:0-4179 GCA_031390075.1 Deltaproteobacteria bacterium | reverse complement strand
CCTTGGCGTGCATCGAAGCCGGTGCCTCGATCGTCCACAACCACACGGACGATCCGATCTTCGACGGCGTGACGGCCGAGCACTCGCCCACGCCCTACATCGAAGCCTGGCGCCCGGTGCTCGCCAAACATCCCGACGTCTTTCTCTATCCGACGATGACGGGCGGCGGGCCGCACACGACCGTCGAGAAGCGCTATGGCCACCTGCCGGCCATCGCCCGCGCGGGCTGCCTGACGATGGGCATCGTCGATCCGGGCTCCGTCAACATCGGGACCTTCGAGGCCGACGGCGCGCCGAGCACCCACGACACGATCTACATGAACTCGAACGCCGACGTGCGCCACATGATCGATACCTGCGCGGCGCTCGGTGTGCCCATCAACTTCTCGATCTTCGACGGGAGCTTCATGCGGTCGGCGGCGGCCTACCTCCGCGCGGGCCGTATTCGCCACGGCGGGATCGTCAAGATCTTCTTCGGCTCGCCCTTCGCGAGCTTCGGGATCCCTGCGACGGAGGCTTCGCTCACGGCCTATCTCGAGATCCTGGGCGACTCTGATCTGCCGTGGTCGGTCGCGATTCCCGGCGGCGATCTGCTGTCGAGCGACGTCGCGGGACTCGCCCTCGAGCGCGGGGGACATATGCGCGTCGGCCTCGAGGACTACGCGGGACCGGGCCAGCCGACGAACGTCGAGATCCTCGAGCGCGCGGCGAAGCTCTGCCGCGAGGTCGGTCGGCCGATCGCCCGCGGCGCCGAAGCGGCGAAGCTGATGAAGGTCCCGGCGGGGTCGATACACCGGGGGCGCGTATGACCCGCGCGGTCCCGACTGAAGGTCCCCCGATCCCGCCGGTCGTGCGCACGGCCGACGCCCGCTTCGCGAACCTCCCCGGCTATCCCTTCGCACCGCACTACGTCGACGTCGCGAATCCCTATGCGAAGGCTCCGCTTCGCATGCACTACGTCGACGAGGGCCCGGCATTCGGCGATCCGAAGAAGGCCCCGGTCGTCCTGATGGTCCACGGTGAGCCATCCTGGTCCTTCCTCTACCGCAAAATGGTCCCGGTCTTTGCCGCGGCCGGCCTGCGCGCGATCGCGATCGACCTCGTCGGCTTCGGCCGCTCGGACAAGCTGACGAAGGCCTCGCATTATTCGTTCGCGAATCACATCGAATGGCTGCGTCAGCTGGTCATCGCCCTCGACCTGCGCGAGATCACCCTGATCGGCCAGGACTGGGGCGGCCCCATCGGCATGGGCGTCCTCGCGAAGGAGACTGACCGCTTCGCCCGCGTCGTCGCCGGCAACACGATGCTCCACACCGCCGAGCCCGAGCTTGCCGGCCGCATCGCCTGGGCGGTCCATGCGAGCGGCGCGAGCGATTCGACCGTGAACACGATGCTGCTCGACTGGATGCACACGACCCACCGCACC
The DNA here is from genome assembly GCA_031390075.1 of Deltaproteobacteria bacterium. Taxonomy (GTDB): domain Bacteria; phylum Myxococcota_A; class UBA9160; order UBA9160; family UBA4427; genus UBA4427. The sequence continues at coordinate 2,753 of JANMTD010000316.1, read as the reverse complement.
GTCGAGTTCGACGCGAGCCCCTCGATCGCGGGCTCGACGGTGCGCGGCGTGACGCCGGCCGAGCTCGCCGCCTACGACGCGCCCTTCCCCTCCGAGTGGCACAAGGCGGGCATGCGGCAGTTCTCCGTCCTGATCCCCGTCACGCGCTCGGACATCGGTTGCCAGATCAATCTCGAGACCTGGAAGGCCCTCGCCCGCTTCGACCGCCCCTTCCTCAATCTCTTCAGCGACTCGGATCCGCCGACCCGCGGCTGGGACGCGATCTTCGCCGAGCGCGTCCCCGGCGCCCGCGGCCAACCCCACCAGATCCAGGCCCGCGCCGGCCATTTCTGGCAGGAGGACAACGGACCGGAGGCGGCGCGGATCATCGCGGACTGGATCGCCTCGACGCGCTGATCGGCGCCGCGACGCGGGCCGCGGACGGGGTGGGTTGACCTGAGCCGCAGGAAACGAATATCCCGCCGGGAATGAGATTCGGCTTGACCCGACTCCGGGAGAATGGGAGGATCGGGAAGTCATCTTTCTCGCCCCTCTGGCTGTCACGCCCCGGGAACCCGACCTCACCCGCGCGGGCTTTCGGGTCGATCCGGGGAGTGGTTCGTGGCTAAGGCGCGGCAGTAGGGGCGTCCCAGGACATGGAATCACGCTCGAGCGTGCGCCGCGCACGATCCGTCCCGCCGAGCCCTGGCGATTTCGGCGGCGTCCTTTTCGCCGTCGCCTTTGTCGTTCCCTCCGTCGCCCTCGCCGTCGCGATTGCGTGCCTCGTCGGTCTGGCGGCCGCGCCCGACGCGAGCGCGCAAGTCGTGACCCGTGGCCCGTACCTGCAGCGCGGCGCGAGCACGTCGATCACAATCCGCTGGCGGACCTCGACCCCGATCCCGTCGCAGCTCCGCTACGGCACCGACTCGGGCCTCCTCTTGCTGACCGCCGGCGAGCCGACCCCCGTCACCGACCACTCGGTCGCATTGACGGGGCTCCTCCCGGCGACCCGCTACTACTACGCGATCGAGCACGCGGGGCAGGTCGTCGCCGGCGGCGACGCGACGACCTACTTCGAAACCTCGCCGCCACCCGGAAGTACGGCCGCCACCCGCATCTGGGTGATCGGCGATTCGGGCAGCCACGAGCCCCCGCCCTACGCGGTGATCGCCGCCTACGAGGCGTTCGCGGGCGATGTCCCCGCGACGCTGTGGCTGATGCTCGGCGACAACGCGTACGACGACGGAACGGATGCCGAATATCAGACTGCTGTCTTCGACATGTTTCCCGCGCTGCTGCGCAAGACACCAGTCTGGTCGGCTTTGGGCAACCACGACGGACGCTCGGCGGACTCCGCGACCGAGACCGGTCCCTACTACGAGATCTTCGACTTTCCCCGCGCCGGCGAGCAGGGCGGCGTGCCGTCGGGCACCGAGGCCTACTACGCCTTCGATCACGCCAACGCCCATTTCGTCGTGCTCGATTCCTACGAGTCGAACCTCCATCCGGAGGGCGAGATGCGGGCCTGGCTCGAGGCCGACCTGCAGGACATGGTCGCACGCGACGAAACCGATTGGCTGATCGCCCTCTGGCACCATCCGCCCTACACGAAAGGCTTCCACGATTCGGACTACGGCCCGATCCCGATCTTGTTGCGCGAGACCTACGTCTCCCTGCTCGAAGCTCACGGCGTCGACCTCCTGCTGACGGGTCACAGCCACTCCTACGAGCGCTCCCGATTGATCGACGGCCATTACGGCACGTCCGCAACCTTCGGCCCGGTCCACGCGATCGACGGCGGGGACGGCGACCCGAGCGGCGACGGGGCGTACGTGAAACCGACGTTCGGCCATGCCCCGCACGAGGGCGCCGTCTACGCCGTCGTCGGCTCGTCGAGCAAGCTGGCCGGTGGGGCACTCAACCATCCGGCGATGCAGGTCTCGCTGAACGAACGCGGATCGCTGGTCCTCGACCTGAACGGCTCCGAGTTGCGCGGTCATTTCGTCAACGAAGAGGGCGCCGTGCGCGACCACTTCGCGATTCGCAAAGGAGCAGCCCAGGGCATGGGCATCGTGGCGGGGATCGCCTGGCGGGACGACGACCGGGACGGGTTGCGGGACCCGGGCGAAGAGCGGCTCGGGGGGATCGACGTCGCACTCCGACAGGGCAACGGACTGCCCATCGCGACAACGACGACCGATGTCGAAGGCGGATTCGCGTTCGGCGACCTCCGCGCGGGCCACTATCGGCTCGCCTACGCGCCGGGCAATCTCGTCTTCACGCACGAGCGACAGGGCCCCGACCCGACTCGCGACAGCGATGCGTCGATGACGACAGGCGTGGCGTCGTTCACGCTCGCCGAGAACGAGACGCGCTCAGGTCTCGACGTCGGACTTCATGCGGCAGAGCCACTCGAGGAGATCCCGATCGATCTCTCGCAGACCAACGTCGCGAGCTATGCAGGACTCGACCAGCCCGACGGCACGACGGTTTTCGACGCGACCGGGGCGTCCGTTCGCGTCACGGGGACGCGCTGGATCGAGACGCTCTCGGCCCACGACATCGTCCCCTCGAGTCTGCTCTCCTTCGATTTCCGCTCGTCGAATTCCGGGGTGCCGAGCGCGATCGGCTTCGACGACGACGGGGACCCGACAACGGGCATTCGACTTCTCGACCTCGGCGGACTTGCACGCCGAGAGGGCCAGGGACAGGGAGAGGGCAGCCAGGAACGCGATCCGCATGGCCAGGCCTTTATCCTCATGTGAAACCGCCGT
>JANMTD010000359.1:0-3918 GCA_031390075.1 Deltaproteobacteria bacterium | reverse complement strand
GCGCGGTCGCTGCGTCGAACGGGGGCGGCGGGGGACGGACGGCGCTCTCCGAGAGGCGCGGGACCGGGTAGCGGTCGAGCTGGGCGTAGAGGGCGATCTGGGTCAGGGGGCCGACGACGCCGTCTTCGAAGAGGCCGATCCGGTTCTGGAAGTCGCGGAGCGCGGCGGCGGTCTTCGCGTCGAATACGCCATCGGGCGGGCCTTCGAAATCGCCCAGCTCGGCGAGCGCGGTCTGGAGCCACTCGACGCTCGCGCGCTCGCCGCCGCGCTCGACGCGGGCGGCCAGGGATTCGTGGTTCTTCCAGACGAGCACGCCGGCCTCGAGCCAGCGCGGCTCGAGCTCCGTGAGGGCGACGCTGACGACGCGGCCGGCGACGAGTCCGGCGAGCCAGGCGCGATCGCCGTCGAAGCCGGTGATGGCGAGCCAGCGGCGGTCGGCCTCCGTTGTGGAGAGTCTCGCGAGGGGCGTGGGCGTCGTGGTCGTCGTCGCGGGGTCGGACGGGTTGGCGGGGTTGGCGATGGCGTTGGCGTTGGCAGCGGAGACGGGGATCAGGACCGGGTGGTCGAGGCGGCGGAGCATTTCGAAGGATCCGCCGTCGAAGGCGGTGGTCATGAGGCCCCTGGCTTCGAGGCGCTCGCGGAGCTCATCGGCGTTCGCTGGGGCCAGGCCTAACGCGTCGGAGGGGAGGTCGTAGAGCTCGAGGAAGGCGCGCTCGCTCTCGGCGAGGGCGGCTTCGCCCGGGCGGGCGGCGAGGAGCTGCGGAAACAGTCCCGGGGCGACGGCGCTTCGCCCGATGGCGGGCGGGGCGTGGCTGGGCAGGCCCGCGGTTCCGGGGGCGCCGGAGAGTCCGACGCCGGCGGCGGCGAGCTGTCCGTCGGTGGCCCGCAGCTCCCCCTGCGCATCGCCGGGGACATAGCCGATCAGGCGGCCGACGAGCGGGGAGTCCGAGCGCGAGCCCGAGCGCGTGCCGCGGGCGCTCACGGCGGGGGGCGGGCTCTCGGATCCACCCTGCCCGGCGCGCGCCTGCTTCGAGGCGCCGATTCCGCTTCGTCCGGCGACGAGTCCCAAGACGAGGGCCAGGCCGACGAATCCGAGCGTCATCGCGAAGTACATCCACGGGCGCTTCAACCAGGTCGGGAGCAGCTTGCGGCCGTAGCGCGGATCCCGATCGGCGGGATCGCGGACGTCGGGGATCTCGCGCGCGGCGGCGCGGATCAGGGAGGGGCCGATCTGGGTCGCGCGCGCCGCATAGCCGGCGAGCAGCGCGCGGTCGCAGAGCTGGTTCACGAGGCGCGGGATGCCGCCGGTGCGGCGGTGGACTTCACGCAGCGCGGATTCGCTGAACAGATCCTTCGGCTGGCCGGCGGCGACCGAGATGCGGTGGCGTACGTAGGCGAGGGTCTCGGAGTCGCCTAACGGCTCGAGCTTCCAGCGGACGCTGATGCGCTGGCGCAGCTGGCGCAGGCCGCGCTCGTCGAGCTTGCGGTCGAGCTCCGGTTGTCCGAGCAACAGGATCTGGATCAGCTTCTCGCGGCTCGTCTCGAGATTCGAGAGCAGGCGGACCTGCTCGAGGGTGTTCTCGGAGAGCGTCTGCGCTTCGTCGATGATGAGCAGCACGCGCCGTCCGCGCTCCTTCTGCTCGAGCAGGAACTTGTTCAGCTGGCTCATCAGGTTGCGCCGGCCGAGGCCCTCGGCGGGCAGACCGAACTCGGCGCAGATCGACTGCAGGAGCTCGAGCGCGCTCCTGCTGGGATTGAAGAGGAAGGCGAGCTCGATGTCGCCTTCGAGGCGCTCGAGCAGTGTGCGGCAGAGCGTCGTCTTGCCGGTGCCGACTTCGCCGGTCACCGAGATGAAGCCCTCGCCCTGCTCGATGCCGTAGAGCAGATGTGCGAGCGCCTCACGGTGTGAGGCCGCGAGGTAGAGGAATCGGGGGTCGGGGCTCAGCGCGAAAGGCTTCTCACGCAGGCCATAAAAAGCGGTATACATCGGGCTTCCGTCCGGGGGGCCTTCCGGTCGCGCGTGAGTCTAACGGACCGGATCTCGAGGCGAATCGGTGGAACGAAGCGCAGGCATAGGGACGTTCGCCGCGTTCGGGGAGTTCGATCCGGCGCTCCGGGCCGCGGAGGCCTTCGGCGTCGATTCGGGGGCGACGCTCGTCAAGCTCTGCGTCCGGGACCGGGGCGGCGAGCGGCATTTCGCGACCTGGCCCGCGCCCTCGGCCGAGCGGGTCGGCGGCCTGGTGTCCCGGCTCGACCCGGATCGCATCGGGGTCACCGGCTGCGGCAGCGCCGAGATCCTGAGCGACATCGCCCGCCCCGCCGCCAATCCGATCGAGTTCGACGCCTGGGGCCGCGGCGCGAACGAGCTGCTCGCCCTCTCGGGTCTCGCGAAGGACGCCCCCTACCTGCTCGTCTCGATCGGGACGGGAACCTCCGCCCTGCGCGTCGAGGGAAGCCGCGTCGAACGCGTGGGCGGGACGGCCCTGGGCGGCGGAACCGCCCTCGGCCTCGGCTTCGCCCTCACGGGCTGCCGCAGCCACGACGAGCTCGCTGCGCTGGCCGCCCGCGGCAACCGCGCGAACATCGATCTCCTGATCTCGGACATCTACGCGAAGAACACGATCCCGATCGCCGGCGAGGCGACGGCCGCGTCCTTCGGCAAGCTCGCGCGCGCGCTCGAAGGGGAAAAGGGGGCGAGCTCCCCGACCGCCCGGCGTGAGGATCTCGCGGCGGCGGTGATGGTGCTCGTGGCGGAGAACATCGCGCTGCTCGCGAATGCGAATGCGAAGCTCGCGGGCGTCGAGCGCATCGTCTACGGCGGCTCGACGCTCCACGACAACCCGCGCATCGTCGAGACGGTCCGGCTGTTTTCGACCGTGATGGGATTCGAGGCGATCGTGCTGCCGCGCAGTGGTCACGCGGGGGCGCTCGGGGCGATGCTGCTCGCTGCCTGAGCCCTCTGAAGACACTACGCGGCTCCAAAACGAAACGGACGGCCCACCGCGAGGCAAGCCGTCCGTCAAACCCGCTTCAGTTCGGGTCGCGCAGCGCCGGCTCGGTCGGCTCGTCGTCGTTCCCCTCTTCGGGGCGGGCGAGATTGCGGACCGCGCGCTGCGTGCGGGCGATCGCGGCGCGCTGGACGCGCAGCTCCTCGGTCTGGGCCGCGACCTGGCGTTCGAGGCGATCGCGGGCATCGACGAGCTCGTCGATCCGACCTTCGAGCGCGGCGACGCGGCGCTGCATCTCGCGGAACATCTGCGTGAGCTCGTCGGAGCCGGCACCCATCATCGGCATCGCGCCTCCGAGACTCTCGTTGACCTGTGAGCGGGAGATCACTTCCATGTTTTCCATCGTCTTCTCCTCGGCGTCGTCGAAGAGCAGCGACTCCGACGGTTTCTTCTCGTGTAGAGCGGCGGGGCGAGCCGGGCTCGCGGCGCCACTGGTCATATTCGAAGCAAGGGACGCACTGCCCCCGGTCAGCTCGGCAAAGGGATTGCTCACATCGGAAGCGGAGGACCGATCGGCCACCGCGTCGTCTTCGTACGGCCTCTCGGCCTCTCCCTCGGCATCCTCGTCGTCGGCGGCCGCACGTCGTCGACGCGCCACCACGAGTCCACCGAACGCGGCCGCCGCGAGCCCGAGGCCCGCGAGCGTCCAGGTCAGCATGCCGCCGCCCTCTTCGGCGTCGGCGCGATCCGACGACTTCACCATCATCGGGCGCGACTTCGGCTTCTCGGCTGCGGCGTTCGGATCCGCGGGGTCTTCCGATCCGGCGGCGGTGCCACCGTCATTCCATTCGTTCGGAGCGCTCGCGGCGCCACTACCCGGTGTCGCTGCGGCCAACGCATCGCCGGCGGGCGCGGACGGCGTGGGAGTCGGCGGGACCGCGGAAGGCGGGCTCGTGGCGGCTTTGGCGCC
>JANMTD010000356.1:0-7848 GCA_031390075.1 Deltaproteobacteria bacterium | reverse complement strand
GATGCGCCGCACGGAGTATCCAGCCATGCGCAACCGCGAGGAGAGCTCGGGATCCTCGCCGGCGATCAAGTCGGCGGAGTAGCCCCCGAGCGCGCTGAAGGCAGCGACCCGGATCAGGACGTCCCCTCCGAATCCGAACTCGCCGACGTCACCGAGCGGGGGTGCGATCCATTCCAGGTCGCAGAGGCGGTTGTAGATCGAGGCGTCCGGAAACCGCTCCCGCCGCCAGCCACAGACCGCTGCACAGTTCGGGTCCGCATCGAGATGCGCCATCGCCGCTTCGAGCCAGCCCGGAACGAGGGAGCAATCTCCGTCGATGAACTGAACGGCACGCAGCTCGGGATGGTCTTCGCAAGCGCGCGCGAATCCGGCATTGCGCGCGCGCGCCGCCGTGAAGGGGGTCTCAAGATCGAGCTCGACGACCGTGAACCCGCGGCCCCTGGCGAGCTCAGGGCTCCCGTCCGACGAACCGCTGTCCACATAGGCGACCGCCCCGATGCCTTCCGGAATCGAATCGAGGCACTGCCTCAATCTTTCCCCCTCGTTCCGACCGATCAGAACGACGCCGACCTCGTGTCTGCGGATGTTCGACGGGAGCAGTGACTCCATGCCGCGATTCCCCTATCGAAACAAGCTGGCGAGCGTCGGATCGAGAACGCGGCCTACGCCATAGCCCGCGCCGAAGAGGAGCACGGCCAGCAGCTCGCGATCGAGTCGCAACATTCCGCGCTGCGCGAAAACCGGCCAGAGCACACAGACGACGGGAAGCTCCGCAAGCGAGGCGGCAATGATGAGGCCGTGCGTCCCGTCGATCCACCATCCCGCCGGAATCGCGACCAGGATCCAGGCCGCTCGGACCAGGCTGCGATAGAAGGGATAGGTCGTCTCCCCCATCGCGAGCAGGCAGCGGTCACAGGGGTACACGACCACGGCCATCGCGACCCGGATGCAGAGCCATTCGAACATCCAGCCCGCCTCGGCATAGCGTTCGTCCCAGAGCACTTCGACGAGCGTGCTTCCGACCACGAACAGGAAGCCCAAGCCGGGCTCGAACACCGCGTCGAGCTGGAGTCGAGCACGGTAGTAGAAGCGGCGGAGGTGCTCGATGTCGCCCGCTCCGATCTGACTGAAGATCGGGAACAAGACGTTGCCCGTGAGGCGACTCATCACGAGCTCGATCACCTCGGCGAGCATGACGGCGATCGAGTAGACGCCGAGCATGGATATTCCGAGGAGCTTTCCCAGGATCACGCGGTCGGCTTGCCGAGAGACGAAGAAGACGGCCGTGCTCGCGAAGATCCACTTACCGTAGGCGAGGATCGCGAGCCGGGCTTCGGGATCGATCCGGATCCGATTGCGGTATCCGTCGATCAGCCAGTGACTCGCGACGAGGCGGATCGCGGTGCGCGAGAAGCCGCCTGCGATCAGCGCCCAGACCGACGGGTCCAGCCGTGCCCAGACGATCATGATGGCCACGCTCGCGACCTGGCTCCCGATCTCGAGGATCGCCAGGCGGCCGAGAGCAACCCGGCGGCGCAGCGTGAAGAGCGACGTCGAATTGAACCCCTGGAGCAGGGGTTGGACCGCGCTCACGACGAGCATCCAGAAGAGGATTGGCTCGGCGTAGAGCACCGAGACGGGGTAGGCGAGTGCTACGGCGACGCCGGAAAGGACCGCGCCGCGGATGATCTGAAGGCTCCAGGCCGTATCGAGAAACACGGGATCGTCGCCCCGGCGATTCTGGACCACCGATTGACCGAAGCCCACGTCCGACAGCAGCTCGAGGCCGGAGTGGAGGATCGTGACGATCACGACGAGCCCGAAGATCTCCGGAAAGAGCATCCGGGTCAGGAGCAGGTTTCCGGCCAGGCGGATCAACTGGGTGATTCCGAAGCCGGTGATTTCGATGACTGAGCCGCGCATCGCCGTGCGGCGACGTGAGCCGGCCTCTGCGGGTTCGGTCATCGCGGTTTCCGGAGAAATCACGCGGACTGTGCTCCCTCGGCGGGTCGAGGCCTGGCGGCGATCGCGTCGATGGCCGAGAAGCGCATGCCAGGCTCGCTGGCCATTGCAGGGCGCGCGTTCAGCGATAAACAGGTCAATCCCATCCCCCGGAGTCGAGGTGTCAGGCGTCCGACGTCATCGTCGTGATGGAAGTCGCTGATCTTGCGGTTCTTCAACGTTCACTTGTGTGGGGAGGGACGGTTTGCGCAACAAGTCGGCCCATCGGCGCGACCGCTTCGTCACTGGAGTTCCTCATCCTGACGGCTCCGGCATTATACGCCGCGGTTCCCCGCCGTCGATTCGTGATCCACTCCGAAGAACGCCCGGGCTCGTCGATCGCGGCCTCCCCCTGGAAGCCGCGGGGCGTTCCCACGCCCAGCGAGCTCCGCATCACGACCCCCAGATTCCGACCCCCCCCTCTTGCCTAACAGCAGCGGGGAAGCCTTTTCCAACGGGCTGCCAAGAGATGCCGACGATCCGTCCTCGGCGGCCCGGGAGCGGGCTCAGCGCGGCTCGACGCCGCGCAGGACCGTTCGGAAATCGGACCCGTCCGAGCGTCTCCGCTTTCGCGACGTCAGGACGGCGAGAAGCGCCGTCCCGCTCGCCAGCGCGAACCCGAGCCCCGGCTCGGGCACCGGCGTCGCGATGGCCAGCGAGTGGGATGCGCCGGCAGCGATGGCCGAGGCGCCGCCCTGGGTTCCATTCACGGCAGCGGACGGTGTCGCCTGCCCGTCGACGTCTTCGCCCCAGCAGATGACCGCGTGGGTGCCGGACTGGATCGCGCAGCTGTGGAGGTCCCCGGCCGCAATGGCTGTGGCCGTGCCGCTCGCGCCGTTCACGCTGGCCGGCGGCGTGGCCTGGCCCTGATCGTCGTTGCCCCAACAGACGACTGCATTGTCGCTCGACTGGATCCCGCAGCTGTGGTTTCCCCCGGCGGCAATCGCCGTGGCGCTGCCACCGGTGCCGTTCACGGAGATCGGTGCCACGGTCTGCCCGCTGCCGCCCTCGCCCCAGCAGAGGACGGCGCCGCTCGTCGACTGGATCGCGCAGCTGTGGAGATCGCCCGCCGCGATCGCCGTCGCGGTGCCGCTCGTGCCGTTCACGGCGGCCGGCGGCGTCGCCTGGCCTTGGGAGTCGGCGCCCCAACAGACGACCGCGTTGTTGCTGGACCGGATCGCGCAGCTGTGGTCGCCGCCGGTCGCCACCGCCGTGGCGCTGCCGCCGTTGCCATCGACGGAGCCGGGTACCGTGGCCTGGCCGCTGCCGTTCTGGCCCCAGCAGACGACGGCGCCGCTGGTGGACTGGATCGCGCAGCTGTGGAGATCGCCCGCCGCGATGGCCGCGGCCGTGCCGCTCGTGCCGTTCACCGAAGCCGGCGGCGTCGTCTTTCCGTCGGCACCGTCGCCCCAGCACACGGCGGCCCCGCTACTGAACTGGATTGCGCAGCTGTGGAGGTCACCGGCCGCGACCGCCGTCGCGCTGCCCGTCGTGCCGTCCACGCTGCTCGGAGGCGTCGTCTCGCCTTGGAAGTTGCTGCCCCAGCAGTCGACCGCGCCGTTGCTCGACTGGATCGCACAGGTCTGATAGCCGTCCACCGCCATGACCGTGGCGCTGCCGCTCGTGCCGTTCACGTTGGCCGGCACCACCGTCTGCCCAAAGGTGTTGTTGCCCCAGCAGACGACCGCGTTGCTGCCGGATTGGAGCGCGCAGCTGTGGAGCTCGCCGGTCGCAACCGTCGTGGCACTGCCGTTGGTGCCATTCACGGAGTCCGGCGGCGCCGCCTGTCCCTGGCCGTTGTCGCCCCAGCAGAAGACCGCGCCGGTGCCGGCCTGGACCGCGCAGCTCGTGAGGAACCCCGATCCGACCGTCGTGGCTCCGCCACTGACGCCGTTGACGTCGTCCGGCGGCGCCGTCCGCCCGTTTGCCGAATAGCCCCAGCACACGACCGCACCGTTGACGGCCCGGACGGCACAGGTGTGGCGAGTCCCCGCCGAGATCGACGTGGCGCCGCCATTCGCGGCGTTCACCGAGGCCGGCGGAGTCGACTGCTCGGCGGCGTTGTGGCCCCAGCAGATGACGGCGTTGGTGCCGGCTTGGATGGCGCAGCTATTCGCATCACCCCCGGTGATCGCGATGGCCGTGCCATTGGTGCCGTTCACCGAGGCCGGAGGTGTCGAGCGGAAATTGGTGTTGTCGCCCCAGCAGACGACGGCGCCAGTTCCGGCCCGAATCGCGCAGCTGTGATAGGCGCCCAGCGCGACTGCCGTGGCGCCGCCATTCGTGCCGTTCACGGAGGCGGGCGGCGTCGACCGCCCCTGGCCGTCATCGCCCCAACAGACGACGGCGCCGCTGTCGGACCGGATCGCGCACGCGTGGAAATAACCCAGCTCGATCGACGAAGCGCTGCCGTCGCGAACGAAATCCGGCACGGCCGCCTGCCCGACATCGTCGAGCCCCCAGGCGACCACGGGACCCGCGGCGGCCGCGGGGCTCCCGGCGCCCAGGACGAGACAGGCCACGAGCAGCGACAGGACGCGGAGCCAGGCGTGCGCGGACATGGAAGGACTCCTCGAGCAGGAAGTTGAAAGCCACGGACGCGACTTCGAGCTGCCGATGCCCGCCCGTCCGGTCGGGCGGATGGCGGGCGAAAACTTCCCCCGACAGTGCCCGCGCCTTGCGAGAAAGGGACTGCGCCGCCAAGACCGACAGGACGTCGACCACCAGCACGCTTCGCACGGCGCTGGAGCTCTCCCGTCCGATGCCCGGCTTATGCCGACTGCGCGGGAGAATGTCAAACCCATTCCGATGCAGGCATCTGCGGCCGGCGCTCTCAAGGACCGGCAGGAGCTTCCCCAACACTTGGATTCGAGTCGTGAATGGAGCCGATGAAGGTGGCCCGGTCCTGCGCCCCAACTTGCCGGCGCGATTCCGTTGCCGACCCGGCTTGCAACGGAACGTCCCCTCGGCCCGAATGTCGAAGACGATCGCGCGAGCGCCGGGCGTCGCGGCCTCGAAAGGCCGTCGCCGGCAGCCACCCTGCGAGGCCCGGGCAGCTCGGCGCTCGCCGAAAGCAGCCACGCCTCCCGATCCCGGAGCCCCGGCGGGGGGATCCGCGTCACCTTTGCACCTCGCCGTGGTACTTTGATCGAGAAGGCGAGGAGGATCCGAGCGCGATCGTCGCCCCGCGACCTTCCGGCGATCTCCCCGCCCCGACTCGATTTATCCTCCACGCGGCCGATGACATCGAATGAAGCTCAGTTGGGAAGACGAGACATGAAGCTCCCCCCGGCGCGCGCCGGCCTATCGGCCCTGCTTCTGTTGATTCCAGGGCTGCTCTTCCTGACCGCGTTCCCCCGTCCCGCTCGGGCGGATTTCCAGTACCAGGTCTACGCCGGCAGCTGGAACTTTCTTCCCAACTTCACGCCCCTGACCCCTGTCGCCTCGGGACCATCGCCGACGATCGCGCTCTCGGTGACGCCCCTGACCGATAACTTCGCGCTCGTCTTCACGAACACGATCAACGCCCCGTCCGCGGGCAACTACGAGTTCTATACCAACTCGAACGAAGGCTCGCGGCTCTACGTCGACGGCAACCTCGTCGTCGAAAACAACGGGCGGCACCTCCTGCGGCTCCGGCAGGGCACCCGTTTTCTCACCGCGGGTCCCCACTCGCTGCGCGTCGAGTATTTCGAGAACGTCGGCGCCGACGAGGTCCTCGAGGTGGGCTATCGCTCGGGCAATCCAGTCTCCGAGCCGATCCCCGCCAATGGACAGCTCGCCTACACGAGCCCGAACGAGTCGGAGTACGGCGCCTGGGGCCCATTGATCGCGTGGCCCGAGATCGCGATCTCGTTGGCCATCCTGTCGGACGGGCGAGTCGTCTCCTGGTCCTCGACGGAGATCGACGCGTTTCCGGCCAATGCGACCTTCACCCACGCCTCGCTCTTCGATCCCGCGACCGGGACCTTCACACCCGTCGACAATAATTTCCACGACATGTTCTGCGCCATGGTCTCGACACTCGAGAACGGAACGATCATCGCGGCGGGCGGCAATCCGGCCGACCGGAGGGCATCGAGCTTCAATCCCGCGACGCTGCTGTGGTCCCCGCTCACGAACATGTTCGATCTGCGCTGGTACGGGACTGCGGTGACGCTGCCCGACAATACGTTCTTCACGTCCTATGCCCGGGACGCCGGCAATCGCTCCGAGGTCTACAACCCGGCGAACAACACCTGGGCCCTGCGACCGAACGCCAACATGCAGACGCTCCAGAGCGAGCAGAACTCGATCAACGGCTCCCCGAATCCGACGGGCTCGCTGGTCATGGAGTGGCTCGCCCACCTCGCCGTCACACCGCAGGGCGACGTCTTCCAGGGCGGACCGACGCCGACCTGGCATCGCTTCGATCCGATGGGGGGAGCCCCGAACGTGGTGCTCGGCCAACCGATCGGAAACCTCGCGCGCAGCTTCGGCAACGCGGTCACCTACGGCGCAGGCAAGGTGATGCTGATCGGCGGCGCCGATCCGCGCGCGAACCCGCCGACCTCGGTCAACCACGTCTACCGCGTCGACCTGAATGGTCCGTCCCCGACGATCACACCCGGCGCGCCCATGAGCTATCCCCGCGCGCTTTCCAATACCGTGACGCTGGCCAACGGCGAGCTCATCGTGATCGGCGGCAGCACGGTCGCGCGCCAGTTCGACGACACGGGGTCGGTCCTCGCGGTGGAGATCTACGACCCGACGAGCAATACCTGGCAGATCGTCGAGAGCATCGATGCGCCGCGCAACTACCATTCGACGGCCGTCTTGCTGAAGGACGGCAGGGTGCTTTCGGCGGGGGGCGGCGGCTGCGGCTCCGGTTGTCCGGCGAATCACCTGGACGGGCAGATCTACTCACCGCCCTACCTCTTCGAAGCGGACGACTCGCCGGCCATCCGCCCGACGCTTTCGGTAGCGACTGGGACCCAGCTCCGCGCCGGCGACTCGCTCGTCGTGACGGCGAGCCCCGGGACGACTTCGTTCTCCACCGTCCGCCTCTCGGCGACGACCCACCACCTGAACACCGATCAGCGCTACCTGCCGATTCCCGCCGTCGACAACGGCAACGGAACCTTCACGCTGACCTTCCCGGCCAACCCCAACGTCTTGATCGTGGGGCCCTATTTCCTTTTCGCCCTCGACGCCGACGGGACCCCGTCGATCGGCGAGACGATCCGGGTGATCCGCGACGTGCAGTCCGTGCCCCAGCCGAGCTCCGTCTATCTCTCGGACCTGCCGTTCACGACGGCGACGAACGCCGTCGGGCCGGCGGAGCGGGACCGCAACAACGGCGACGTCGGCACGGGCGACGGCGGGCCCATCCGGCTGAACGGAATCACCTATCCGAAGGGCATCGGCGTCCACGCCTTCTCCGAGATCTCGGTCGCGCTGAACCAGAACTACGACCGCTTCCTCTCGCACATCGGTCTCGACGACGTCCGCAACGGCCAGTCCGGCCAGATCCAGTTCGAGGTCAGTCTCGATGGCATCGTCGCCTACACGAGCGGGACCTTCGTCGACACGACGGCGACCGGAACCATCGATCTCGCCGTCGGCAACGCCAACACCCTGACGCTCAAGGTCTACACCCTCGGCAGCAACTCCGGCGACCAGGGCGACTGGGCCGAGGCACGGCTGCTCCCGAAGCCCGACCCGGGCTACCGCTACTACCGTTTTCGTCCGACGAAGCTCCGCAACGACGCGACCGCCACGGGCGTCCAGGTCGCGGAGCTCGCGCTCTTCGAGCAGGCCGTCCGGCGCCATCCCGTCGTCATCACCAATCCCGGAGGCAACAATCCG
>JANMTD010000145.1:0-8369 GCA_031390075.1 Deltaproteobacteria bacterium | reverse complement strand
CGGTGCCGGGCGAGACCTCGCGGAATACGAGCCCTGATGCGAGCTTCTCTGCGCCCGACTCGGCCGAAGCCGCGATCAGGAAGGCTTCCGAGGCCTTGGCCTCTTCCGCCGATGCAGCAGCGACGCGCGCCGTCCCGAATTCCTGGATCTTCGGCATCTGGGCTTCGAGATCGACCTGCGGCGGCCGACCGAGTGCGCCGTCCGTCAATCCGAGAGAGAGGGTTCCGAGCTCGGCCTCGCTGAGCTGGAACGGCTCGAGCTCGCGCGCGAGCGCCAGCCCGAGCGCATAGATGGTCTTCTGGTCCTCCGTCGCGAGTTCCCCGGATGCGGGAGCGGACCCGGTGTCCGTCTCATTCTGACAGGCGAGCAAGCTGAGAGCGGCAGCCGCCACGAATCCGAAACACCAGAGGCGGGTCATCGTCGAGATCCTTCCATGAGAGTCGCCTTGCTGGCATGCGGCGCATGCTCGAACGGAGGCGCGCGGGGTTGGAAACGCCGCGTATTCTTCCGATTCCCAACCGCCTCCGCAATCGGCCGCGGGGCAGGATCTCCTCGAAGATGTACATCGAACGAATCATGTCGCGGGCAGCCGTTCGGCAGCCTGGCATCGGCGTGCGCCCCCCGACGACTCAGGCCGCGCCGGCCGAGCCCTGAGTGCAGAGAGGAAAGCCCATGCGCCGCGCATTCTCGATCATCCTTGCCCTCGGTCTCAGCTCTGGGCGTCCAGCGGACTGAGCACGATCGCTCAGACCGATCCAGCCCTTCGCGCGTTTCGGACGGGTCACTTCGACGAGCTCGAGGCGGATCTCGGCGCGAACCTCGAGCGTTGGCGAAGTGCGGCTCCGAGGTCGGCGTACCCCGCCTACCTCTTGGCATCCATCGAGTTGAGTCTCGCGTGGAAGCTCCGAGGACAGGGTCCCGCGAATGCGGTTCCGGACGCCGCATGGTCCAAGGTTCGCGAGCACATGGAGGCCGCCGATGAGATCCTCGCCAAGGCACGCAAGGTCGACCTGCCCGAGCAGGCGCAGGCCTGGGCGGAATCTCCGGCCCTGTGAGCAGGGGCCCGCAGGCTCTCAGGCCATCGCCGAGAAGCCGGAGCTCGTGGGCGAATGACTCTCGCCCGGTCGTCCGCTGCGGTACACCTCTCGGCTCGCATCCGGACCCGCTAGTGGAGACCGGTCCCAAGGCCGGGGCACGTCGATCGCCCTCGTCGGGTCGCAACTCGAGCTCGCGAGCGGGGAGGCAGTCTTGAGCGATCCGGCCTACACGGACCTGGCGCGGGCCAGCAGTCATTCGATCGGAATCGGCGGCGCGCTCATCTCCCTGGTCGAGCCGCATCCGGGCACGGAGAAGGCCTACAACCGCTGGTACGAGGACGACCATTTCTACGCGGGCGCGCTCTACATGCCGTGGCTCTTCGCCGGTCGACGATTCGTCGCCACCCGCGAGCTGCAGCGCCTGCGCTACCCCAACCCATCGCCGATCGCGTCGCCGGTCTCCGCAGGCTGCTACCTGCACCTCTACTGGATCACCCCGGACCACGTCGAAGATCAAATCCGCTGGTCGGTCTCCACGAACGTCGTGCTGCGCGCGGAAGGTCGCATCCATCTCGAGCGGACTCACGTCTACACCTCGTTCCAGGATCACGTCGGATCCTTCGAGCGCGCGTCCGACGGACCCCGGGACTTCCACACCCTCGACCATCCCTATCGCGGCGTGGTCATGGAGATCATCGATGCCGTCGAGGGCGGCACCCGCGCAGCGCTCGATGCCTGGCTCCGCGCCGATTACCTCCCCTGGCTGCACCGCTCCCCCGGCAACCCGATCGGCCACTCGATCTGGTTCGCGCCCCGGCCGCTGCCCGGCGACAAACAGCCCGACGTCGCCGACATCCCCGGTCTCGAACGGCGCCTGACACTGCTCCATTTCCTCGACGCGGATCCGCGCGACGTGTGGGCCGAGCGATTCGCCCGCAACGGCGAGCGCGTGGCCGCCGGCGGGCGCGCATCGATTGCGTTCGCGGCGCCCTTCATCCCCGTGTTGCACGGAACCGATCGGTACGTCGACGAGCTGCGCTGACGATAAGAGCTCAGGCCACTCCGACCGTGCGCGGCCCGAACGCGAAGCTGGTCGTCGGTGAGGGAATCGACTCGATGCCCGCGAAGACCGCGTCGACCGCAGGTCCGACCCGGTCCGCGACGGCGCGCAGCTGCGCCAGATCGAAGCCGTACACCCGAGCGGCGTTCTCGCCGACCATCCGCGCGACCTCGACCGGATCGATTCCCGCGTAGGTGTGAGCGAGGGCCTCGCGCGTGTGCGGGTACGTCCCTTCTTCGTGCGGGAAGTCGCTCCCCCACATGATCTTGTCGATGCCGATCGACGCGCGGTCCTCGGCATCCGCGCGGGTCATGAAGCTCGAACCGAGCCAGCAATTCGTATCCCAGTACTCGCTCGGCTTGCGCTTCAGCCGGAGCGGGTCGCGGATCGTCATGACGCCGATGTTCCCGGACTCCTGCTTGGCCTGGATGTTGTCCATCGCGCGCAAGGTGTTGGGGACCCAGCTCGACCCCGCCTCGGCGAATACCAGCTTCAGGCGGGGGAACCGGTCGAACACGCCCGACATCACGAGCGACCAAAGCGGGCGGTGCGCGAAGAACGAGGCCTCCAGGACGAACATCGACGGCGACGCGGGGAACAGGCCGGGATCCGGTGACCCGCTCCCGCCATGGACGTTCAGCACGACGCCGCGTTCCTCGCACGCACGCCACACCGGGTCGTACCGCGGCGAGTGGAGCGGATCGATCGCGATGCCCGGCGGCATGCCCGGCAACAGCGCGCCACCGCTCAGGCCATGGTCGGCGATCCACTCGACGTCCGCGATCGCGTCGTCGACGTCGTTGAGCAGGACCTGACCGATCCCCGCGCGGCGGCCCGGAAGCTTGTCGCACCAGTCCGCGAGCCAGCGGTTGTGCGCCCGCAATCCGGCGAGGCGGAGGCGGTACTGCTCGGCCGGTGGCACGGACGCCACCAGTCCGCTGCGGGGGAAGAAGGGCGGCACGGTGTTCGGGTACACGACCTCGCCGACCACGCTGTCGGCCTCGAGCGCCGCGTTGCGCACTTCGCTGTCCCAGTTCCGATTCGCTTCCGGCCGCAGGAGATCCACGAACGGATTCACGTAGGCGTCGGCCCAGCGATCGAACTCGTCGTGCAGCGACGACTCCAGATACGGCCGATATCCGCGCAGATCCGCGCCGGCATGGCCGTCGGCTGAGATCACCACGTAGCGGGTTTGTTTCATCTCCACGGCCTCCTCAGTGAACCGGTATCGAGTCGGTGTGTGCGATCGATGATCACCCGCTGATCAAGGCGATCGCCTGCTCGACGCGTTGCCCGTGGCGAGTCTCCTCGCGGCCGTTCTGGAGGAGCAGGGCTGCGACCTCGGCATTGGGCTCGTTGGCGGCATAGGTCTGATAGAGCCTGTCGCCGCCGAACTCGGCCTGGATCAATCCCCGGAGCAGCTCGGGCGTGACGGCACCCATCGCTGGCGGCTTTCCGTAGGGATTCTCATCGAGCGTGGGAATCGTGTAGGGCTCGCCCGTCAGGATCTCGATCGCCTTCTTCAGGCGATGGGCGTGGGCCGTCTCCTCGCGCCCGTTCTGGCGAAGCAGCTTGCGCGCTTCTTCGGATGCCAGGCCCTCGGCGAGGCCAAAATAGAGCGGCTCGCCGGCGGTCTCGAGCAGGATCATGAGCTTCATGTCCTCGACACCGAGCTTGTCGAGCGCGAGGAGCCGGCCGAAGGCGGCTCCGAAATCGGAAGGGAGGTCGGCGGGGAGGTTGGACATGGAGAGCTCCTGTTGGATTCGGGTGGCTGGGGTCCCACGCGGAAAATGGCCTTACGAGGAGGTAGCACGAAAAGTCCGCCGCCTTCGCGGCGCCATCAGGTCACTTCGAAGGTGTGATTTCGGGCACGGGCCGAGGCGCAGAACTTCATATCCTCGTCGACATGAGCTGGAGATCCGAGCGAGTCATCCGTAACGCTGCTCGTGCGTTGATCTTCGCCGCTGCATTCGCAACCGGCGAGGCGCGGGCCGCGACCTACGACGTGGGTCCGGGGCAGCCGCTCGCCGCGATCGGTGATGTGCCGTGGGCGTCGATCGGGCCGGGCGACGAGGTGCGCATCCACTGGCGGCCGCAGCCCTATCGCGAAAAATGGGTCATCGGTCGCGCCGGGACGGCTGCGGCACCGATCGTCGTGCGCGGCATCCCCGGGCCCGGCGGCGAGCGGCCCATCATCTCGGGCGACGGCGCCACGACCCCCGACCCGCTCGACTTCACGAACGATCAGCGAGGCGTGATCAAGATCGGCACGTCGAACGTGCCGTCGAACGCGCTCCCTTCTTACATCCGGGTCGAAGGCCTCGACGTCCGCTCGGCCCACGCGTCCTACTCGTTCACAGACGACCAGGGCGTCGTTCGGATGTATGCGAACAACGCCGCCGCGATCTACGTCGAGCGCGCGCAACACCTGGTGATTCGAGACTGCATTCTCTCGGACTCGGGCAATGGACTCTTCATTGGAGCGTTCGACGGCGATACCCGGGACGTGCGGATCGAGCGCAACCTCATCCGCGGCAACGGCAACGTCGCAAGCGGATTCGAGCACAATGCCTACACCGCGGCGATCGGGATCGTCTACGAGGCGAATCGCTTCGGGCCGCTGCGCGCGGGCGCGGGGGGCAACAATCTAAAGGATCGCTCGGCGGGTCTCGTCGTCCGTTACAACTGGATCGAGGGAGGCAATCGCCAGCTCGACCTGGTCGACGCCGAGGACAGCGACGTGCTCGTGAACCATCCGAGCTACGGAGAGACGTTCGTCTACGGCAACGTGCTGATCGAGCTGGACGGCGACGGCAACAGCCAGATCGTCCACTACGGCGGCGACAGCGGCACTACTGCGATCTATCGCAAGGGAGTTCTCCACTTCTTCCACAATACGGTCGTCTCGCTTCGCAGCGGGAACACGACGCTGCTTCGGCTCTCGACCGACGACGAGAGCGTCGATGCACGCAACAACCTGCTCTACGTCGCAGCCGGTGGCGATCGGCTGGCGATGCTCGACGCGGACGGGGTGCTCGCGCTCTCCCACAATTGGACCAAGCCCGGCTGGGTCTCGAGCCACGGCGGTCTCTCGGGTGTGATCGACGACGACGACACCGGGACCGAAGGCGAGTCGCCCGGCTTCCTGGACGCGGGCATGCAGGACTTCCATCTGCTCTCGACTTCGCCGGCCGTCGACGCCGGCGGCGAGCTGCATCCGGACGTGTTGCCCGAGAACGCGCCCGCCGCGCAGTTCCGGGAGCCTCAGGGGATCGAGCCGCGTCCGAACGATGGGCTGCTCGACCTCGGCGCGTTCGAAGTTCCGGAGCCCGGCGTCGGTGCGGGCTGCGTGGCGGGCTTCGTCTTGCTCGGCGCCTGGTCGCGTCGCCGAGCTGCACTCGAGTGGAAGAGGATCGGCGCGGTTTCATTGGCCATTGCATGGACCTCCGCGTCCTTCGGTGCCGAGCTCTGGGTCGATCGCGATTCGCTGGGAGGTCCGTGCAGCGATGGCTACGCCCGGAGTCAGGTGAGTCGATCGACGCCGTGGTGCACGCTCGGTCGCTCGGGCGACGGGTTGCTGCCCGGCGATGTCGTGCGCGTTCGCGAGGGCGTGTATACGACGAGGCATCTCTGCCCGAGCTGCAATGACAACGCAGTCCTCCAGATCATCAACGCGGGCTTGCCCGGAGCGCCCATCGTCTACCGCCCGGCCGATGGCGAGCGCGTCGCTCTCAGCGGCGCAGGCGGTGCGCCGATCGGAATCGCGATCCTGCGGACCTACGATGGCCGGGAACCCTCCTGGATCGAGGTCGAGGGATTCGAGATCCAGGCCTTTCCGCAGGAATGTGTCTACGTCAGATCGGTTCAGAACATCACGCTCCGCCGACTCGACGTCCACAGTTGTACGGGATCCTCGATCAAGATGCAGAACACGCAGAGCGTGACCCTCGACCGCAGCTTCGTTCACGACAACCGGCTCGGAGGGTTCACGAGTCCGGTCGACGTCTTCCAATGTCGTAGCCAGAACGTGGTCAGTCGAAATTTCATCTGGAACAACACCGATGAGCACGTCGACGATTCCGAAGGTCACGGCATCATCGTCGATCAATGTCCCGGCCCCTCGTTCACGACCCTCGAGAACAACGTGATCTGGGGAAACGAAGGGGCCTGCATCGTCGCCTACGAGACGAGCGACGTCCTGGTGCGCAACAACACCTGCTACCACAATGGGGTCGACGAGATCGGTGAGATCGTCCTCCTGGGAGACCGCCACCGGGTGTACAACAACATCATGCTGCCGCGGCACGGCGTCCTCGGCCTGAACATTCGCGAGCGGACCGGCTTCCCAGTCGATCTCGCGAGCACCCTCGAGGCCGGAAACCTGATGTGGTCGCCGACGCATTCGATCCTGGTCGGCTGGGGGACCCAGACGACTTCGACGGTCGCCGCTTTTGCGACGGCGCGGCCCTACGGCTGGGGCGGCGCAGCACTCGGCGTCGACCCGCTTCTGCGAAATCCGGGTGGTGCAGATCTGCGTCTGCAACCGGCCTCTCCGGCGATCAACAGCGCGTCGACGGCGAGCTTCGCGACCACGGACGTCCGAGGGACGACCCGTGGAACCGCTCCCGATCGCGGCGCATACGAGCAGCCGGCCGCGACGACCGGGCTCGAGCTGTTACCGGAGCCGGAGCTGGCGATCCTGCTCGTCGGAGGAGCGCTCTGGCTCCGAACACTCGCCTCTGCCGGCCGTCGTCCATCACGGATCGTCGCATCCGCGCCAGGACGACGAGCGGCGCGACGCCCAGGAGCAGGCCGATCGTCGATCGGGGCTCCGGAACTTTCAGGAGCTCGCGCACCTGGATCGACTCGCGGCCCAGGTCTGACGTCGCGACCTCGCCTTGGGACAGGACGACGTTGCCCGTCCCCGACGCCTGGATCGCCAGGTCGCCGAGCTTGAAGGCGCCGAGCTGTCCAGCGCTGACCTCGCCTCCGGTGGCGGCGAACGCGGCGCCCGCGAGGTGCGAGCGCACGTCGCCCACCGGCGCGAAGGACTGGAAGCTGAGTGGTCCCGCCGCCGTGAGGCGGACGAGCCATTGGCAGACCTCGTCGCCCGCTCCGAGATGACAGGGGTCGCTCGCCGACGGCGTCGTGCCGGTCTCGAGATAGAGATGCAGGGTGTGGGATCCCGGCTGGACGACGAGCACCTGGCTGGGCGCGGTGCCGTCGTCGTTCGGACTGTGGAAGACCGTGACCTGCGCATCGCCCCGGAGCGGAGCGAGGGCTCCGAGGAGCGCCAGGATCAGGCCCGCGATCGGGCGTCTTTCAGTGCGGAAGAGCGGACGGACAGGCATCGGCGACTCCGGGCAGGAACGCGTCGATCAGCGGACCGTATTGCTGGTCGGCCCGGCCCTCGGCGAGCATGGCCGTCTCGGTCTTGCCGGGGGCCACGGCATTCAGCGTGATGCCAGCCCCCGCCCATTCCACCGTCGACGCCTTTCGCCGCACCCAGTGGGCCACCGCGAGCTTCACTGCGGCATAGGCCGCCGGTGACCCGACCTTGTCGGCACAGGCGATCGCCTCGGCAGGCTCCCCGTCGAGCAGCAGCCTCGTCAACTCGACCGGCAGGCCGGGCATCGTCGTCGTCGAGTTCGAGCTGATTGCGACCGCCGCCGCTTTCGTTCCCCGGGCAAGCCACGGCCGCGCCGCCTCGAGAAACTCGACCGTCCCGTAGTAGCTGAGCTCGGCCAGCACGCGCCCGGGTCGATGCGGGAGGCCCATCAAGCCCGCGCAGGTGACGAGGCCGTCGAGCACGCCGCCGCAGAGCGACTCGACGCGGGCGATCGCCTCGCGCCGACCGGTCTCCGACGAGAGGTCGGCCAGCACGTCAGCGTCCCGGATGTCGACGCCGATCACCCGGTCGCCGCGCGCGACGAGCCGCTGGCGCGTCGCGCCGCCGATGCCCGAAGCAGAGCCCGTCACCACGAACGTTCGCATGTCGATTCCCCTCGTTCGGAATTTGCGCTGCCGAGGGACACGGGCCGCCGGGTTCGACGAGCCCTTCGCTGCGCGAGTGCCGTCAGTCCCATCCAGGCGACCACGATACCCGTTCCCAGGCCGGGCTCGGGCACACAGGCATTGCCCACCCCGTTGAGATCGAGGTCGTCCTGCGAGAGGCTGCACGGGCCGTTGATGCATTGTGGATTCGAGCGGCACAGACTGCCGGCCTTCGAGCCCGAGATACAGGTTCCGAGCAACGGTCCGTTGGGAGTCGT
>JANMTD010000112.1:0-4927 GCA_031390075.1 Deltaproteobacteria bacterium | reverse complement strand
GGTGCCGGGGGCGATCTTGCGGTAGTTGTCGATCCAGCCCTGCTTGTCCCCGGCGTTCCAGAGGCGGGCGTAGTTGTCGGCCCAGGTCTTCAGCTCGGCAAAGGTGCGGGTGGCCATGGGTCTCGTTCTCCACTCTCAGCTAAAGGGCTAGGCGTCGGCATCGCCGCTGTAGATGTCGAACGCGATCACGAGGCCCCGGCTCGCGAGGGCTTGGCAGAGCCGCGGTGACAGCTCAAAGCCCTCGTTGTACTGATCGAGAAAGACGCCGCACAGGATCGACGCGGAGAACCGATCCGTCAGGCTCGACCACTCGTCGCCGTCGGTCGTGACGACCGACAGGATCCACTCGACGTGGTCCTCGATCTCGGACTTCTCGGAGATCCGGCTGTCGAGGATCCAGGCACCCGTCGGCTCGATCGAGGCGCCATGGGGCCCGCATTTGTCGCCCTTGCGATGGCAGCGGGTCGGCTCGTGACCCAAGAGGGCCGAAACTTCCTCGGGCTCGAGCGTGTCGCCGAAGACGCGAAGGGAGGCTCTCACGCGGGCAATCGCGGCCACTCGTCGTCCCTCCCTGAAGCCGCTTCTCCGCCGGACCCGGCCGGCCCGATCCTATCACAGGCCCGTCGACGCGAGCGTGCGCTGATAGGCGCCCGGGAGTGCATGATCCGTCCCCTTCCGTCAGAACCGTTCGCCGCCCTTGTTCCGGTGGGCGTCGGGGAAATCGCGATAGAGGGCGAAGGTCACGTCGCAGGCGCTCTGGTTCACGGCGTGGTGGAGTGACTCGATCGGACCGCTGCGCGTCGAGACGTCCCGGAAGGCGCGGTCGAGCTGGGCCAGGTCCTCGAGCTCGATCGCGATGTGGAATTCGCCGAGCTCCCGGGGCCCGAGTCCGAGCTTGCGGCGCGTAATGCGGTGGCCGGCGATCCGGCCGTCGGCACGCAGGGCGCCGAGATAGCGATCGACGGCGGCGCAGAACTCGAGATCCGAGGTCCCGGGCACGAGATTGCACCAGATGTGATAGAGGTCCATGCGCGAGCGCGTCAGACCGGCAGATCTGCGCGGTCGAAGAGCGCCTCGAGCCGGACGCCGCGCGCGGCGAAGGCCTCCGCAGCCCCCTCGCCGCGGTCGACCAGACAGAGCACCCGCGCGACCTTCCCGCCCGCCGCCTCGACGATCTCGAGCGCATCGAGGGTCGAGCCCCCGGTCGTCGTCGTGTCCTCGACGAGGGCCACGACCTGCCCGGGCGCAAAGCCGCCTTCGAGCTGGCGCCCGAGGCCGTGGGCCTTCTTCTCCTTGCGCACGAAGAAGCCGAGCAGCCCCTCGCACCCGGGCTCCCGTGCCGCCGCCGCGAGCACCGCCGAAACCAGCGGCACCGCGCCCACCGCCATCCCGCCCACCGCATCGACCGCCGGCCCGCTCTGGAGGCGGTCGAGGATCAATCGCCCGGCGAGCTCGACCCCGCGCGGCCGCATCAGGGTCTGGCGCAGGTCGAGATAGAAGTTGCTTTTGCGGCCGCTCGTGAGCGTGACCTCCCGGCGCTCGAAGGAGACCTCGAGAATCAGCTCGAGCAGCGCCTTCCGATCCCGCGTCCGCAGAGCTTCCGTCCTCGCCGTTCCGTCCCGTGTTGCCTCGCTCGCCATCTCGTCCCAATCCTCCTCCGCGTCGCCCGTGCAGCGGGCGCCCGCACGCGTTTCAACTCGACCGCAGCCCCAAGGCGAACTCCGCGATCAGCTTCGTGTGCAGATCCGAGGTTCCCTCGCCGAACTCGAGCGCCTTCGCCTCCATCAACAAACGGCCGATCTCGTACTCAGCGCTCACCGAATAGCCCCCGAAGACGGCCATGCCGTCGAGGGCGTTCTGGGTCGCCGCCTGGCTCGCCTTCAGCTTCGCGAGCGACGACTCGAGGGAGCAGCGCTCGATGCCCGCGTCCTTCATGCGGCCGAGGCGGTAGACGAGGAGCCGCGCCTGCTCGGTACGCGCGACCATGTCGGCGATCTTGCCCTGGACGAGCTGGAACTCCGCGATCCGCTGGCCGAAGGCCTGGCGCTCGTTCGCGTAGGGAATCGCCAGATCCAGGGCACGCTGCGACTGGCCGACACAGCGCGCCGCCACCGAATAACGCCCCATGTCGAGGGCCGAGCCCAGGATCGGGAAGCCGCCGCCGGGCGTGCCGAGGACGGCTTCGTCGGGGACGAAGGCGTTCTCGAAGTGGACCTCGGCCAGGTTGTCGCGCTTGAGGGTCCGCATCGGGAACGCGCCGAGGGTCATGCCCTTCAGCTCGCGCGGGTCGGCGACGAAGGCGGTGACGCCCTTGTGTTTCAGGCCGCGGTCGATCGTCGCGACGATGAAAAAGAGCCGTGCGTGCTCGGCGTGGGAGATGAAGACCTTGGTGCCGTTCAGGAGCCAGCCGCCGTCGACCTTGCTCGCGGTCGTGTCCATGTTGCCGAGGTCGGTGCCGCCGCGGGGCTCTGTCAGGCAGGCCGAGCATACGATCTCGCCGCGGGCGATGCCGGGGAGGAAGCGGTCCTTCTGGGCCTTCGTTCCAAAGCGCAGCAGCGAGCCGGCGACCAGCGAGTTCGCGACCGAGACCACGGAGGCGATCACCCAGTCGACCCGGGCCAGCTCCTCGCAGATCACCCCGTAGCTGACGACGTCGGTGAACGAGCCGCCGTATTCCTCGGGGATCATCGGGCCGAGAAGTCCCATCGCCGGCAGCTTCGCGATCAGCTCGGAGGGGTACCGCTCTTCTCGTTCATGGCGCTCGACGTGGGGCAGGATCTCGGCCTCGGCGAAGCGCCGGACGGTCTGGCGGACCAGTCGCTGGTCGAGGGAGAGGTCGAAATCCATCATCCTGTCGAGCGAGGCGTTCATCGCAGGTGCACTTTCAGGGCTGATTCGCCGTAGGCGTCCGGGTCGCCGGGCAGCTTAGCCCGCAGGTAGCCCCCCGGTCGGCCCGGTCGGCCATGGAAATCCCCGGACGACTCGTCTAGATTCCGGCCCCTTCCGACACCCCCGTTCAGCGTGGTCCTGGCTCTTCCGGGCTCCGGAGACCACGCGAGGCAATCCCCGATGAGCGTCAGCAAGAAGTCCCGCGGCCACGTGAAGCGCAACAAATCGAGCCGCCATCGCGCGAAGCTCAAAGCCAAGCACCAGCGCGCCCGCAAGCGCAACACCGGCGGCGAGCGAAAGACCTACCGCTAGACGCCGACATACCTGCGGCCAGGCCCGGGCGGGGCCTCGCGCGGCCCAGACGTCGCGCTGCGATCCCGCCGCGACGATCGCCCAGCGTCCCCGCTCAGCTTCGGATCGCGTTGCCGAGCTCGTCGATCGCCCGATCGAGGGCGCCGTCGAAGGCGCGCTCCCAGGCGCGCGCGTCGCTCGCGCCCCTGGCCGCCTCCGGAAACAGGATCGCCCGCGACGAGTTCACGATGCCGCCCTCGCGCCCGTTCGGCCCCGGCACGAAGGGCGCGACGGCCGCGCTGGCGCTCCCGCCCTGGGCTCCAAAGCCGGGGACCAGGAAGAGCGCCCTCGGCAGGGCCTCGCGGACCCGCCGCGCCTGGTCGGGCCAGGTCGCACCGCAGACGACGCCGAGGGAAGACCAACCGGTCTTCGCGCCGAGGAGCAGCGATTCGCTGCGGCTGAGCCCGTGCGCGACTCGCAGAAAGAGCGGCTCACCCTCGATCTCGCGGTCCTGCAGGTCTCCGCTTCCCGGATTGCTCGTCTTGACCAGCACGAAGAGGCCGCGCCCGTTCGCGCGCGCGGTCGTCACGAAGGGATCGAGGGTGTCGAAGCCGAGGTAGGGATTCACGGTCAGTGCGTCGACCGGCATCGCCGCGTCCCGGCCCAGATAGGCCGCCGCATAACCCTCCGCAGTCGACCCGATGTCGCCGCGCTTCGCGTCGAGCAGGACCAACAGCCCGGCTTCGCGCGCGCGCCGGCAGAGCACGTCGAGGGCGCGCATCCCGCGCCAGCCGAGCTGCTCGAAGAAGGCGACCTGGGGCTTCACGATCGCGACCCTGCCGGCCACGCGCTCGATCACGGCCGAGAGGAATGCGAGCACCGCGTCCGCCCTCTGCTCGTCCGCGGGCGTCTCCTCGCCGGGCGCGCCCCTGCTCGGGATACCTCCGAAGTGGCTGAAGAGCGGCGGAATCGAGGCGAATTGCGGATCGAGGCCGACGCAGAGCGGATGGCCGAGCTCCCGCACGCGCAGGATCAGCCGGTCCGCGAAGGCGGCCCGCTCCCCCGGCGCATCGGCGTCCGCGCCGGTCCTCTCGCTCGTCTCTCTGCCCGTATCGGCGACCAACCCGAATTCCTCCGTCGCGCCGATCGGCGCGGCGCTGTCGTTCGCCGCGCGATCGTACCCTACGCTGCGGCGCGATGAACCCGACCCCGAAATCCGATTTCCGCTTCACCCTCGAGGCGACGAGCGACCTCGCGCGGGCGGGACAGCTCGAGACGCCGCACGGCACGGTGCACACGCCGGCCTTCATGCCCGTCGGCACGCACGGGGCGCTCAAGGCGATGACGCCGGCGCATGTCGCCGACACCGGTGCCGAGGTCATCCTGGCCAACACCTATCATCTCGCGCTTCGCCCGGGCGAGGGCCTGGTCGAGAAGCTCGGCGGCCTGCACACCTTCATGCAGTGGCCGGGGCCGATCCTCACGGACTCGGGCGGCTTCCAGGTCTTCTCGCTCCCGGGCGTCGAGATCAACGACCGCTGCGCGACCTTCGTCAACGAGGTCACCGGCAAACAGATGGATCTCACGCCCGAGCGCTCGATCCAGATCCAGAACCAGCTCGGCGCCGACATCATCATGGCCTTCGACGAGTGCACGCCCTACCCGGCGACCCGCGCGCTCGCGGGGCAGGGGGTGCGCAGGACGCTCCGCTGGATGGAGCGCGGCAAGAATGCCCACGCACGGAGCC
>JANMTD010000072.1:0-8542 GCA_031390075.1 Deltaproteobacteria bacterium | reverse complement strand
CGCATCGTATCGAGGGTGATCTCGCCGTAGTACGGGAACCGGAACTCGAAATGCGGCTCGAACCATCGGCGGTCGAACGCGTAGCCGGACCGCTCGAGGTCGTGCAGTACGTCGTCGAAATCCCGCTCGACCCAGTGTGGCAGCATGAACTGGTCGTGGAGGGCCGTTCGCCACTTGATCAGCTTGCGCTCGTCCGGCGCTTGCCAGAAGCGCGACAGCAGGGCGCGCACGAGCAGCTGCTGGACGCAGCTCATCCGCTCGTGGGGCGGCATCTCGAAGGCGCGCAGCTCGAGCAGCCCGAGGCGCCCGGCCGGGCCGTCGGGGGAGAAGAGCTTGTCGATGCAGAACTCGGAGCGATGCGTGTTGCCGGTCATGTCGACCACGCTGTTGCGCAGGATGCGATCGACGACCCAGGGCGGCGAGGACTCCCCCTGGCGCGGAAGCTGCGCGAGGGCGAGCTCGAGCTCGTAGGCGGAGTCGTCGCGTGCCTCGTCGACGCGGGGCGCCTGGGAGGTCGGTCCGATGAAGCGGCCCGAGAACAGGAACGAGAGCGCCGGGTGGTTGTGCCAGTAGCGCAGGAAGCTCCCGAGCAGGTCGGGGCGGCGCAGGAACGGACTCTTGTCGGGCGTCAGGCCGCCGAGCACGACGTGATTGCCGCCCCCCGAGCCGACGTGGGCGCCGTCGATCTCGAACTTCTCGGCGATCAGGCGCTCGTGCCGGGTCGCGTCGTAGAGCTCTTCGCTCTGCTTCACCGCCTCGCGCCAGGACGTCGTCGGTGGGACGTTCACCTCGATCACACCGGGATCGGGCGTCAGACGGAACTCGCGCAGCCGCGCATCCCGCGGCGGCGCATAGCCCTCGAGCTGGACCGGCAGGGAAGTCTCGCGCGCCGTGCGTTCGATCGCCGCGACGAGCTCTATCCAGGGCTCGAGCTGCTGGATCGGCGGCAGGAAGACCTTGAGCTGGCCACCCCGCGGTTCGACGCAGAGCGCAGTCCGCACGAGTCCGCGCGCCGAAGTCTGGAAGGCGGGGCGAGCGAACGCGGAGACGTCGGCGTCGCGTGCGCCGGCGAGATCCGCACGGGCAGCGCGCAAGCTCCGCGCATAGCGCTCCCCCTCGCCGCGCGCTTGGGATCGGATCTCGGTGCGGTCGTCCCGCAGTCCGCGCGGCCCGAGCGGAAACACGAACTCCGAGGGGAGCGGCGGCCGTTCGACGGAGGGATCGATCGGAAACTCGATGGGCTGATCAGCTTCTGCGAGCCAAGGCAGCGAATCGAGGGGCAGGCGGAATCCCATCGGCGAATCGCCGGGGAACAAATAACAGCGCTCGCTGCGCAGGAACCAGTCGCCCGTCCTCCAGCCGTCCTCGAACCCGAGCGGCAGCACGAAGCCCACCACGCGATCGAGACCCTGATCGAAGATCCGCGCCAGCCGCGCCCGTTCGGCCGGATCCGCGAGCTTCGCCTCGAAGGGATCGACGTTCGCCGGCAGCCGCCGCTCGCGCCAGAGGTAGTACCAGGCGTCTTCGTAGGCGTCGATCAGGCGATGGCGCTCGAGGCCGAGCAGCTCCGCCAACCGCGTCGCGAACCGCTTTGCATCCGCGTCGCCGTGGCCGTAGTCGCGGTCGGATTCGGCGATCAACGCCTGGTCCCGCCAGAGCGGTCGGCCGTCGCTGCGCGAATAACAGGCGTACGCCCAGCGCGGCAGCTGCTCGCCGGGGTACCACTTGCCCTGGCCATGCTGAACGACGCCACCCGGCGCCCAGAGGCGCATCAGGCGGCGCGTCAGGCGATCCGCGATCTCTTCCTTGCGGCCCCCGAGCGCGTCGACGTTCCATTCCGGCGCGTCGGGCTCGTCGGTGCTGACGAAGGTCGGCTCGCCACCGACGCTCAAGTGGACGTCCGCCGCACGCAGGTCCTCGTCGATCCGGTCGCCGAGGGCCAGGACCGCGGCCCACTCCGCGTCGCCGTACGGCTTCGTCACGCGTGCGCGATCGACGACGCGCGCCACGCTCATCTCGAAATCGAACTCGCTCTCGACTTCCTCGATCGCGCCCGAGATCGGCGCAGCCGTGCTCGGATTCGGGGTCGCCGCGAGGGGGATGTGGCCCTCCGCCGTGAGCAGTCCCGAGGTCGGATCGAGGCCGATCCAGCCGGCGCCCGGGACATAACACTCGCACCAGGCGTGCAGGTCGGTGAAGTCCTTGACCGGGCCGAGAGGGCCTTCGAGCGGCTGTTGGTCGGGCGTGAGCTGGATCAGGTATCCCGACACGAAGCGCGCGGCGACTCCCAGCCGGCGCAGGACCTGCACGAGCAGCCAGGACGAATCACGGCAGGAGCCCTTGCCCGAGACGAGGGTCTCGGTCGGCGTCTGCACGCCGGGGTCCATCCGCACGACGTACTCGACGGCGGCGGTGACCGCGCGATTGGTCTCGACGAGGAAATGGTTGGTGTCCCGCCGCGTCCGGTCGAGCTTCGCGAAGAACGCCTCGAAGGCGGGAGTCGTCGCCATGCAGACGAGATAGGGCTCGAGGTCCCGCGCGGACTCGAGGGCGTACTCGAACGGCCACTGCTGGGCGGAGTCCTCGAGGAAATAATCGAAGGGGCTGTAGGCAGCCAGATCCGCCACGAGATCGATGCTGACCTCGAAGATGCTCGTCTTCTCGGGGACCACGACGCGGGCGAGGTAATTGCCGTGCGGGTCCTGCTGCCAATTCAGGAAATGCGCCTTCGGTTGGATGTCGATGGAATACCGGTGGATCGGCGTCCGGTTGTGCGGAGCCGGCCGCAAGCGGATCGTCTGCGGTCCGAGCAGGATCGGTCGCTCGTAGCGATAGCGGGTTCGATGGTGCAGGGCGACGCGGATGGTCAAACGGGGTCCTCGGAAAACCAAGCGGGGCGATTCGTAGGTGTAGCGATTTGCGTCGGTTTGCGCTTCGACGGCCGCGTGTGCCCGCAGGGTCTGCCACCCCTTGGGCTGCACGCGGCGCACTCCTGCAGCTTGCCGCCCAGCCCGTGAGCCTGTCCGTGCGCTCGGACCCGACACGATCTCGACGTCGTGCGCCAGTTGCGGGTACCCTGCACCCTCTCGGAGGAGCCCATGAGTCGCATTCATTTCATCGGTGGCGAAAAAGGCGGAGTCGGAAAATCGGTCGTCGCGCGGCTGCTCGCGCAGTACTGGATCGATCGCGGGACGCCCTGGGCGGGCTTCGATACCGACCGCTCGCATGGCGCGCTGCTGCGCCACTACGCCGAGTTCTCCCAGCCCCTCGAAGTCAGTCGGATGGAAGATCTCGATCGCCTGCTGGAAGCGGCCACCGAAGAGGACCAACAAGTCCTCGTCGATCTCGCCGCGCAATCGGAGCAGGACCTGCACCGCTGGATGGCCAGCAGCGGCGTGCTCGAGCTGGCGTCGGAGCTCGGCATCGAAGTGCTCTTCTGGCACGTCATGGACGACGGCAAGGATTCCCTCGAGCTGCTCGACAAGCTGCTCGCCCGTTATGGCTCGAAGGCCCACTGCGTGATCGTGTTGAACCACGGCCGGGGCGACAACTTCGCCGCGTTCCACCAATCCCCGGTCGCGCAGAAGGTGCTGGAGATGGGCGTGCCCGTGCTGGCGCTGCCCGCGCTGCAGAAGTCCACCATGCGCAACATCGATCACCTCGACAAGAGCTTCTGGGCCGCGATGAGTCACAAGGAAGGCTCGAGCGCCCTCGGCCTCGTCGAGCGCCACCGCGTCAAGATCTGGACACGCGGCGCGAACGCGGAGTTCGAGAAGCTCGGGGTCTGAGGCGGAGCGGAGGTCGTCGGCCGTCCGGGCTGATTGCCGCGAATCACGCGGCACAGTAGTCTGCACGGATGGACCTCTCTGCCGCAGAATCCGAGCTTCGAGAATCGGTGCCGGATCTGATCGCCGTGTACTTGTTCGGCTCGGTCGCTCGAGGTGATGCGAACCGGGAGAGCGACATCGATCTCGCCGTGCTGGCGCGCGAGGCGATCGGCTCCCCGCTCCGCTTCGAGCTCGAGCAGCGACTCGAGGAGAAGCTCCGGCGATCCGTCGACTTGATCGATCTACGCAAGGCTTCAGCAGTCTTCCGAATCCAGATCCTGAAGGATGCCGCGGTGCTGGTGGACGCCGACCCGTCCCGCCGCGCCGAGTTCGAATGCTTCGCACTCGCCGACTACGCTCGACTCAACGAGGAGCGCGCCGGCATTCTCGAGGACGTACGCAGGACGGGTCGTGTCCATCGATGACGTGACGCTGAACAAGGCGGCCGCGATCGAGCGCTGCCTCGCACGCATCCGCGCGGTCTACGCCGGGGAGTCGGCCAATCTGAACAACGACCTGACCCGCCAGGAATCGATTCTGCTGAATCTGCAGCGCGCCCGTGAGGCCGCCATCGACCTGGCGATGCACCGCGTGCGACGCGATAAGCTGGGCATTCCCCAAGACAGCCGCGACGCTTTCGACCTGCTCGTGCGCGCGGGCATGCTCGAACCGCCTCTCGCCGAAGGTCTCAAACGCATGGTCGGCTTTCGCAACGTCGCCGTCCACGACTACGCGCGGCTCGACCTCGAGATCGTACGCGCGATCCTCGACCGCCACCTCGGAGACCTCGCACAGTTCGCCTCGGATTCGGTCCGCGCCGGCGCCTATCCGTAGGGCCAGAAGGATCGAGGGACCTCCACGGGTTTCAGGCAGGCGTGACGACGTCCATCAGGATCGGTCCGCTGGCGCTGATACTCGTCTCGTTGCTCGGGCTCGCCTTCGATGGCGTGAGCCTCAGTCCGACCAACAGCCATCCGTTCGATCCCGGTCTCGATGGCATCTTCGGAGCCGGACACGGCACTCCTTCTCGGGCTTGGATGGGCGGGACTTGCTGCTCGAGGCAACTGGCGGCGGGGCTGACCCCTCGGAGCGAGCCGCCTGCCGCCGCGAGCCGCGGTGTCGTAGGGCACCCTCGACCTCGTCGAGTGAGCCTCGCGCGCTGCAGGAATTCCTGTGACACTGTTCAGTTGAACCGAGGCACGGAAGTCGCCCGTCGTCAGACGTCTCAAGTCTTTCGACCGTAGCCCGTGAGGACTCGCCATTGCGGATCTTCATCGCCCTCACGATCTCCGCCGTCCTGGCGTTGCCCGGCGCCGCGCGCGCCGCACCGACCGCCTACACGAGCGCGGTCCCTTTCTTCGCGTCCCTGCGCGGCCCCGCACAGACCGCGGGCTTCGACGGCCTGTCCTCCGGCGAAGTGATCACTTCCGGAGAATCAGCGGACGGCATCCGCTTCAGCCACGACCTCGATGGGGTGGACCTGATCGTCACCGACGGCACGGCAGCCGGCGGGGCAGTCGCGTTCGAGACCGTCTCCTCCCCTCACTTCCTGGGGACGAGCGAGCGATCTCGACGTCCTCATCGACGGCGACGACCTGAGTCTCGGCATCGCCACAGCAAACGCCGTCGGGCTCTTCGTGATCACGGCCGAGACGCCGGGGCTCTCGCTCTTCGACGGCGACATCCGCCTCGCGGCCGGCGGGGCGACGGCCTCGCTCGATGTGGACGACGTGCAGGCGACGCTCTCGGACGGCTCGCGCGTCTACTTCCTCGGCGTGATCGATGCCGCCTCGACCTTCGATTCCGCGAGCGTCGGGACCTTCGGCGCCGGCGGAGAGTTCACCTTCAACGTCGACGACGTGGTGACCGCGCTCCCCGAGCCCCGCTGCGCCTCGATGCTGACGTCGGGGCTCCTTGCGCTCGCAGCCGTTCGGCGGCGCCCACGTTCGGCAGACGATCGGCCTAAGGAGAAACCATGGCACGCATGATTCTGGTCGTCTGGACACTCGTCTCGCTGGCGGCGACGGCTGCGCTGGCGCAATCGAGGCCTTCCGTCGCGGCGATCGATGCGCAGCAGCAGCGGTTCACGGCCGCGATCTGCGCCAAGGCCGACGCAGATGGCGACAGCTATCGCCCCTTCGTGTGCGAGCCCCGCTGCGACTGCTTCCTGCCGCTCGGTGTCCCTTCGAGCTGCCAGGAGACCTCACCGGGGATCTTATTGATCGGCTTCTCGACGCTGCCCGGGACCTGCAACTCGAACGTCTGCACGAACTCCTCGTTCCAGCCGTGCAGCGCGGGCGTTCCTTGCCAGATCGCGGGCGAGACCTGCTCCGGTTTCATCGTCCAGGCCTGCCGCCGGACGTGCTCGACCAACGCGAACTGTCCGCCGCGGCCGAGCGGGCTCGCCCAGCTCCAAGGCATCACCACCCCCAACAACCCGGGCGCGGCGATCTGCACCGTGAACACGGTCGCGAGGGAGATCAACAGCAACGACGCGCTCCAGTGCCTCGCGCAGGTGGAAGCCGTCGTGCCGTGTCCATAGCGCCGCCGGAGGTCGGGTCGAACGACGAGGGTCGCGCGAAAGCCCAGCGACCAGGCGGTGTTGGCAACTCGGCACTGGCTCGAAGGCCCACTGCGTGATGGCGTTGAACCACGGCCGCGTCGGTGCTTCCGCCCTCGGCCTCGTCGAACGCCATGAGCCCGAGAAGACGCTGCTCCACGAGGTCGTCCGCGCGGAGCTCGTACCCTTGCTTGCGCGTGGCGGCTCGGTGGGCGCTCCGGTCGCCCGTCTCGTCGACCGCGTGCGCTCCCCGAGGTGCCCATACGACAATGGGTTCTCACGCTTCCCCATCCACTTCGATATCCATGTGCCTGGAACGCGAGACTCACGAGTGACGCGCTGCGTGCCTTCCTACGCGCCGTCTTCGTCGATCAGCGCCGGCGAGCAAGGACGCTCTTCGGAATTCGCAAGAGACAGTGCGGCTCGGTCACGTTCATTCAACGCTTCGGGTCCGCCCTGAACCTGACGCCGCACTTCCATACGCTCGTGCTCGATGGTGCGTACTCAGGGACGGCGTCGCAGCCCTGGGCCAGTGCCGTGCCCATATCGCTCGCGCCGAGCACCGCCATTTCGATTGGCGACTTACCGGCAGCCCGAGAGAGCGGAACACCCTGTGTGGGCTGGCAACACGAT
This sequence comes from Deltaproteobacteria bacterium, assembly GCA_031390075.1. Classification (GTDB taxonomy): domain Bacteria; phylum Myxococcota_A; class UBA9160; order UBA9160; family UBA4427; genus UBA4427. Next base: position 1,522 of record JANMTD010000072.1, on the reverse strand, counting down.
GTCATCGTAATGTTCTTTCCGACTTCGGCGTGCGGAAGCGCAGCCATTTTTCCAGCTCGACTGCGGCGAAGGTGAAGAGGCCGATGGCGACGATGTAGAGCCAGGCTTCGGCCCGCACGGGGGCGGTGTGAAAGAGGCGGTTCATCACGGGCAGATAGGTGAAGGCGAGCTGCGCCAGCCACGTTGCGAGGATGCCGGCGATCAGCCAGGGGTTGGAAAAAGGGCCGATGGAAAATACCGAGCGCGTCCGGCTGCGGCAGTTGAGTAGGTAGAAGCTCTGGACCATGACGATGACGTTGACGACCGCCGCGCGGGCTTCGGCGAGGTTCGTGCCTTCGATGCCGTGCTCCCACGCGAAGAGGCCGAACGCACCCCCGACCGAGATGAGCGTCACAAGTCCAGTGCGCATGAGCAGCGAGCGCGTGAGCAGCGGCCTCTTGGGGTCGCGTGGCGGGCGCTGCATGATGTCGCTTTCCTTCGGCTCAAAGACCAGCGTCAGACCGAGGAGCAGGGCGGTCACTAGATTGAGCCAGAGCAGTTGCGTGGGCAGCATGGGCAGGGTGATTCCACCGATGATCGAGACGAGCAGGATCAGCGCGACGCCGCCGTTGGTCGGGAGGATCCACAGGATGAATTTCGTGAGGTTGTCGAAGACGCTGCGGCCTTCTTCCACGGCGGCCTCGATCGAGGCGAAGTTGTCGTCGGTGAGGATCATGTCGGCGGCTTCCTTCGACACGTCCGTGCCGGTGATGCCCATCGCGATGCCGATGTCGGCTTGCTTGAGCGCGGGCGCGTCGTTGACGCCGTCGCCGGTCATCGCGACGACGTGGCCGCGCGACTGCAGCGCCTTGACCAGCCGCAGTTTTTGCTCAGGCGCGACGCGGGCGAACACGGAGGCGTGCTCGGCGGCGTCGGCCAGTTGCTCGTCGGTGAGCTTTTCCAAATCGCGGCCGGTCAGCCCGACGACGCCGGAGCCTGTGTCCAGGCCGATCTGCGCGGCGATGGCCGTGGCGGTGAGGACGTGATCGCCGGTGATCATCTTGACCCGGATGCCGGCGGCGCGGCACTTTGCGATCGCCTTGATCACCTCGGGACGCGGCGGATCGAGTTTGCCCTGGAGGCCGAGGAAAGTGAGTTCGCCGGCGACGTGTTCGTGATCGAGGCCGCGGTGCGCGGACGGCATTTCACGCCGGGCGAAAGCGAGGACGCGCAAGCCGCGCGCGGCCATGGCCTCGGCGTGGCGGAGCACGAGCGCTCCGTCTAGCGGCGCGAGGGCGCCATCCTCGCCGAGCGCGTGCGTGCATTTGCCGAGCAGGGCTTCGACCGCGCCTTTGATGTAGATGATCTTCGGCTCGTCCTTCGCGCCGTGGAGCGTAGCCATGTAGCGGTATTCCGACTCGAAGGGGATGGTTTCGATTCGCGGCAGACGCCCGCTTAGTTCCTCATCCACCAGCCCCGCCTTCTGCGCCGCCACAATCAGTGCCGCCTCGGTCGGGTCGCCTTGCACGATGGTCTGGCCTTC
>JANMTD010000647.1:0-2587 GCA_031390075.1 Deltaproteobacteria bacterium | reverse complement strand
CCCCGACGCCGACGAACATCTCGACGAAGTCGCTGCCCGAGATCGAGAAGAAGGGAACGCCGGCTTCGCCTGCGACGGCGCGCGCGAGCAGGGTCTTGCCCGTTCCGGGAGGACCGACGAGCAGCACACCCTTCGGAATCCGGCCGCCGAGGCGCGTGAACTTCTTGGGTTCGCGCAGGAACTCGATGATCTCCTCGAGCTCGGTCTTCGACTCTTCGATGCCGGCCACGTCCTTGAAGGTCACGGCCTGCGAGTTCTCGGTCAGCAGGCGCGCCTTCGACTTGCCGAAGCTCATCGCCTTGCCGCCGCCCCCCTGCATCTGACGGATGAAGAAGATCCAGAGCCCGACGAGCAGCACGAGCGGGAACCACATCACGAGGGTCTGGCGCCAGAAGCCACCCTCATCCGGCGGCTTGACGTCGGTCTTGATCCCGAGTCGCTTCAGCTCGGCCAGGAAATCGGCTGTGATGACGGTCGGCGGGGCGTAGCTCGTGAACTTGCGGCCATCAACGAGCTTGCCATCGATGTGGCCCTCTTCGATCGTGACCGACTCGATCTCGCTGCGGGCGACGCTCTCCATGAAATCGCTGAAGGCGACCTTGTCCGGCGCGGCCTCGTTCTGCTTCAACGTCGTAAACAAAAGAAGCATGACCACGAGGATCACGACCCAGAGAGCAAGATTCTTGTAGAACTGCTGATTCACTCGATGCTCCGATCGCCGGACCCGGGGACAGCCTCGAGCTGCCTCCCGAATCGGCGCCCGCCAGGTTGCGACGGCTCTTCAGGGCGCGCGAAAAAACAGATTGGACGCCCGGTTCGGCGTCTTCGATGCGTGCCGTACCCGATCTCTGACCCTCGCTTGCCCGGCCTGGTTCGAATCCCCGACGCCCTGGCCACAAGCTGAATGCACACAGTGCCCGGGCCCCCCGCCCGTTCACGCGGCATTTCCGGAGCGGATGGGCTCCTCTCGCGGGACCCTAGCATTCGGATTCTCCTCCGACCTTCTCGCGTCCCGACTCCGCCCGCTCCGGCGCGGCCAGCTCGAAGTGATCCGCGACCCGCCGAAGCAAGAACCCCCCGGGTAGCTCCACCTTTTTATCCCGACCCGCCCGGCGACCGCGCCGCAGGAAGGCGAGCACCCGCAAGAGCTGCACCCTCGACACCTCTCGCCCGAGCCCCGCTCGAACGAGACCCCGCAACACGACTCGACGCGCGAGGGCCTCGGGCAGATCGCGCCAGCCTTCGAGCGCGAACGATACGACCGGGTCGTGACCGACGATGCGACTCTTCGCTGCCTCGTCGACGAGTGGACCCTGCCATTCCCGATCCTCTCTCGCCGCTTCGGCCAGTTGACCGAGGGCCCTGAGGAGTTGGGGATTGAATCCAGAAATCAAGCCGGGGAGCAGCTCGTGGCGCAGCCGGTTCCGGCTGAAGCGGCGATCGTCGTTCGAAGCGTCTTCGCGCCAGACGAGTGCGCGCGCCTTCGCCCAGGCGGCGATGGCGGCGGGCTCGACTGTGAGAAGCGGCCGGAGCCAGCGGCCGTCTTCGCTGCGCGGCGCCATGCCAGCGAGGCCATCGGGGCCGGTCCCGCGCAGGATTCGGAGCAGCAGCGTCTCGGCCTGGTCGCCTGCGTGATGGGCCGTCGCGATCGTACGGCAGCCGGTCTCCTCCGCGAAGGCCACGAGGGCTGCACGCCGGAGATCGCGGGCCGCTTCCTCGAGCGTCGGCCGGACGCGGCTCGGGCCGATCCGGGTCGCGGATTCGGGATCGACGGAGAGGAGTCGAAAGGCGAGTCCGCCGGCGCGGGCCAGCGCCTCGACATGGCCCGCATCGAGGTCGGCGTCGGCGCCGCGCAGTCCGTGGTGGACATGGGCGACCACCAGCTCGAGCTCGAGCTCCGCTGCACAGCCCTGGAGCAGGTCGAGCAACACACACGAATCGCGCCCGCCGGACACGGCGACCAGCAGCCGTGTGCTTCGGATCGAGAGCCCGGCGAGCGTGCGCACGAGCTCCCGATCGAGCTGTAAAGCTCGAGCTCGCCCGCTCCTCGTGCGTCGCGGCGCCGATTCCATCCGCCGAGCATAGTCGCCCACGCCGCGGGCCGAAGTGCACCGGCCGCGGTCGGCGCCCTCGCACGCTCTTCATCGGGTATGCGTCATCGGGTACAATCGGCGCACGCCATGCCCCGCTCGCCGCACGCCCCGCCGACGGCGGATCAAGATCCCGCCCTGCCCGCCGCCCTGCCCGCCGATGCCGGGCGCTCGATCGAATACTGGGCGCGCGCGCGCCCGGACAGCCTCGCCTGGGCCGACGACCACCGGCGCTGCAGCTTCCGCGATGCCGACGAGCGCGTCGCCCGCCTCGCGACCTGGCTCGTTCGACAACACATCGCACCCGGCGATCGCGTGGCGCTCTGGCTCAACAATCGCGGGGCCGTGCTCGAGGGTGTCTTCGCCTGCGCTCGGATCGGTGCCATCGCCCTCCCGATCAACGGGCGCCTGACACCGGTCGAGGTCGCGTATCAGCTCGGGGATGCAGTGCCCCGCGTGCTGCTCGTCGAGGCGAGCTTTCGCGAGCGCGCGGACCG
>JANMTD010000320.1:0-7813 GCA_031390075.1 Deltaproteobacteria bacterium | reverse complement strand
GCTCGCGGTCGAGAGTCCGTCCGGGATCCGGGACGGGAGCCACGTCCACGCCGGCGACGTGCTGATGCGCATCCGAGGCCGTTATGCATCGATCCTCGCCGCCGAGCGGACCGCCCTGAATTTCCTGGGCCGCCTCTGCGGCGTCGCGAGCCAGACGCGGAATCTCGTCGAGACGATCGCCGGCCTGCCCTCGGCCCTCGTCGACACGCGCAAGACGACACCGGGCTGGCGTGCCCTCGAGAAGTACGCGGTGGCGGTCGGCGGCGGGGTCAACCATCGCCGCGGGCTCTACGACGCCGTGCTCGTCAAGGACAACCACATCGCCGCGGCGGGTGGACTCGACGCGGCCGTGCGCCGCGCCCTCGAGCGGACACCGAAGGGCGTCACGGTCCAGGTCGAGGTCGAGTCCGAGGCGATGGCCGATCGCGCCGTCGAGCTCGGCTGCAGCTTTCTCCTGCTCGACAACCTCGACCCCGACACGATCCGCCGCATCGTCGCGCGCCACGCGCCACGAATCCTGCTGGAGGCCTCCGGCGGGATCCACGCCGGCAATCTCCGCCGTTATGCGGAGACGGGGGTCGCCCGCATCTCGATGGGCGCCCTGACCCACTCGGTCCACGTCGCCGACGTCGCGCTCGAAATCGATCTCCTGCCCCCGGCGAGCCCCGAGGCGAAGCGCACGTGAGCGACGCCGGGCCCGGTTCCGCGGCCATCCTCTCGGCGCTCCGCGAGGGGCCCGGCGAGCCCGTCTCGGGCGAGGCCCTCTCCGACCGGCTCGGTGTCTCGCGGGCCCAGGTCTGGAAGCACGTCGAAGCGCTTCGCAAACGGGGCTATGCGATCGAAGGCGAGCCCGGCGGTGGCTACCGCCTCGTGCGCGCCCCCGACCGCCTCTACGCCGAAGAGGTCCGCGCAGGCCTCACGACCCGCTGGCTCGCCCACGCCTACGAGCATCTCGAGACGACCGACTCGACCAATCGGATCGCCTTCGATCGGGGCCGCGCCGGCGCCCCGGCCGGAACGACGATCGTCGCCGAGGCGCAGACCGCGGGCCGGGGTCGCCTCGGCCGTCCCTTCTTCTCCCCGCCCCACAGCAACCTCTACACCTCGATCGTCCTGCGACCCACCTGCTCGATCGCCGATGCGCCGACCTTGATCCTCGGCGCGGCGGTGGCCGTCGCGGACACGGTGGCGGCCTTCGTCGGCGATCCCGAGGCCGTGGCGATCAAGTGGCCCAACGATGTCCTGATCCGCGGGCGCAAGACCTCCGGCATCCTGATGGAGAGCAGCGCCGAGGGCACGCGCATCGCCTTCGCCGTGCTCGGCATCGGCGTCAATCTGAACGTCGACCGGGAGACATTTCCCGACGACTTCCGCAGCCTCGCGACCAGCGTCGCGAGCGAGCTCGGGCGCCCGGTCGAGCGCGCCGCCTTTGCGCGCCGCCTCTTCGAATCCCTCGAACAGGTCCTCGACACCCACGCGCAGCGCGGCTTCGAAACCCTGCGCCCGCGTTTCGAGTCCTATTTCAAGATGGCGGGCTCGGCGGTCACGATCGAGGAGCTCGGCGGACAGCGCATCGCGGGCATCGCCCGGGGCATCGCAGCCAACGGTGCCCTCGAGATCGAGGTCCAGACGGGCGCGCGGGCGGGCGAAGTCATCCGGGTGCTGGCCGGCGACGTCACGCTGGCGAAGCCCGCCCCGGACGGGCGATGATCCTCGTCCCCAGGAAGCCACCGGAAGGAACAGGAACGTGAGCGATCCGGTCCTCCTCGTCATCGACGTCGGCAATACGAACGTGACACTCGGCGTCTTCGACTACACCGGCTCGGCGGCGACCCTGGCCCACCACTGGCGCCTCTCGACGCAGCGCGCCCAGACCTCCGACGAGGTCGTGATCTCGCTCTCCTCGCTCTTCGCGAGCGAAGGACGCCAGCCCCGAGAGGTCACGCACGCGATCCTCTCGAGCGTCGTACCGCCGGTCGTGCCGATCTGGGAGCGGGTGTGCACCAAGATCTTCGGCCACGCGCCGCAGATCGTGGGACCCGGAATTCGCACGGGGATGCCCGTCCGCTACGAGAACCCGCACGAGGTCGGTGCCGATCGGATCGTGAATGCCGTCGCGACCTTCGAGCTCTTCGGCGGCCCCGCCATCGCCGTGGATTTCGGGACCGCCACGACCTTCGACTGCATTTCGGCCCGGGGCGAGTACCTGGGCGGCGTCATCTGCCCGGGCATCCAGATCTCGATGGAGGCGCTGTTCGAGCGGGCCTCGAAACTCCATCGCGTCGAGATCGCGAAGCCCAAGACCGTGATCGGCCGGACCACGACCGGGGCCCTGCAATCGGGGCTGCTCTACGGCTACGCCGGCCTCGTCGATTCGATGAATGCCCGCATCAAGACGGAGCTCGGGGCCGACGTGCGGGTCGTCGCGACCGGGGGCCTGGCGCGCCTGATCGCCGCCGAGTGCACGACCATCGACCACGTGGCCCCCTTCCTGACCCTCGACGGGCTCCGGATCCTGTTCGAGAAGAACCGCCACGAGCGCCCCTGATCCCGGCCTCCGCTCGACCTTCTCTCGACCTTCCTTCTCCCATCTCTCGACCTAGAGAGGCCCCGACCGCCACCCCGGCAGCATCAAGTCGGGTCTCTTCACGGCCGATCCAACCGGGGATCCCGGCGATCCGGCCTTCGGGCGGATCGGCCCGGCTCGGCGTGTCGTTGGCCGTGCCATCCGCCGTGAAAGTGCCGTGAAAGGGAGCCTGTTGTCCGAGCCCGCCTCGAGCCGAGAGAAGGTCCGCCTCCGCCTGTCACCCCAGGCCGAGAAGTACGCACGCCGGGACGCGCCCCTCGAGGTCCGGCGGATGGCGGCCCGGGGCGCCCTCCCGCTCGAGCCCCTCGAGCTGGCGACCGTGCTGCTCGTGCTCGCCAACGACCCCGACGCGGGGGTCAAGGACACGGCCCGCAAGAGCCTCGAGCAGATGCCCGAGCCGGTGCTGAGAACCGTGCTGCGCGGCCCCGCCCACCCCGCCCTGCTCTCCCTGATGGCCCAGATCCACAAGGGCAATGAGACGCACTGCGAGGCGATCGCCCTCAACCCCGCGACCGACGACTCGACCGTCGCCTGGCTCGCGACCCTGCCCCACACCCGGGTCGTGGATATCATCAGCCAGAACCAGGAGCGCATGATGCGCCACGAGGAGATCGTCGACGCCCTCGGTGCGAACCCGTTGACGGGGCGGTCGGTGATCGAGCGGATCCTGTCGTTCCTCGGACTCGTGGACCGGGAGGCGGCGAGCAACGAGGACGTCGTCTCCGAGGCGGAGGCCGAGGCCGCGGTCCTCGAGATCCTCGGCGAGGACATGGGCGAGATCGCGAAGCTGCTCGCCTCCGAGGTCGAGATCGACGACGAGGTCCTCGAGGGCAGCCTCTTCGCCGCGATGCAGAAGATGTCGGTGATGCAGAAGATCAAGCTGGCCCGCATCGGCGGGAAAGAGGCACGTGCACTGCTCGTCAAGGATCGCAATCGCATCGTCTCGTCCTCCGTGCTCGCGAGCCCGAAGCTCACGGAGACCGAGGTCGTCGCTTTCGCCCAGAGCCGCTCGATCGGAGACGAGCTCTTGCGCGTGATCGCCAACAACCGCGAGTGGACCAAGAACTATCAGATCAAGATGGCCCTCGCCTCGAATCCGAAGACGCCGCAGCCCCAGGCGATCAAGTTCCTCAACTATCTCCAGGAACGCGATCTGCGCCACCTGATGAAGAGCAAAGACGTGCCCAGCAACATCAGCGCCCACGCCCGCCGCATCCTCACGAAGAAGGGAAAGGTCTGATGGGCGACGCTCACGCGCGCATCGTGCTCTGGGGCATCGAGGGCTCCGGCAAATCGACGACGCTGCGCACGATCCACGCGCGCCTGCGCCCGGAGTCCCGGGGCGAGCTCGTCCGCACCCCCTCGCGCCTCGATCCGACGATCTACTCGGAATCGCTCTCGATCTCGCTGGGCGAGATGGGCGGCAAGCCGATGCAGATCGACGTCGTCGCGGTCCCCGGCGCCGAGGACCAGGCGATGACCCGCAAGCAGCTGCTCGACCAGGTCGACGGCGTGATCCTCGTGCTCGACTGCGCGCCCGGCCGGATCGAGGCCAACGCGTCCGCCATCGACGAGTTGCGAAGCTCGCTCGCCGATTACGGGCAGCGACTCGACGCATTTCCGATCGTGCTCCAGTACAACAAGCGCGACGTGGCCGATCCCTTCGCGATCGAGGCGCTGCATCGCCGGATCGGGCTGCCGCAGGCGGCGGTCTTCGAGACGATCGCGACGACGGGCCACGGCGTGCTCCCGACACTGACGACGATCTCGAAGCACCTCGTGCGCCTGCGCCGCGACGGGACGCGACCGCCTGCGGCTCCGCCCTCTACGCCGAACGAGACGCCGAACGCGACGCCCAAGGCGGCCCCGACCGCCCCGCCGCGAAAGACGCACGAGATCCTCGAGGCGGGCATCCTGGCCGAGGCCGATTCGGGCCGGCGCGACGCCGGCGCCGAGCTCGAGTTCGATCGCACGACGCAGCCCGACTGGAACGCGGTGCAGCAGGAGCTCGACAAGCCCGAGCCCGCGCTCGGCGGATCCCTGCGGATCGTTTCGGTCGGACAGGCCTCGGTCGACGCGGAGGGCGCGCTGCGACTCCCGCTCGTGCTGGGTGATGAGCAAGGCCAGACCCGCTCGCTCGTGCTTTCCCTTCGGCTCGACACAGGGCTCGACTCGGGCGTCGCGGACGGTGCCGGCTGATGCGCCGGCGGGTCGGCCTCTGGGGCGCCAGCGACGAGTCGCTGCGGCTGCTGCGACTATTGCTCGCCAATCCGGGCATCGAGGTCCCGCGCATCTACGACGCCGATATCCCGGCGGCTCTCGAGCGGGTGCGAAGCCTCGGCAGCTCGCTCTCGAATCACGTCGCCCCGCTGCTGGTCGACGACCCGGCCGCCTTCTTCGGCGAGCAGGAATACGACGCGATCGTCGACTCGACGGGCGATGCCGCGAGCCATGTCCGCGCGCGCCCGCTGCCCTCGCCGCAGATCGTGACCCCCCTGACGGCCCGGCTTCTCTGGGGCTACGGCGTCGCTCCGCGCGATCGCAAGGCCGAGCTGCTTCAAGCGCTCCACGAGGTCGTCGAGTCCGTCGAGCTGACGATCGAGACCGACGAGCTCTTCGAGCGCATGCTCGAGATCGCGGTCGGTGTGACGGGGGCCGAGGGCGGGAGCCTGATGCTCCTCGATCCCGAATCCCATGCGCTTCGCATCCGCGTCGCCCGCGGCGTCGAGCCCGAGCTCTGGCCCAAGATCCGGGTGGCGTTAGGCCAGGGCATCTCGGGCAAGGTCGCCGCCGAGGGCCGCCCGATCCACCTGCGCGGCCGCGCCGACCGCCAGAGCTACGACCTGATGCGGGAGCGGGTCGACGTCGAGTCGGCCCTGTGTGTCCCGCTGATCCACGCGGGCAAGGTGCTCGGCGTGCTGAACGTCCACCACGCGACCCGCCCCGATGCGTTCAGCGACGAAGATCTCCGCTTCATGGAGCAACTCGCGCGCCTCGACGCCCAGATCATCGCCCGGGCCCAGGAGCACGCGGCGCTGCGCAGCCAGGCCGCGCGCTACGACGCGGTGCGCGAGGTCCAGCGCCTGCTGCGCGGGCCCGCGATCCTGTCCGAGCGGCTCGAGGAATTCTGCCGCTTCGTCGCCGAACGGGCCGGGGGCGGCATCGCACAGCTCTTCTTGAAGGAGCCCGACGGCCAGTTCCGGCTGTCGGCGACCTCGCTCGCGGGCAGTGCCTTCGGCGGCGAGTACCGACTCGTCCCGGGCGCGGGGATCGACGGTGAAGCCATCCGCCAACAGCGCGCCCAGGCCCTTCAGCGCGACGACGGAAAGCTCGGCTACGCGGCCATCCCCCTCGCCGCCGGAGCCCAGCTGGTCGGCCTGCTCACGATCCAGGCCGGAGCGACCCTCGAAGCGACGCGGGGCACCCTCGCGAGCTGGCAGGAGATCGCCGCCGCCGCCGCCGAGACGATCGCGCGCGGCGACCGCGAGACCCGCCTCGCCCACCGCTCCGAGCGCATCAACGCGATCAACGAGACCTCGATCCGCATGCTCTCCTGCAACGAGCCGAGCGAGGTGGCGCGCCTCGCCACGTCCTCGGCCGCCATGATCCTCGAGGCCGACCACGCGATCCTGCGGCTCCAGGATCCCGCGACACGGCGTTATTCGATCCGCTCTTATTTCGGTGCCGCCGAGGGCGCGGGTCAGGAGAGCCTCTTCCGCCTCGACAAGGCGGTCACCGTCGCCTCGATCCGCCGCCGTGCGCCGCACCTGATCCAGGACGCGAGCCTCGATCCCCAGCTCGCGCCCCTGGTCGAGGATCTGCGCTCGCTGCTGACCGCGCCGCTGAAACGCGCCGGGGAGGTGATCGGATCGCTCTCGGTCTACGACAAGGTCGCCCTCGACCGCTTCTTCACGAGCCGTTTCGACGACGACGATCTGCAGGTCTTTGGCCGCTTCGTCTCCTACGTCGAACGGGCCCTCGACCATGCCCTCTCGCACCGCGAGAATCTGCAGCACCGCAATTTCGACGACGAGACGGGCCTGCCCAACGCGTCCTACCTCGGCCAGCGGCTACACGAGGAGATCGCGCGCGCCGCCGGACGCGAAAACGCGCTGGTGGTGTGCGTCTGTCGACTCGAGAACCGGGCGGAGCTGGCGAGTGAATCGGGACCGGGGCATGTCAGCCGTGTCGTCGCCGTACTCGCCGAGGCGCTGCGCGGCAAGCTCCGGGACTTCGACGTGCTGGCGCGGATCGACACGGACGAGTTCGCCGTCCTGATGCCCGAGCCCGGGCGACTCCCCGGCGAGCGCGTCTTCGAGCTGGCGCGGGCCGTCGCCGACGTCGTCTCGAAGCACGAGACGCTGAACCAGCCCGTCCGCGTCGGCCTGGCCTTCGGCTACGGCGTCCATCCGGTCGACGGCGCTGACCGCGAAGCCCTGCTCGCCCACGCCCGCACGCCCCGCATCCGGATGGTCTGAGCGCTTACTTAGCGCCTGCGGCTACTTGCGAGCGCCCGCGCCTACTTGCGATAGGCCTCGATCAGGACGTCCGACGTTTCGGGCCGCATGATGCGCGGGTCCGGTCGCTCGCCCGCCAGCAGCTGCTCGCGCACTTTCGTGCCGGAGATCGAATAGGGCTTCTCGCCTTCGTGCCGCTCGGTCAGGTCGACGCGACCCAGGCTCTCGTAGAAGGCGGCGAAGCCGACCTTGCAGGGCTGGATGTGGAGCTCGCCCTTCAGGTTGTCGAAGATCTCGTGGGCATCGAAGTCGCCCCAGATCGCCTTGCCGTCCTCGAAGGGCGCATCGGCGTGCTTGCGGCCGATCACGATGTCGGAGAAGCCGTAGTTCTGGCGGTAGATGCCGTGCATCACCGCTTCGCTCGGTCCGCCGTAGAACATCTTGATGTCGAGGCCGATCAGCTCGAAGATGTCCGAGATGTCCCAGCCGGCCTTCTTCCAGATCGACTCGTCCTTGTCGCCCTGGCCGAGCAGCCGCTCGCTGTGGAGCTTGCGGTAGCAGAGCATACGGGCCGCGGCGGGGACGTCGTCGCCCTTGAGCTCGCCCATCAGCGGATTGAGCACGGCGCCGGTGAAGAAGCCCTTCGCCGTCAGCACCTCGACGCCGTAGACGAGGGCGTACTCGTGGGCGCGGTGCAGGGGATTGCGGGTCTGGAAGGCCAGCGCGCGCTCCCACTTCTTGTCGCGGATGAACGTGCGCGTCATGCGCG
>JANMTD010000319.1:0-31251 GCA_031390075.1 Deltaproteobacteria bacterium | reverse complement strand
GTGGAGGTTCGAGCCGAGGCGGTGGTCCGTGTACTCCCAGCCGATGAAGGTCGTGCGGCGACAGGCTGCACTCGTGTCGTTCCAGCGCTCGGCCGCCTGCAGGACCTCGTGCCAGGCCGAGAGCATCGCCTGGTCGCAGCGCTCGCCTTCCGCGCCGCAGACCTCGGCATCCCGCGAAGGCCACGGGCTCATGATCGTGAAGGCGTGGGGATTGTCGGCGGGGACGGTCGAGCTGCGGAGCGCCTCGCAGGATTCCGTGCCGTAGACCTCGGACTCGGGGTCGCGGCAGAGGACGAGCTCGCCCAGGAACTCGGAGTGGTCGGTCACGGCGGCGAAGTCGAGGGGGCGATCGATCCGGACTTCCCGCGTGCCGCGGCCCGCTTTGTCCTTGGGCGGCAGCAGGATGGGGTCGCCGAACGCATAACCATAGGAATCCGAGGGGCGGACCTCGAGATCGTAGTTCCAGGCGTCGCTCGAGAGCGTCGTGTGGACGTGGAGGTCGCCGAAGAGGGCGCGGCGCTGCGGCGTCTGCTCGGCGCAGGGCTCGCGCGCGGCGGTGCTGCCCGCGCGGACGAGAGCGTAGTCGCGCGGGTCGGCGGGCTCGTTCTCGCAGCCCGAGCCCGTGGCGATCCAGAAGGCGAGACCCAACATCGCGACCCGGCGTGAGAAATCCTGCATCGAGGCGATTCTATCCCCGCTGCTCCGAGTTGCTAGCTTCCGCTCGACCGCCGGAGGGATCCGCTGATGGCACTTTCTCTTGCCGGACCGCTCGCTGGAATCCGAGTCGTCGAGATCGCGAGCTTCGTCGCGGTGCCGGCTGCGGGAGCATTGCTCGCGGATCTCGGGGCGGAGGTGATCAAGGTCGAGGTGCCGTGGGGGGAGATCTACCGTCATTCCCGGCCGAAGCTCGCGGGCTTCGCGAACGATTTTCCGGCCGGTCCGCCCTTCCAGATGGACAATCGCGGGAAGCGCTCGCTCGCGATCGACCTCGCCCTGCCGCAGGCGCGCGAGGCGCTCTCGAAGGTGATCGCGCGGGCCGACATCGTGATCACCAACGTCCTGCCCGAGCGCCTCGCGAAATACCACCTCGACCCCGAGCACCTGCGCGGCGAGCGACCCGACCTGATCGTCGGCCGTGTCAGTGGCTACGGCGCCGACGGCCCGCGCGCCGATGACCCTGCCTTCGACTACACGGCGTTCTGGGCCCTCTCGGGCCTGATGGACAGCATGCGCGATCCCGCGGCGCCGCCCGCCTGGATGCGGCCCGGAGTAGGCGACCACTCCGCTTCGCTCGCCCTCGTCGCGGGCATCCTCGCCGCACTGCGCACCCGCGATGCGGGCGGCGGCGGTCAGGTCGTCGACGTCACGCTCCAGCAGATCGGCTACTACATCAACGGCAACGACACCGCCTACGCCCTCGTGACCGGCGAGCTGCCCCCGCGCCACGATCGCAAGGCGCCGCGCAATCCGCTCTGGAACCACTATCCATGTCGGGGCGAGCGCTGGCTCTTCCTCGTGATGATCGATTCGGATCGCTACTGGCCGGCGCTGTGTCGCGCCCTGGATCAGGAGGCGCTGGCGACGGATCCGCGCTTCGTCGACGCAATCTCGCGCTACCAGAACGCGCGGGATCTCGTCGCCCTGCTCGACGGGCTCTTCGCCGAGCGTTCGCTCGAGGCCTGGGGCGAGGCGTTCGCGCGGGAGCGGCTGATCTGGGCTCCGATGCGAACCCTCGACGAGGCGGTCCGGGATGCGAACGCCGAGGCGACCGGATGTTTTGCGACGGTGGAACATCCGCAGTTCGGGCGCTTTCGTACCGTGGCCCCCCCGGTCAAGCTCTCGGCGCATCCGATGCCGGGGACGGCGGTGGCGCCGCTCTTGTCCGCGGATACGGCGGCGGTGCTACGCGAGGCCGGGGTCGACGAGGAGACGGTCGCGCTGCTCGTCGCGGTCGCGAGCTGACAGGGCGATGAACACGAACGGGTGAAGGGATCGAATCGATGCGAGGACTCTGGTTGGGCAAGAAGGGGTTGGGCAAGCAGGGGTTCGGGAAGTTGGGGCTCGCGATGGTCGCGAGCGCGGGCCTGCTGGCCGGACTGGCCGAGCCGGCGGTGGCGGATGACGCCGCGGATCCGCGCAATCGCGCTTCGTTCCAGGTCGTCGTGACGCGGGAGGTCGAGAACGACTGGGCGACGGCGCGACTCTCGGCGATGGCCGAGGGACAGGACCCGGCGAGGGTGGCCGCGGACGTGAACGCGCGCATCGAGCGCGCGCTCGCGACGGCGAAAAAGGAGAAGGGCGTCGAGGTCGAGAGCGGCGGTTATGTGACCCAGCCGATCTACGACGCCAATCGGATCGTGCGCTGGCAGGCCTGGCAGGAGATCCGGCTCGAGTCCGCCGACGTCGATCGGCTCTCGAAGCTGATCGGCCAGCTCCAGAGCGCAGACCTGACGCTCTCGGGCATCGAGTTCTCGGTCAAGCGGGCGACCCGCGAGGCGCTCCAGAACGAGCTGACTCTCGAGGCCCTGCGCGCCTTTCGCGCCCGCGCCGATCTGATCACGAAGGGAATGGGCAGCGCGGCCTGGTCCCTGGTCTCGATGTCCGTCGGGCAGGGCGGGTCCCAGCCCCGGTTCCACGCCATGCGTGCCGAGGCGGACATGTCTTCCATGAAGGCCGCCGCCCCTGCCTTCGAGGCCGGCAAGAGCGAGCTCGAGATCACCGTCGACGGCAGCATCGAGCTCGATTGAGGTGCGGTGCCAAGCGCCGGGCGAGCCGGTAGAGTCCGAGCTGGCGGTGCGATCCATGCGGTCGCTCGCCGGGACGGGAACCGCCCCCGACCGCAGCACTCGCGTCGAAAGTCAGAAAGAAGAAGCATGAGCAATCAATCCGGCCTCCTCTCCGGCGTCCGCGTGATCGAGTCGAGCCTGCTCGGCCCCGGTTTCGTGGCGACCTTCCTCTCCGATCTCGGCGCCGACGTCATCAAGGTCGAGCCGCCGTCCGGCGACTACATCCGCCAGATGACGTGGCCCATAGTGAACGGCGTCTCGCTGCTCCATCTCCATACGCACCGCGGCAAGAAGGGGATCTGCCTCAACCTGAAGACGCCCGAGGGTGTCCAGCTCTACAAGGATCTCGTCGCGCAGGCGGACGTCGTCGTCGAAGCGATGCGTCCGGGCTCCCTCGCGAAGCTCGGCATCGGTTATGCGGACCTGAAGAAGGTGAACCCGAAGCTCGTCTTCTGCACGATCTCGGGTTACGGCGCGACCGGCCCCTACAAGGACCTTCCGAGTCACGGCATCGCCTACGACACCTGGTCCGGCATCGTGCAGCCGATGGAAGACGAACAGGGCTTCAAGCGGATCCCGCCGATGCTGCCCAACGTCGGCATCAACGTCGGTCCGATGGTCGGCGCCATCGCCGTGCTGGCGGGTATCATCAAGGCGCGCGCGACGGGCGAGGGCTGCGAGATCGAGCTCGCCCAGTCCGACGCCTCGGCCTACATGGACTGGTACCGGATCGAGACCGAGCGTGCGTACCTGCGCCCCCAGAGCGAAGTGACGGGCAATCCGTCGGACAACTACGAACGGCGGCCGGCGGGGCTCGGCGGGATGTGGGGCGGCGTCCGCTACCAGATCTACGAGGCGAAGGACGGCCACATCCTCTTCATGGCCTCGGAGCAGGCCTTCTGGAAGAACTTCTGCGAGGGCATCGGCCGCAAGGATCTGTTCGAGAAATGGCCCGGCTCGAAGTACGCGGACCACGCCCGCAACAACCTCGAGCTGCAGGCCATCCTCAAGGAGATCTTTAAGGCGCGCAGCGTCCCCGAGTGGATCGCCTTCGCCGACGAGCACAACACGACGATCGCGCCGTGCAACAGCGCGGCGTCCCTCGCCGACGACCCGCAGTTCAAGGTCCGGATGGGCTTCTATCCCACGGACAAGCTGGGATGCGAGCAGCTGCCGTTGCCGGTGTTCGTGAACGGCGAGCGACCTCCCGTGCCGAGCATGGCGCCGGAAGTCGGCCAGCATACGGACGAGGTTCTTTCGCGCGTGCTCGGCAAGAGCGCTTCGGAGCTCGCGAAGCTCCACGAGAGCGGCGTGCTGGGCTGATCTGCGCAGGCGAAGCCTGTCCCAGGAGAAAAGCATGGCCACGGAAGCGTTGGGTCTCGATGTCCGGCGACTATCGGGCTCACTGGGCGCGGAGGTGCGAGGTCTGGCGCTCGCCTCCGCCGGACCCGGCGACGCCGATCGCATCAAGGCGCTCCTGCTCGAGCACCTCGTGCTCTTCTTCCCCGACCAGCACCTGAGCCCCGACGAGCACCTCGCCTTCGGCCGCCTCTTCGGTCAGCTCGAATCGCACCCCAATCTGGTCCTCGACGCCGAGCGCCCGGAGTTCTTCGAGCTCCGCGCCGAGAATGGCGCAGGCGCCGTGGCGGATGAGTGGCATAGCGACCTGACCTGTCAGGCGAGCCCGTCCCAACTCGCGATCCTGCAGATGAAGAAGTGCCCCGCGGTCGGCGGCGACACGCTGTGGGCCAACATGTACAAGGCCTTCGAGTCGCTCTCGCCCCCGCTGCAGGCCTTTTGCGAAGGACTGACGGCACTCCACGACGCGAGCCCCCACGGTCATCCCGAGCGAAAGGCGATCCATCCCGTCGTCCGGGTCCATCCCGAGACGGGTCGGAAGTCGCTTTTCGTGAACGAGCATTTCACGCGCCGCATCGTCGAGCTCTCGAACGACGAGAGCGAGATGTTGCTCCGCCACCTGACGCGCTGGGTCGCGAGCCCGCGCTTCACGGTCCGCTATCGCTGGAGCGAGGGCACGATCGCGTTCTGGGACAATCGCTGCACGCAGCACCACGTGCTCGACGATTTCGAGGGCGAGCGCGTGATCCAGCGCGTGACGGTCATGGGCGACCTGCCCAAGGCCGCGGTGCCGTCGCGCTGGTCGCCCTATCGCGACGCCTTCAGCGCCGGGAGCTGGCGGGACATGGCGCTCTGGTCCTTCCTCAAGGAGCAGGGCAAGTCCCGTTAGGCGGGCGGACCGGCCCTCTACCGATGGAGGGGCAGGTCCGGCCAGAGCTCGAGCAGGGGCGAATCCTTCACGACCTCCGCGATCTGCTGTTGCTGCTCGAGCGAAAGATCGGACTTCCATTTATGGAGACTCTCGTTCGCGTTGCGGTAGACGCTGAAATAGCTCCGCCGGACGTCGAGCCCCTGCTTCGGACCCCGGGTCGACGCCTCGATGAAATCTCGCGTCGGCTGGAGCAGTCGCCAGCCGACGAAGTCGAAGAGATCCTCGGCACTCTCGAAGGGATTTTCGCAGAAGCGCTCGTAGACGATCAGCCGGGCCGACCGATGGCGCGTCGCGAAATCGACGAGGGGCTCGGCCTGGATCCGCCAGCGCAGGGCCTCGAAGGCCGTCACGGGCAGCTTCTTCACCCCGTTCTGGAAGCGCCGCAGGTGTGCGAGCTCGGGTCTGTCGAGGAGCTCGAGCACTCGTTCTGCGTCATCAGGGCTCGTCGTGCGCGAGAATGCACCCGTGTCGCGCCCGTGCAGGAGCGAGGCGACGTTCGCGAAGGGATTGCGGACGACCGCGACGAGGCGGGGCTCGACGACTTCGCAGAAGCGCCCGAGCAACTCGTTCGGGAAGTTCACGTCCTTGATCAAGACCGTATCGCCTGGATGCAGGTGGGGCCGGCCGAGGAAGCCGTAGATCGGGTCGAGGGCGGGGATTCGGATCGCTGCCCGGCGAAGCAGCGCGAGCGGCTCGGGCGGAAGCCGTCGCATGCCCGCCTGCTGCGGCAGCGGCTCGTCGATGCTGGCATGGCACCCGCGGCACGCCCGCTCGAATTGCTGCCGCAGGGAATCCGTGTCGGCGGTCGGGAGCGCTGCAAGGAAGTCGCGGAACGGGGCCGGCTTGTAGTCGAGGAAGGGCTCGTGCTTGTAGACGCAGCGGTCGTGGGTCGCGAGGATGTTCGCGAGCCAGGTCGTGCCCGATCGGCCCTTGCCGGTCACGAAGACGCACTGATTCCGTTTGCCGTCCTGCCGAGTCATGCTTCTTCCTCCCGAGCCGGAGGGAATCGGACGCGGATGGCGTGGCGGGGTCGGCGGGGCGACGGTTGCGGCGCTTTCTCGGGGAGGCAATACGGCGAAAGCGACGGCCGTGTGGGGATGCCGTGAAGGAGCGGGGCGGCTTCGATCGAGCCCCGCTCGCGGATTTCCTGCGGGAAGAGCAATTCGCGACGACCCGGATTAGGCCGTTCCGGCAACCCTGAGCCAGGGGCTGCGCAAGAGCGGCGACCGGCGCCACTGTCGGCGGGTCGGCGGGTCGGCGCGGGATTTGCGCGGCCCGTCCTGACGACTCTGTGTCATAGTGGATCAACCCGGAGTAGGCCGGCCCCGCGGCCGCTCCCGCCTGCGAGGTGCGCGCCATGACCGTCCGATCGACGCCGCAGTCGACGTCATCCTTCTACTCCTCTCCAGGTCGATCCTGTCTACGTGGATTGGCGCTGCGATGGCGGCGTCCGCTCGAGCTCGTGATCGCGGGGACCGTCGTGCTCGCGGTCGCGTCCGGTACGGCCTTCGCGGGCAGCGACGGAGACGGAATCGTCGACGGCGCGGATAATTGCCCCCAGAACGTGAACCCCCATCAGGAGGACTCGGATTCCGACGGCCGGGGGGACGTCTGTGATCCGGACACGATCAACGCGCTGATCGAGCGCGACAGCGCGGGTCGGCTCCACGTCCGCACGCCCTTCTACCGGATGCGTTATGCGCCGGCGACCCAGCTCGAGATCGCGCCGCAGGGCGGGCTCGGGACGGCGGCGCAGCCGAGCATCGGGGTCTCTCCCGATCCGGTGATCCGCGTCGCACCGCTGGCGCTCACGGGCCTGCTGCTCCCGTACGCGCCGGCCTCGCCGTCGGTCGTCCAGTCGACCTGGCAGACGGCCTTCGCGCGAAGCCTCTTCATGCCGACGAGCGGTCTCGGCATCGGACTCCACCTGGCGAGCTATGCCAACGGGACGGCGCTCGGCTACGAGATCCCGCTCGCGCAGGTCGGGAGCGGCAGCGTGGTCCGCATCTCGCATGCGCTGACGCTCCCGCCGGGCTGGACGATCGATGCGAGCGAAGCGACCGCAGGCGGCGGCGTCGGGCGCATCTCGCTGCGGGACCCGGCGGCTGTCTCCCGGCTCCGGGTGAGCATCGTCGAGCTGATGGCCTTCGGGTCGAGCACGACGATCGCCGATTCGCCGACCTTCTTCGGGCTCGCCCGTCTGGCCGACGAGCTCGAGGCGTCGCCGCGCGAGGCGAGTGCGGGTCCCCCGGATCAGGTCGGCAGCAACTTCTCGGGCGGGATCCACGCGCCGCTGGTCGAGACGAGCTATTCGCTCGCGCAGAACATGGCCGAGGGCGCTCTCGGCCGGGTCGAGGTCACGTCGGCCGGCGCGAGCTTCACGCTGACTCTCGTCGTCCCGAGTGCCTTCATCGAGCGCAATCGCGCCACCTCGAGCCGGATCTTCGTCGGCGTTCGACTGAGCGCCCTCGAGCCCGTCGCCCTCGGCAACGGAAGCCCGGGCAATCCGGCTCCCGCCGTGCACGGGCGACATCTCGCCTTCTTCGACGACGAGGCCTCGATCAGTGGCCGCGAAGTCGACCTGCGCCTGCACAACGTGTTCGGCACCTTCGACGGCGCCGCGCCCATCTACTCGCTCTTCCCCGACGGCGGCGGGAATGCCGCGCTCTACGACGTCGCGCGCCAGCAGCAGACGGGCTTCGGCTGCAGCGGCTGCACGATGGCGTTGCAGGGATCGAGTCGGATCGATTTCCAGGGCGGTGGGATCGGCGTCGGCATCGCCCCCGGTCCGCGGGTCGGTCCGGCGGACCCCTGTCTCGCGAGCGCGCCGCTGAATCTCGCGGCGGAGTCGGGGCGCTGTGCCGCGGGCCTGAACAAGCGCGGGTCGTTCACGGCGGGTCGGCTCGAGATCTCGGGGTCGATGAGCGGGCTCGTCGCGGCCGAGAGCGACATCGCGCTCGACGAGTTCGTGTTCACCCAGGCGCCGGACCGCAACGCCACCGATCCGACGCTGCTGCACGCGGTGCTCGGCCTCGCCTGCGCGGCCGACGCCGGGCCGCGCATCGGCATCAATCCGTCGAACGGCGCCGTCATGGGCAACGTGCCCTTCGACAACGCCTGCTCGGCGGCGTCGATCGGCCTGGGGACCTGCCTCCCGAACCCGCTTGCGACGCCCGCGACGACGGGGCTCTGCAATCTGGTGGCGAAGCGGGTCGAGCTCGTCGGGATGGCCTCCGCCTCGAATCCCCTCGGCACCGAGCTGCTGCTCCCCGCCGGCCAGGGGCTCGCTCTCCACATGCGCCGGGGCAAGGGACAGATCGGAGACCGCGCCTACGATGCGCTGACAGGCGAGTGTGTCGGGGCGATCACGTCGGCCCCCTCGAGCGTCGTCGGCTTCGAGACCCTCGCGAGCATGACGGGCGGCGCCAACGTCCGGGCCGGAACGGGGGAGCCCCTCGAGGCCGGGGATCCGGCCGCCGTCCCGCCCAACCACTACTGCATGACGAACCTGCTCGGGGACGAGCTCGGCATGGGCCTCGTCGTGTCGGGGAACGTCGACGTCCGCGCCCGCCACCTCCAGATCGAGCGGACCCTGATGGGCGCGATCCACGTCGCCAACGGGGCCGCCAACGTCGAGACCCGCGCTTCGACGACGGCGCAGGGGGGGGCCTGCCGCTCCCTCGACGGTACGACCTGCGCCACGCCGGTCCAGGAGCTCGCGTGTCCGACCTGCAAGCTCGGCGGGGCGAACCAGCTCGCGCTCACATCTTCAGGCAAGTCGGCGCCGACCCGGCTCGAGGTCGCGAATAGCATCCTCGGCCTCGACGGCGACGGTCCGAGCTCCGGCCTCAACCCGGCGCTTCCGGCCCTCGTGCTCGACTCGAATCTCCAGGCGATCGGGGGCGGCTTGACGATCGGCCGGCGGCTGGCGGGCCTCTTCCGGCCTCCGGTCCAGATCTCGCTCGGGGCCGATGCGATGTACGACCCGGACCTCTTCTCGCTCGTGCTCTCGGGCAACACGATCGGGGTCGACGCAGCGGCTCTCGCGATCGACAACTTCGACAGCCGGGGCGGGATCCTGAACCTCGAGCTCGCGGGCAACTGTTATTCGCAAGACGGATCGACCTGCCTCGGGCCGAGCGGCGGTGTCCCCTTGATCGGGTCGGCGACCCGGGCGGCCACGGTGGCGGCGCTCAATACGGCGGCCCTTTCGCAGGCCTTGAGCGCGCCCGATCCGACCGCGGGCCTCGTCGTCCCCGAGCCGACCTCGGGGGCGGCGCTTGCGTGCGGGATCGGGCTGCTCGTCTGGTCGGCGGCGGGTCGCCGAGGCGGCCCTCCTCGGGCGTTGCGCGGCTGAACGAGAGCCGCGGACGGCGCCCGTGACGATCTGGGGACGCATCGCGGATCTCACGATTCGCCATTCGGCGGCGACGTTGATCGCGGTCGGCCTCGTCACGCTCTTCTTTGCGTTTCCCCTCGCCCAGATCCGGATCGACACGACCTTCCTCTCGTTCGTTCGCCCCGAGACGCGTGCCCTCGTCGATACGATCGAGAGCGATT
Source organism: Deltaproteobacteria bacterium (assembly GCA_031390075.1). Taxonomy (GTDB): domain Bacteria; phylum Myxococcota_A; class UBA9160; order UBA9160; family UBA4427; genus UBA4427. The sequence goes on along the minus strand of JANMTD010000319.1, from coordinate 21,615 downwards.
TCGGCGAGGGCGCCTACCTGACGCTGATCTTCGAGGCGCAGGGCGAGCAGAGTCTCTTCGAGCCGCCGCTCCTGAAGCACCAGCTCCGCGTCATGCGCGATCTCGAAGCCGATTTTCCCGTCACGACCTTCAGCCTCGTCGAGGGCATCGACCGCGGTCTCACGCGCGTGAAGAGACAGCGCCTGTTGGAGGTCGACGACTACTCGACGATCGCCGAGGCGATTCTCGGTCTCGCCGGGGGGCGGACCGTTCGGGACCTGATGAAGGTCAGTGCCCACTGGATCTCTCCTCCTGCGGCGGTCGAGTTCTACGCGAACCTGCGGATCGCCCAGTCGACGGGGATTCTTGCAGCGCCCGGTGCGCCCGACAGCCACTTCCGCGTGCCGGAGGTCCGAGCCATACGCGCGCTCGTGCGCGCCGAGCCCGGCGGTACCCGGGCCGAGCGGCGGCGGCTTTTCGCCTCGATCCGCGATCGCGTCGACACCTGGGCCACGCCCGAGATCGCGATCCACGTCCTCTCGGACGATCTCGTCGCCCACGACATCGACGAAGGCACCCGGCGCAGCGCCGTCCTGCTCGGCTTGATGGTCCTGCTCGTCGATCTCGCCTGCGTCTGGGCGCTGTTTCGCCAGAAGCGCGAGATCGCGATCGTCTTTTCGATCCTTGCCGTCAGCGCGGTCTGGACCTTCGGGCTCGCGGCGCTGCTCGGAATCGAGCTCTCCTTCGTCCATCTGCTGGTCTTCCCGATCCTGCTCGGAACCGGCATCGACGACTCGCTGGTCTTCGGCAGGCGCTTCGTCGAAGAGCAGCGGGCTGGCCACGAATTCGAGGCCGCGCTTCGGAACACCTACCAGGGCTGTGGGACCGCGATCCTGCTGACGACGGTGACGACGTTCGTCGCCTTCATGGCGACGGGCCTCACGTCGGCTGCCGCCGTGTTCGCGAGCTTCTTCGTCCTGGTCGCCGTGGCGATGGCCTTCGAGCTGTTCGTGACCCTCCTCGTCCAGGGGGCCATGCGGTCGATCCTCGAACGATCCCTCCCGGACGATGCACGTGCGCGCGCGCTCGTCGTCGACCACTCGCCCCTCGACCGCGTGAATGCCGGGTTCGTGCGGGGATCGAAATGGATCAGCGATCGGGGCGCGCGGCCTGTGATCGTCTTGCTCTCGGTCGCCCTGGTGGTCTCGGCGTTCTCGGCAACTCGCCTCGACAGCGAGATGAAGCGCGACGACCTCCTGCAGCCCGCGATGAAGAGCCATGCGGCCAACGAGTCGTTGCAGCGTCATTTCGGCGATTTCCGGATCGGCTACGTGCACTTCGGAGGGGACGTCGCGAAGGCCGAGCTGCTGTCGAAGCTGAAGGCTCTCGAGCAGCGGCTCGGGGCGTACGACGAGATCGAGCGCGTGCTCGGAACGGCCAACGTCGACTCGGTCGTCGGATTGATCGAAAAGCACGGAATCCGGATTACGCCTTCGATGGACGTCGAAGACGCCTTCGAGCGTGTCCGGTCGAGCGATCGAACGTCGGACTACACCATCGACATGAGCTTCGGCGAAGCCTTCGAGTACGTCGTGCACGCCCGTGATCAAGGGGCCGAGCGAGCTCAGGGGAGTGCCGCCGGCGAGGGGTCGACGGCTGCCGAGCGTCCGGTCTACGACGGACTGCTGCTGCGTTATTTCGTGACGGGGGAGGAGAGCTCCCGATCGCTCGCGGCCGTCGCGGCGATCTGGAAGGAGATCCGCGCGCTCGGGATCGATCGGATCGAGGGGGTCGAGGTTCGCGTCGGCGGCGGCGACGTGATCTATCCCCTCGAGTCCGTCTACTACGCGGACACGCTCGCCCGTTCGTTCGCCTACGCCCTCGCGGGGAACCTGCTCGTCCTCTGGGTCGCGTGGCGGCGGATCGGGAAGGCCCTGCTCGCGACCGCGCCGGTCGTGGTGGCGGCGATGATCGTGGTCGGCATGATGCCCGTGTTCGACGTGCAGCTCAACGCGCTCAACCTCGGGGTCAGCGCGATTCTCGTCGGAATCGGGATCGACTATCCGATCCACTGGATCGAGCGCTACGACGAGGAGCGCGCCGTCCGCCACCGCTCGCCGCGGGAGGCCGCCACGATCGCGCTCGAGGAAATGGGGCCGCACCTCCTGGCCGGCATGCTGACGACCGCGATCGGATTCTGTGCTGCGACCGTCATGCTGCTTCCGATGTCGACGAGCTTCGGACTCACGATGGGCGCGGCCATCGCCCTCGTCTATGCGCTCACGATGTTCGCACTGCCCGCGCTCGTCGTCGCCGGCGACGAGCGGAGGCTTCGCGCGCGCCCACACGGCTCGGGGTCGTAGCGCGACCGGCTGTCGGGAGGGCTTCGTGCGCGGTATCGTGCGCAATCCCGATCCATCCCGATCATCTGGAGGTCCCATGTCCCTTTCCATGCACGCCGCGAGCACTCCCGTCTTCGTCAAGATGTTCAAGAACATGCTGGCCTGGCTCGACAAAGCCGAGGCCCACGCGAAGACGCGCAAATTCGACGCCAACAACTTCGTCGGGATGCGGCTCGCGCCGGACATGCTGCCCTTCTCGCGACAGATCCAGATCGCGAGTGATGCGGCGAAGGGGGCGGTCGCCCGCCTCGCCGGCGACGAGCCCCCGAAATGGGCCGACGACGAGGCGACGATCGAGCAGCTCCGCGGGCGGATCCAGAAGACGATCACGTACATCGAGGCCATCGCGGCCCACCGCCTCGAGGGTTCGGACAAGCGCGAAATCGTGATGCCGCTCGGCCCCGACCGGACGATGAAGATGACGGGTGAAGCCTTCCTCGAGAGCTTCTCGATCCCAAACTTCTTCTTCCACGTCACGATGGTCTACGCGATCCTGCGCCAGGGCGGAGTCGAGATCGGCAAGGGCGACTATCTAGGAGGGCTCTAGGCAGTCTCGACGGAGCCGATCCAAAAAGATCATCGAACGGTAAGAACTCGCGCCTCGCCTCTGCGCGACACTCGGATGGATCAGCCGTGCGCGCGCCGCGTCGGGGTTGAGGGAATTCGAGCGGTTCCCCTGGGAGATGGCGTGATGAAGAGCCTGTCGAGTGGTCTGACGAGTGGTCTGAAGAGCGGAAAGCGGATCGCGTTGTGCGCGGCCTTTCTCGTGATCGCTTGTTCGATTCGCGGAGATCGGATGGGCACCGGCGTCCCGAACGCTCGATCCACGCCGTCATCTCTGGCCCATTTTGCGCTCGCCCCCACGCCCGCCTCCCCGGAAGGCCTAGCCCTTCTCCCTCAGGCCCGGTCGCACATCGCCGCCCGGGAGTATTGGGCCAGCGAGACGAGCAAGGGTCTACAGGCGCCGAACCGCGAACATGGGCTGCGAAGCTATTTCAAACCGACGGGAGTTCGGGTCCACGATCGCACTGGCGTGGGCAGCCCTCGGCTGTTGGGCCTCGAGCTCGCGCGCATCGGACGGGGTGAGGTCGTCGTTCCGGTGGCTCCCGGCGAGGTCGCCCATCGCGAAGGCCGGGTCGAAATCACGCGCGAGAAGCTGGGCCTGGTCGAGTGGTTCGAGAACACGGCAGCGGGACTCGAGCAGGGATTCACACTGGATCGCCCGCTGGCCGGATCGAGCTCCGTCGGTGCGCTCGTCCTCGAGCTCTCCGTCTCGGGGGCGAAGGCTGCGCTTCGCGGCGAGGACGTCTTCCTGGCGACCGAGGTCGGAAGGAAGCTCGCCTACGGGAAGCTCGTCGCCGAGGACGCGGACGGACGGCGGCTCGTCGCTCACTTCGAAGTGCCCAAGACCGACCGGATCCGTCTTGTCGTCGACGACGAAGGCGCGAGCTATCCGATCGTGATCGACCCGCTGCTCACCGAGACTGCGGACGCGCAGCTCGAGTCGAACCAGGCTTCGGCCTTTCTGGGTCAGAGCGTCGCGGGGGCGGGGGACGTGAACGGCGACGGCTACGACGACGTGATCGTCGGAGCCCCGGGCTACGACGCGGGCCAGACCAACGAGGGGGCCGCGTTCGTGTTCCTGGGCAGCGCGTTGGGCATTGCGGATGGCAATCCTTTGACCGCCGCCGCGCAGCTCGAGTCGAACCAGCCGAATGCGTTGCTCGGCGAAAGCGTGTCTGGGGCCGGGGACGTGAACGGCGACGGCTACGTCGACGTGATTGTCGGCGCCAGCTCCTACGACGCAGGTCAGATGGACGAAGGGGCTGCGTTCGTGTTCCTGGGCAGCGCGTCGGGCGTGGCGGATGGGAATCCGGGCACGGCAGCGGCGCAGATCGAATCGGACCAGGCGAATGCATTGCTGGGCGGCAGCGTTGCCGGGGCGGGGGACGTGAACGGCGACGGGTACGCCGACGTGATCGTCGGCGCCGTCCAATACGACGCGGGTCAGACCGACGAGGGGACCGCGTTCTTGTTCCTGGGCAGCGTTTCGGGGATCGCGGACGGGAATCCCGCGACCGCAGCGACCCGGCTCGAGTCGAACCAGACGGGTGCCCGACTGGGTGCCAGCGTCGCCGGCGCGGGGGACGTGAACGGCGACGGCTACGCCGACGTGATCGTCGGGGCCAACCTCTTCAATGCGGGCCAGCCGGCCGATGGGGCCGCGTTCGTGTTCCTCGGGAGTGGTTCGGGCATCGCGAATGGCAATTCCGCGACCGCGGCGACGCAGCTCGACTCGAACCAGGGGGGTGCGGAGCTCGGCGGCAGCGTCGCCGGGGCGGGGGACGTGAACGGCGACGGCTACGCCGACGTGATCGTGGGCGCCCACTACTACGACGCAGGCCAGACGGATGAAGGGGCGGCGTTCGTGTTCCTGGGCAGCGCGTCGGGCATCGCGGATGGGATTCCGTTGTTTGCGGCGGCTCAGCTCGAGTCGGACGAGGTGAGTGCGGAGATGGGCTTCAGTGTCGCCGGGGCTGGAGACGTGAACGGCGATGGTTATGCCGATGTGATCGTCGGTACCCCCTTCTTGGGCTTTCTCAATCCGGGGGCCGCGTTCGTGTTCCTGGGCAGCACGTCGGGTGTGGCGGATGGGAATCCCGCGACCGCGATGGCGCGGCTCGACGCGAATCTGGGGAATTCGTGGTTGGGCAGAAGTGTCGCCGGGGCGGGGGATATCAACGGCGATGGTTATGCCGACGTGATCGTCGGCGCAAGCCTTTACGACGCGGGCGAGGGTATTTTCGAAGGAGCCGCATTCGTGTACCACGGGAACCCGACCAGCCTCGTCGAGAGCGTGTTCGGGTTCGAGGGAACGTCGCAACTCGACAACGCTGGATTAGGCCTCAATTACAGTCCACCTGGCACGATGGGTGCCGTCGGCCTGACGCAATTCGTAGAGTTCACCAATGGCAGCGTGTCCGTCTACGACAAGACGACCGGTGTCCTCCAGTCGCGGCGCAGCTTCCAGACCTTCTGGGAATTGGCCGGCGCGCCGGATGCCGGAGGCGGCGCGTACACGCTGGGCCTCCAGCGCGTTCTGTTCGACCACTATACCCAGCGCTGGATCGCCTCGAGCTTCGGCGGCACGGCGGACAAGATCAACATCGCGGTCTCGGACACCTCCGACCCGTTGGGCACCTGGAGGGCGGTCCAGTACGCCGGCGTGGCCGCTGGCGGCGTGGCCGACTTCCCGACATTGGGCGTCGACCGAAACGGTGTTTACATCGGCACCAACGATTACCTCACACCCACCTCTACTTTCGCCGGTACCAGGCTGACCGTCATTCCCAAGGCCGACCTGTTCGGCGGCGCGCCCACGCTGATCAACCGAACCACGTTTATGATCCCCGTCGGCGGTGCGAACCCGCGGTTCATGATCCAGGGAGCGGTCAACTGGAACAGCAGCGGAAACAGCGGCCAGTTCGTCGCTAACAGCGTAAGCACGCGTGATCTTCTGCATTTCGAAGTGGATGGGGTCGACGCCCCGGGCGCCACCATGAGCAGCCCGACCCCCATCGGTGGCGCGATCTTTTCCGACAGCGAGGTCGCACGCCAACCCGACGGAACACGGCTCGTCGAAACGAACAACGAAATTTTGACCGCCAATGTCGTCCAGGTCGGCAATCGGATCTTCGTCACGAACACCGTGGCGCGGCAATCTCCGGTTTCTCTTGCCTTCTCGTCGGTGCGTTGGCAGGTGATCGACGCGACGAATGGTGCCCTGATCGACGAGGGCGACATCGGTGGCGGCGGCTTCGACTACTACCAGGGCTCGATCGCCGTCAACGAGTTCGGCCAGGCTGTGATCGGTTACAACCGCTCGGGCCCGCAGACCGCGGATGGCAACGCAGATGGCAAACCCGACGGGCGCATTTCCTTCATGGCCCAGACTTTTCTCATCGACGCCCTGGGCGGCATGGACGCCGTCGGCGATCCGCTGCTGCTGCGCGTCAGCGACGTCGACGACTACCGCTGCGGCCCACACACCTTCATCGACTTTTGCCGGACGCGATGGGGCGATACCTCGGCCGTGACGATCGATCCGAGCAACCACCGGACTTTCTACGCCATCGGCGAATACGCAGCGCCCTGGGCGGGCACCGGGAGCTCCGCGCGTGCCGTATGGCATACCTACATCGCCGCCATTCGTCTGGTGCCCGAGCCCGGCCAGGGGGCCATGCTGATGGTCGGCCTGGGGTTCATCAGCTGGCTGGAGCGCCGGTCCCGGCGCTCGCGGGGGGACGGGCGCCGATCGGCACACGCTTGCCGATCGCCTGACGATTCGGTGTCGACACGCGTGAATCGTGAACGTGAGCAATGCGTTTCGCCACGGGATCTTGCGGCCACGCAATAGCATGGCTGCGTAGCATTCCCTCCGCTCTGGGCGCATTCCGCGCCCGTCCTGGGAGGGAGCCATGCAGCTTCGGTCTATTCTCTCGTTCGCGTGCGCAGTCGTGTCGTCGCTCGCGATCGTCGGTTCGGCGGGAACCGCCTCCGCTGCCGGTGTCATGCGGATCACCGAGTGGATGTACAGCGGTGACGAGTTCATCGAGTTCTCAAACGTAGGCGACGACTCGATCGATCTGACGGGCTGGAGCTACGACGACGACAGCCGCCTCGCGGGCACGGTGTCGCTCTCGGCCTTTGGAATCGTCAATGCGGGTGAGAGCGTCATCCTGTCCGAGAGCGCTGCCACGGCGTTCCGTACGGCCTGGGGTCTCGCTGCGTCGGTCGACGTGATCGGCGGCAACCTGACCAATATCGGTCGGGCCGACGAGCTCAACCTGTTCGACGCGACGAACACGCTCGTCGACCGGCTGACCTACAACGACCAGATCATCGGCGGCCCGCGAACCCAGAATCTGAGCGCCAACATCGCGCTGGCGAACCTCGGACTCAATCTCGCGAACCTCGCCCTCGCATCGTCCGTCGGCGATGCGTTCGGAAGCTATGCCAGCTCGGCGAGCTTTCCCGGCAATCCCGGCCAGTACGCGGCGATTCCCGAGCCCACGACGGCGACCCTGATGATCCTGGGTCTCGGCGGCCTCGCCGCTGCGTCGCGCCGGACGAGCTCGAGCAGCCGGACCGCAAAGGAGGCCGGCCGATGAAGCGCCAGCGATTGCTTCCGGCTCTTCTCGGGATGCTGCTCGTCCCCGGCGCCGCTTCGGCCCTCTCGCTCGCGGACTACTCGGTCTCCGGGCAGTTCGCCCTGCCGGCCATCACCGCCGCCGAGGCCTCGGCCGTCACCTACAACTGGGATACGGGCACGCTCTTCGTGCTCGGCGATGAGGGCGATGCGCTCGTCGAAGTCGAGACCGACGGCACGCAGGTCGGCTTCATGGCGCTGACGGGCTTCGCCGACACGGAGGCGCTCAGCTACGTCGGGGGTGGCCAGTTCGCGATGGCCGAGGAGCGCCTTCAGGACGCCTTCCGGTTGACCTACGCAGCCGGCGGTTCGGTGGACAGCTCGGCGCTGCCCCGCGCGGACCTCGGTCCGACGGTCGGGAACATCGGCATCGAGGGCATCAGCTTCGACCGCCGCGACGGATCCTTCGTCACGGTGAAGGAGACGGGTCCCCAGGAAGTCCGACTGGCGAACATCACGTTCGGAACGCCGGGGAGCGCTTCGTCTTCGATCCTCTTCGATCCGACGGGGCTCTCGGTCCTCGATCTCTCGGACGTCCAGGTGCTCTCCGGCGTCACCGCTCTCGTGGGTACCCCTGGAGAGGACGACCTGCTGATCTTCAGCCAGGCCTCCGCCCGGCTCCTCCATGTGTCGCGCACGGGGCTCCTGCTCGGGAGCCTCGACTTCAGTGGTTATGCGCTCGACGCCGAGGGGGTCACGATCGATCCGGACGGGACGATCTACATCGTCGCCGAATCCGGGAGTGCGGGGGGCGCGCCGACGCTCTTCGTGCTGACGGCGGTGCCGGAGCCGGGAACCGCGATCCTGCTTGGACTCGGACTCGCCGGCCTCGCGGCGCGCCGCGAGACGAGGGCATGACGTAGGCGTGCGCGAGACCAGCGTGCCGGCGCATCCCCGCTCGGCCGGTACGCTGCGTCTCGCTTTCCGACGATCGGCAGCGACGGGTCGATGGCACTTCGCCTCCCCGCTGACGTAACGTCGCGTTCGTCCCTGATGGGCACCGAAGCGACGGGATAGCAGCGGCATGGCGGCGCAACGCGACCGGGCCCACGAGCGGATCGAACGGCTGAACCAACGCTTCGCGGATCTCGCCGGCTGGTGCTTCGATCATCGCGTCGTCGTGGCGCTCCTCTGCCTCGTGCTCTTCGCGGGGAGCTTCGGGCTCGCGTCGAAGGTCGAGCAGGACGCGAGCTACGAGTCCTATTTCGACGAGGCGGACCAGACCTACGAGGTCTACCAGGAATACCTCGACGATTTCGGCTCCGACGAGATCGCCTACATCGGGTACGAGGTCCCCGAGCTCGAGCACGGCGTCTGGAACGTCGACGCGATGGCGGCGCTGCTCGAGTTGACCGAGGCCCTCGAGCACGAGGTCCCCTTCGTCGACGAGGTGACGAGCCTCGCCAACGCCGAATTCACGCGCGGAACGCGCCAAGGCCTCGAAGTCACGCGCATCCGCGACGATTGGCCGCTGACGCAGGAGGAGCTCCTGCTTCGCCGCGAGGCCTACCGGAAGAAGCCCCTGCTGGTCGGGGGCATCGTGAACCCGGACGCCTCCTTCGCCGCGATCCGGATCGAGATGGACCGCACGAGCACCGATCCTCCCGACGAGATCCGCTGGGATCCGAAGAAGCCGGCCGATGACGTCGAGAATCTCTACCCGCAGGTCTCGGACGCGAAGATCAAGGAGATCCTCGCGCGCCCGCAGTTCGGGGACTACCGCTTCTTTCCGTCGGGCGACGTCGCCCTGAACGCCTTCTTCAACCGGGTGCTCGCCGTCGAGCCCGCGCTGCTGATGGCGATCTCGCTGCTCCTGATCAGCGTGCTCCAGCTGATGGCGTTCCGGAGCTTCGCCGGTGTCGCTGCGCCCCTCGTCGTCCTGGTCCTGGCGGCGCTGACGACCGTCGCCTTCATGGGGGTCCTCGGATACAAGATCGGGATCTCGTTCTCGGCGATGCCGACGCTCTTGATGGTGATCGGCGTGGCCTGCTGCGTCCACCTCCTGTCCGAGTTCCGCGTCCAGATGGCCGCTTACGGTGACCGGCGTGAAGCGCTGGTCAAGACCCTGGCGCTCGTCGGCGTCCCGTCGCTCTTGACCGCGGTCACGACGGCGGCCGGCTTCGGGTCGATGGCCCTCGTCGCGATCCGCGCGATGGCCGAGGGCGCGATCGTCCAAGCCTTCGGTGTCATGGCGGTCTATTTTTCTGCCGTCACAGTCCTGCTCGCGGCGCTCTCCTTTGGCCCGAGACGCCCGAAGCCGTCAAGCGCCTCGCAGGCGATGCTTCCGACGATCGAGAGCGGAGGCTTCGCGACGCGGGCTCTCGACCGGATCGCCTCCATCGACATCGGCCACCGCGCAGCGCTCCTGTTCGGCTTCGCGGTCTTCACGCTGGTCTGCGTCGTGGGCTCGACCCGCGTCGTCGTCGATTCCAACTGGCTCGCAGATTTCTGGGAAGAGTCGGAGGTCCGCGTCGACGTCGTGAAGGTCGACGACGAGATGGGCGGCATGAGCAACATCGTCTACCTCTTCGACGGCGGCCACGACGAGGCGATCAAAGAGCCGGAGGTCCTGCGCGAGATCGAGCGCGTGCAGGACCTGGCCCTCGAAGACGACTGGCTCGTGCGCAAGAGCTACTCGATCGTCGACGTCGTGAAGGACCTGAACCAGTCCTTCCACGCCGATGACCCCAGCCAGTACCGGATTCCCGATACGCGCGAGGAGGTTGCCCAGTCTCTTCTGCTCTACGAATCGGCGGGGGGCGAAGGGTCCGCCGCGCTCGTCTCCCCCGACTACCGTGTCGCGCGCCTCGAGCTCCGGGTCCGGGTCGGCCGGATCGTTCAGATGGCGGAGCTGATCGACCGCCTCGACGCCGCGCTCGTCGAGAAGCCCCTCGAGAAGACGGCGCTGACGCGGACCGGCATCGGCGCGCTCTGGCTCGAGCTCACGAACGACATCGTGTCGAGCCAGATCCAGGGCTTCGCAGTGGCGCTCGTGGCCATCACGATCGCCATGGTCGTGCTCTTGCGTTCGATTCCGATCGGGCTCATTGCGATGATTGTGAACCTCGTGCCCGTCTTGCTCGTGCTCGGCGCGATGGGCTTCTTCGAGATCCCCCTCGACTCCTACAAGGCGACGATCGCGCCGATCGCGCTGGCCATCTCCATCGACGCGACGATCCACCTGATGTCTCGCTTCCGGCTCGAGTTCGGCATCCATCGAAACTACGAGGTGGCGCTCCGGGCGGCGATGCAGGGCGTGGGGCGCGCCGTGGTCCACACGACCGTTGTCCTCGTGCTCGGGTTCCTGGTGCTGACGCTGTCGGCGCTGCGCTCGCAGGCCTGCTACGGAATCCTGCTCTCCGCCGCGCTCGCGACGGTGCTGATCGCGGATCTCTTCCTGCTGCCGGCGCTCATCCTCTGGCTCGAGCCTTTCGGGCCGGAGCGGGGACGTACGCCGCAGACGCCGGATCTTTCGGAGTCGCGCGTGGTGGCCTGATTCCGAGGGCGCACGGGCCCGGCGACGTCAGCGCGAAAACCCCAGCGCCGCGGCGACCGTCGGATGGACGATCTCGCCGCGCCGCACGGTCAACCCGTTCGAAAGACCGGGCTCGCGTTCGAGAGCGCCGTCGATGCCGAGGATCGCGAGGCGGCGGACGTAGGGCAGCGTCGCGTTGGTGAGCGCGAAGGTCGAGGTCCGGGGGACGGCGCCCGGCATGTTGGTCACGCAGTAGTGCACGACCCCCTCTTCGACGAAGGTCGGATTCGCGTGGCTCGTCGGACGGCTCGTCTCGAAGCAGCCACCCTGGTCGATCGCGACGTCGACGACCACCGAGCCCGTCGGCATGGCGCGCACCATGGCACGGTCCACGAGCTTGGGCGTCGTGGCACCCGGGACCAGCACCGTTCCGACCACGAGATCGGCCCGGCTCACGAGCTCACCGATCGCGTCTCTCGTCGAATAGACGGTGCGGGCGCGGCCGCCGAAGCGGCTCTCGAGCTCGCGCAGGCGCGGCAGCGCGCGGTCGACGATCGTCACGTCCGCACCGCAGCCGACGGCCATCTCGGCGGCGTGGGATCCCGCGATGCCGCCCCCGATGATCACGACCCGCGCCGGCTCGACGCCCGGCACGCCGCCTAACAGGATTCCGCGACCTCCGGCCGCGCGCTCGAGGCAGTGGGCGCCGACCTGGATCGCCATCCGCCCGGCGACCTCGCTCATCGGGGTCAGCAGCGGGAGCGAGCCGTCGGGGGAAGCGACGGTCTCGTAGGCGATCGCCGTCGCGCCGGATTTCAAGAGGGCGCGGGCCTGGGGCGGATCGGCGGCGAGGTGGAGGAAGGTGAAGAGGATCTGACCTTCGCGGAGCCGGGCGCTCTCGACGGGCTGCGGCTCCTTGACCTTGACGATCAGGTCCGAGGACGCGAAGAGGGCTTCGACGTCGGGCTCGATGCGGGCGCCCGCTGCGGCGTACTCGGCGTCGGCGATGCCCACCCCGACGCCGGCGCCCGACTGCACCGTGACTTCGTGGCCGGCACGGGAGAGCTCGCGCACACCGCTCGGGGTCATCCCCACCCGGTATTCGTGGCTCTTGATCTCGGTCGGGACACCGATCCGCATGCTGCACTCCCTCGCGCGCCTCGCAGCGGCCGAAGATACAGCGGATGAAGCGGGGCAGGCCTTGAGACGACTCGCACGAGCTCCGACGCGGTGGCCTACGAAGCGCCCGGATGGCGCGGCGCGTGGCACGCCGTGCAGGATCCCGCGATGCGACCCGTCCAGCTGAAGTCGGGCGGCTCGCGTCGGGCGGCGAGCAGGGCGCGGTCGACGTCGCGCACGAAGCGCGGGGCGTCCTCGTGGATGCGGGGATGATTCGACGCTTCACCGGCTTCGAGGTGTGTCGCCTGGAGTCGCAGCTTCTCGAGGATCCCGACGACGGCGTCGCGATCCTCGGGCCCGGGACCGCCCGCCTTCGAAAGGATGCCGTCGAGGGCATCCACCGAGCGCGCGAAGTCCGCCATCGTGGTCTGGAGCTCGTCGCGGGTCAGGTAGTGGAAATCCGGGGGATAGGTCGCCGTTCTCAGCGAAGCGAGGTCGCGATCGGCGCAGCCGCCCAGGACGACTACGATGAGGAGGACGCGGAGGGTGAGGACCATCAGGGCGAGCCCCGCGTCGGACCGCCCCGCGCCGTCACCGCCGGTCCGTCTCGCGCAGATGACCCGGACTGAATGCATCGCCCCCCCCGCGTGCGGCAGTGATCCCGCGCCGCGCCGCGAAGGTCGCACTCCCGCTGGCGATGCGCATCCGTTCGCCGACCTGCGCCGAGCGCTTCAGGGGGCTTCCAAGCCGGGCTGCGGACAGCGACAATGACCGCGACTGATCCGAAATCCGGGGCCGCACCGATCTGGTCCTCGAGAGGGAGAATAGATGGCTCGTTTGCGCGTGGTGCAGTGGTCGACGGGGACCGTGGGCTCGATTGCGGTGCGGACGATCTCCGAGCGGCCCGACCTCGAGCTCGTCGGCGTCTTTGCCCATGGGCAGGACAAACAGGGCCGTGATGCGGGGGAGCTCGCCGGGGGCCCGAAGCTCGGGATCCCCGCGACGAACGACGCCGATGCGCTGATCGCGCTGCGCCCCGATTGCATCTGTTACACGGCGAGCGGCGAGTCGCGTCCGCGCGAGTGCATCGCCGATTTCGAGCGGATGCTCGCGGCGGGGATCAACGTCGTCACGACCTCGGTCCCGGGCCTCGTGCATCCCGCCGGCTTCGATCGCGGGCAGGTCGAGCGCCTCGACGCGGCCTGCCGGATGGGCGGCGCATCGCTCTACGCCTCGGGTATCGAGCCGGGCTTCGCCGGCGACGAGCTCGTGCTGCGCCTCGCCACGCTGACCCATCGCATCGAGAGCGTCCGCACGCAGGAGATCTTCTCCTACTCCGACTACGCCGTCCCCTTCACGATCTTCGAGGTATTCGGTTTCGGGAAGCCGCCCGAGGCGCGCTGTTTGATGGAGCGGCCGGGCGTCCAGAGCAGCGCCTGGGCGCCGTCGGTGCGGATGGTTGCGGATTGGCTGGGGGCACCCCTCGACGGGATCCGGGAGACCTATCAAAAGCGGGTGACGACGCGCCGCCTCGAGGTCGCGGCGGGGGTGATCGAGGCGGGCACGGTCGCCGCGGTGCGCTTCGAGACGATCGGGGTCGTCGACGGCCGCGACGCGATCGTGATCGAGCACGTGAATCGGATGGCGCCGGACATCGCGCCGGACTGGCCGACGGCGGCGCGGGACGGGACCTATCGAGTCGTCTTCGCGGGGGAGCCGGATCTTGCCTGTGAGTTGCACGTGGGTGGACCGAAGGACTTCTCGGATCAGGGAATGTTCGCGACGGCGATGCGGGTCGTGAACGCGATCCCGTATGTTTGTCGGGCGGGGCCGGGTCTCGTGAGCGCGGCCGAGCTGCCGCCGCTCGTACCCAAAGCGGCATTCAGGACGCGGCCCTCTGGTCGGGGATCGCAGCGGGGGTAGGGACATTCGATGCGGTTCGCCTTCGGTCATCACGAGCTCGACGCGGCGCGCTTCGAGCTGCGACGCGAAGGGGAGCTCGTCCCGATCCAGCCGAAGGTCCTCGAGCTGATCGTCTATCTGGTCCTCCACCGCGATCGATCGGTCGCACAGGGCGAGCTGCTCGCCGCCGTCTGGCCGGGCACCGTCGTGACGACGTCGTCGCTCGCCCGGGCGGTCAGTCTGGCGCGGCGCGCGATCGGCGATTCGCCCAGCAGTCCGCAGACCATTGTCACCGTTCCCCGCCGTGGCTACCGCTTCGCGTCCCCCGTCCAGGTCCAGTCCGACTCGCCCGTCGAAGACGATCCGGCGACGCTGTACGTCGGTCGGAGCCAGATCCTCGCCCGCGCGCGTTCCGTCCTCGATCACGCTCTCGCGGGTCACGGTCGCATCTTATTCCTGGCCGGCGAGGCCGGCATCGGGAAGACGCGGACCGCCGAGCTCCTGGCCGAGCGTGCGCGTGCGGCGCGGGCCGAGGTGACGACGGCTTGGGGACTCGTCCAGGGCGCGCCGACCTACTGGAGCTGGACCTGTGTGTTGCGCCAGCTCCTCGATGCCGATCCCCGGGCCCTCGAGTCGCTCAGCGCGGTGCAGCGTGCGCACCTGGCGTGGATCGTTCCCGACGCGGCGGCGGGCAGCGGAAAGGTCCTGCCGGGCTCGGGGGATGCGACGCGCCTTCGCCTCTTCGAGGCGGTGCTGGCCTTTTTTTCCCGCGTCGCGCGCACGCGCCCGCTCGCGATCATTCTCGACGATCTCCACGCAGCGGATGCGGAGTCCCTCGGTCTGCTCGAATACGTCGGGCGAGCGCTGACCTCGCTGCCGATCGCCATCGTGGTGACCTGCCGCGAGGAGGACATCGCACTCGCGCCGCAACAGACCCGGGCCCATGAACGCCTGCTGCGTCTGGGATGTCTCGAGCGCTGGCCGCTCACGGGTCTGCATGACGACGATCTGCGCGAGTTCGTGCGCAGGCAGCTCGGCCACGAGCCGGATCTCGCGTTGATCGCGGCCCTCGAGCGGCAGACGGGCGGCAACCCGCTCTTGCTCGGCGAGAGTCTGCGCTCGCTCGAAGCGCGGGGCCTGCTCGGGCAGGTTCGAGAGCGGACGGAATGGGAATCGCTGCTGCCCCGCGGCATCGAGCACCTGCTGCGTCCGAAGCTGCGACAGATCTCCGCGGGCGCCGTCGAAGCGCTCGGCTGTGCCGCGGCGATCGGGGTCGATTTCGAGCGGAGCCTGTTGGTCCGGAGCTCCCCGGACGCGGCCGACTTCGAAGCCCGGCTCGACGAGGTCATGGCGGTCGGGTTGCTGTCGACCGGAGTCGGAACGGCGCGTCTGCGTTTTGCCCATGCCCTCGTCCGGGACGCGATCTACGAGGCGCTCGTTCCGCCTGGCGCTGCGCGGCGCGCGCTGCATGCGCGTATCTGGGCCGCCCTCGACGCAGGCAGTGAGGCGTCGGGAGCGCCGCTCGCGGAATCCGCCCGACACGCCTGCGAAGCTTCGCCGCTGGTCGATCCCCGGCGCGCGGCGGCGCTCGCGCGGGGCGCGGGCGAGCAGGCGGCTCGGCTGTACGACTTCGAGGGAGCGGCCCGCTGGTTCGAACGCGCATTGGAGGTGCAGTCCAGTGTCGATCCGCCCGATCTCGAGCTGCACGCGGCGATCTCCCTCGAGCTCGCGCTGGCCGAGGTGCGATCCCTGGGTCTCGAGCGAGCCCGCGCGTCGCTCCTGCTCGCGGCCGATGCGGCCCGCCAATGCCGCCGCGGGGATCTGCTGGCGCTGGTCGCCCTGGGTTTTGCACAGCGTCCGAACTCGACCGGGCAGGGCGACCCCGACGTCGCGGCGCTGCTCGACGAAGCGCTGCGGGCCCTGCCGAAAGACGCGGTGGCGCTGCGCATCCGCATCTCGTCTCGGCTCGCGGCCGAGCTGCGTTATTCGGAACGCGAACGCACGGCGACCCTGGCGGCGCAGGCCCTGGCCGAGGCGCGACAGCTCGGCGACCCGGCCGTGCTCGCCCAGACCCTCGACGACTGCACGTTCATCCAGTGGAGCCCATCCGATCCAGGGGCGTGGATCGACCTCAATGCCGAAGTGGTGCTTCACGCGCGCACGGCAAACGACCTCGATCTCGCGATCTCGGGTCACAAGGGCTGTGTGAGCGGCACGCTCGAGATCGGCGACCTCGCCGGGGCGCAGCGCGCGATCCGCGCCTGCGAGCGGATCGCGCGGGACGTCCCGACCGCCTACGTGCGCTGGTGGTGCACGGTATTCCAGGCCTCTCGCGCGCTCGTCGAGGGCGAGCTCGAGGTCGCCGAAGGGCTGATCCTCGAGTCGATCCGGATCGCCGAGCGGATCGACTCGCCCGAGGTCGCGATCGAGCTCCAGGCGCAGTTCGTCTATCTGAGAACGGAGCAGGGGCGGGTGGCGGAAATCGAGGCCGCGACACGCGAGCAGGTTCGGCGATTTCCCAATCAGCCGACCTGGCGCGCGGCGCTGGGACGGATCCTCGTCGCGAGTGGCGATCTCGCCGAAGCCCGCCAAGCGATCGCGCCGCTGGTCGAGCGGGAGTTCGCCGAAATTCCGATCGATCGGGGCTGGTTCGGGACTCACGCTTTTGCGGCCGAGGTGGTCGCTGCGATCGGCGACGAGAAGTCGGCGGAGCGACTCGAGGAACATCTGCGGCCCTTTTCGGGGCGCACGATCGTCGTGGGAAGCGCCCTCTATTACGGCCCAGTGGCCCACTACCTGGGCCTGCTCGCCGCCACGCGATCGCATTGGGACGCGGCGATCGCCTGCTTCGAAGCGGCTCTCGCCGCGGAGCAGCGCGCCGGTGCGCGTGTCTTCGCGGCCCGGACGCGGGTGGCGTATGCGCGTGCCCTGCTGGCTCGCGGTGCGGACGGGGACCGCTCACGCAGCCTCAAGCTGGTGCGGGAGGCGATGGATGTCGCCGAGCGGCGGCAGCTCCTCGCCGTATCCGGGGAGGCGACGGATCTCCACGCAGCACTCTGGGGCCGGGGCCAAGAAGAGGCCCCCGCTCGCCTTCGGGTGCTCGCCCCGCGCCGGCGCGTCGATCGATAGGTCTGCATGCGGCGGGGTCGAGCGACCCCGCAACGGCTAGACGGACGAAAGATCGTCGAATGGTAAGCCCGGCGCGCTCTCGGCCTCCGTATGCTTGTAGGCGACCGGAACAGGGCAAGCTCAGGCCGGGAATCGCGGCGGGACGCGGAAAGTCTCGGGCCGGGAGCCAAGCGGCCCTGATCCTCGCACTCGCCCCGCTCGTCTCATTCGCCCCGATCCGGGCATCATTCGCGCGCCTGCAACGCCGCAGCACACCGTCGATAGCGCTCGTCCTCGCGGCCGACGATGCGCTCGAGCCAGCGTGTGATCCACTTGGTGTCGAGCTCTGCCTCGGCGGCGAACACGAGCTCCGCAATGTCGCGCCAGTCTTTCTCGCGATCGAAGATCGCCTTGAAGACGACGAGGTCCTCGGCGGAGAGAACGTGAATCGTCTCGCCCGGGCCGAAGGGGTAGGCACGCCGTCGCTCCATGCAGGCATCGTGGAAGGCGTCGTACGAGAAGAAGAGGTCGATCGGCGTCGAGCCCCACCGGATGCGAGCCTGGCCGTCCCGGCGCAATCGAACCCACTCGCTCTCCGGAGGCTCCCCAGCGCCGAGTCGGCGCAGGGCGGCGAGGACGTCGTCGGCGCGGTTCGACTCGACGAAGACGTTGACGTCGATGTCGATCGTCGCTCTCGGGGTCGCGTAGTAGGCGAGCGCGATGGCGCCGCCGAAGGCATGCGGGATCCGCGCGGTCTGCAGGGCCGCCTCGATCAACAGGACCTTCTCGGCGAGGGAGGGCTCCACAGGCGGTCGATTCGACGACGACGACCTACGCGCTGAGGGCGCTGAGGGCGAGGACCTCGATGACGGCGATGAACGCGCCATTACGGGCGGGCTCTCATGACGCCGCTTTTTGCTCCGCGGACGAGAAGCGCGGATAGGACTTCCGCGGTCGCTCGCGTCGAGGTGGGCTCGAGGCGGCGATGCGTCCGAACGTATCGAGCAGGTCGCGGAGCGCCGCACCGCGGGTCGCCGGTGACGCACCGATCCATTCGGCGACCTCGGCGACGTGCTCCGGAATCTCTGTCGTCACCGCCCCGTCCAACGCGCGGACGAGAAGTCCGGCCATGACGGGATCAATCGTGTCGCCCCGTCGCAGTCGGGCGAGCAGCGCTCGGGCTTCCCGCTCGGGCCCACGCGCTTCGATCGCGATTCCCATGACTCGAGCGCGGCGGATCAGCGCCTCTGCGTCGAAGGGCCTCGTCGCCCGAGCGGCGGCCCGGGCCAGCACTGCCGGCGTCAGTCCGCCGGCGAAACGTGCGAGCTGGCGCGACCGCGGACCCTGAGGAGTCGATCGACTCTCGCGGATCTCGATCCGGTCACCGGCGCGTCTCACGAGGTAGGCCATGACAGTCCCATGATAACCATCCGTAGTTTCTTTCGGCACTAAATTCAGTGAAGTGAACCCCATTGCGGCCAATCTCCCCCAGGGGCCGGTGTCGAGCCGAAACGAGACCCAGGCGGTCCAATCAGCCCGGCTTCGATTCACGCACGGGCTCCGGCAACACGACCAGGAGCAGCAAGCCCGGCAGCGCCAGCCCCGCCGTGCAGACCCAGAACAGCGGCCAATCCATCTGCGTCGCGAGCCATCCCGACGCGCCGCCGAATAGCGTCCTTCCCATCGCCATCAGCGAGGTCAGCAGCGCGAACTGCGTCCCGCTGAACGCTCCGCGCGAGAGCGAGGAGAAGTAAGCGACGAAGGCGGCCGAGGCGAGACCCCCCGTGAAGTTGTCGGCGATGACCGCGACGGCGAGGACCGTCATGTCGTGGCCTGTGTACGCGAGCCAGACATAGAAGAGGTTGGTCGCCGCCTGGAGGATGCCGCCGAGGATCAGGGCCGGGCGGATCGAGCTCCGCGCCACGAGTACACCGCCGACAAGAATGCCGACGACGCTCGCTGCGAGGCCGACCACCTTCGTCAGGCTCGCGATCTCGACGCCGCTGAACCCGAGCTCGATGAAGAAGGGATTCGACATGGCGAGTGCGACCGACTCACCGAGCTTGTACAGCACCGCGAAGGCGAGCACGAGGGGCCAGAGCGGGCGGGTGGCCAGGTCCTGGATCGGATCGAGGAAGGCGCGGCGCAGGGTCGCCGCGAGGGACGTGGGGCGGGTCGATGCCGTGTCGGCCCTCGCGGGCTCCCGCGCCAGCACGACGCCGAGCATCGAGAGTCCGATCGCGAACGCGAGGGCGGCGAAGGTCGAGGTCCAGCTCGCGAAGTCCGCCAGCGCGATCGCGCCGGCGCCCGACAGCAGCATGCCGGCGCGATAGCCGGCCTGTGTCACGGCGGCGCCGGCCCCCTGCTCGTGGTCGGCGAGGATCTCGATCCGGTAGGCATCGACGGCGATGTCCTGGCTGGCCGAGAGGAACGCGATCGCGAGGACGGCGAGACCCGTGGCGAGGGGTGCCGTCGAGGGATCGACATGGCCGAGACTCGCGATGGCGGCGACGAGGCCCGCCTGGAGCGCCAGGATCCATCCGCGCCGCCGGCCGAGAGAGGCGAGACCGGGGAGCGTCCAGTGGTCGAGGAGCGGCGCCCAGACGAACTTCAGCGCGTAGGGCATGCCGAAGAGCGTGACGAGCCCGATCGAGGTCTTGTCGAGGCCGTCCCGGGCGAGCCAGTAGGTGAGGGTCGTGGTCGTGAGGGGCAGGGGGAGCCCGCTCGAGAAGCCCATGGCGAAGATCGCGAGCAGCCTCGGGTCGCGGTACACGGCGAGCGCACTCTGCCAGGTCGGTCGAACCCGGGATTGCGATGCGCGCGGCGAGGTCGACAACCGGGCCACCGCCTAATGCAGGTGCGAGATCGTGGCGATCCCGAGCGCGAGCGGCCCGTCCAGGCCGACCGAACTGGCAGAGGCTGCAAGGTCAGCGGCGGCGGTCGATTCGGGGCTGAGCTCGGGATGGACCACGCAGGGACTCCGTTTTCCGGTTCGGGCCAGGACGGGGACCGGTCGCGGTCGCGTGTCCCGTTTCGGCGCTTCCCGATCTCGGGCTGAGGACCGATCGCCAGGGTCCCGACCGCAGACCGGGCGGGAATGTGGGGCATCGCCGTGCATCGGCGCCAGGCAGGCTCAGTCCGCCAGCTTCAGCCCGTGCCGGGCGCCGACGGCTGCGAGCCTATCCAGATCGGGATTCACCGGTGCGACCTCCCGGGACATGTCGGTAAACATCCGGGAGGCGCCGAGGCGCGACGTGACCGAGATCATCTCCGCCCCCCCTTCACCGAAGCGGAACCAATGCACCGTACCGGCGGGTAGATGGACGAGAGTCCCCGGTGAGGCCGTCTTCGACTCGGAGCCGATGCCGAATTCGATCTGGCCCCGGACGACGAAGAACGACTCGTCCCAGGGATGACTGTGTGGGGGCGGACCGCTGCCCGCCGGGCCGCGTTGGAGGAAGATCTCGTAGCTTTCGGTCGCTTCGCCGGAGGCGAGTACGGTGATGTGCTCGCCGACGATGTCGAGCGCCGGCGCGTAGCGCTCGGGGGTGACGATGAACGGTCTTGCAGTCATCTCTCTGGCCTTTCATCTGCATCCGCATCGTCCCGATCACGGCGGAAAGGCGGGCTGAATGGGCCGGGCCAGACGATCCGCCAAGCCGTATCTTGCGTCCCCGTGAAGACCGACGCCATCCGGGACGCGCTGACCGGGTAATTCAGGCTTGCCCCGGATCCGGCGGCGTGGGTCGAGCCATCGGACTCCCTGGGTCCTGGCCGGCAGCGACGAGACACTCGCTCGCCTGGCGTCGAGCTGACGAGCGAGGACGCGGCCATGAGGCTTTACGCGGATTCGCTGGAGGCGGAACGGCCCCCGATCTCTTGCAGCTGAAATTGCCCGCCCACTTGATAGAGTAACGCCGACCTCCGTCTCCCAGTGAGCCCAGGAGAACGCGCATGCCGAACGTCCTGCCCAATCGGATCATCTCCGCCGACTGCCACATCAACGAGCCGCCCCACGTCTTCGACAACGTCCCCGCGAAACTGAAAGCCCGGGCCCCGAAGATGCTGCGCGGCGCCGACGGCGGCGATGGCTGGAGCTTCGATGGCGCGCCGCCCAAGCGGACCTTCGGAATCGAGGCGACCGCCGGGCGCGCCGCCGGCGACAAGAAGATGTCGGGGCTGCGCTTCGACGAGATCCTCCCCGGCAACCATCAGGGCAAGGCCCACATCGAGGACATGGACAAGGACGGGATCGACGTCTCCGTCGTGTACCCCGCGTATGCGGCGCAGACCTACGTCATGCCGGACCGCGAGCTGGGCGTCGCCTGCATGCGCTCCTACAACGACTGGATGTTGGGCGAATTCCAGGGGGCTTCTCCGAAGCGGATCGTCGGCCTCCCGCTGCTGCCGGTCGACGACGG
>JANMTD010000545.1:0-17885 GCA_031390075.1 Deltaproteobacteria bacterium | reverse complement strand
TCCCGTATGCTGCCCGAGGAACGAAACCGCCGAATTCGGGCCTCAGAACGCGTTTTGGACCTGATCGACTCGAGACGAGAACTCGCCACCCGCCCGCCCCGGACCGAATCCACCGCCCGAATGCCCTCTTTCCCCCGATCACCGCCCGGATCACAGCCCCGATCCCAGTCCCGATCCGAGCATTTCCAGACGCGCGACGGGATCCGACTCCACACGCTCGTCTGGCGATCGGAGGCCGCGCGCCCGGATCGCGCCGATTCCCCCGTCGTCTTGCTCCACGGCGGCGGCGCCAACGCCCACTGGTGGGACCACCTCGCCCACGCGCTCACGGCGCAAAACCCGGTCTACGCCCTCGATTTCCGGGGTCACGGCGATTCCGAGTACCCGGAATCCCGCCGCGTCGGCGCCTTCAACGACGACCTCGAAGAGCTCCTCGCCTGGCTCGCGCGCGAAGACGTGATCCTGATCGGTCACTCGCTGGGGGCCACCGTTGCCCTCGACCACGCCAGCCGGTTCCCCGCGACCCGCGCCCTCGTCCTGGTCGATCTGGCCCGCGGCGGCAATCCCGCCACCGGGCGCCGGGCACGCCTGGCCCTATCCCTGCGGCGGACGTACCGGACGCGGGCGGACGCGGTCGAGCGCTTTCGCTTCCTGCCCGAGTCGAGCCATGCGAGCGAGGCGCTGCGCGCGGCGATCGGGTCGCATTCGGTGCGCGAGGAGCCCGACGGCCGCTTCGGCTACAAGTTCGACCCGGCCTGGTTCGCGCTTCCGAGCCGACCGCGGCCGGACCTCCACGAGCTGCGCTGTCCGACGCTCCTCGTCCGCGGCAGCGAGAGCACGCTCCTCACGACCGAAGCCGCGCTCGCCTTCACCGGCGAGGTGGCCACAGCCCGCCTCGTCGAGATCGCCGACGCGGGGCACCACGTGTTGGTCGACCAACCGGAGCGGCTCCTCGTCGCCGTCGAGAGCTTCCTCGCCGGGCTGCGCGAGCCCCGTCCGTCGAGCGCCCGAGCGACCTCCCCGCCCTCCTCGTCGGCCTAGCATTTGCGATCGAACCAATCCCTCCGCTCAAGCCCCGATCGCGGCGGGCGATGAAGGATCGTCTTCGCGAGCGTCGGATTTCGGGAAACAGGTTTCGAGGAGAGCCGCAGCCTTGGTTTCGGAGCTCGACCGGTATCTACCCCCTGTAGGGATCCAATCGCTTCGCGAATCGGCCACCCGCGGCGCAGCGTCGACGCACGAGGCGCTCCCGCACGATCCGGAGGTGCGTCTGACGCTCTCGGCCGCTTCGCGACGGCTGTCGGACCTCCCGGACGCAAGCGAGCCCTACTCCTCCGAGGGCCCGGACGGCCCCGCGCTCGCGCACGAGCCTCCGACGGCCGACTCCCGGGCCGCTGCAGCACCTCGCCCGCCTGCCGCCTATCGCGAGCCCGCTCGCGAAGCGCTTGGCGAACGGCTCAGCATCCGCGTTTGAACGGGTCCGATCGATTCGAGGCCAGCGCGGGCGCGCGCGGCGGCTCGGGCGTTTCCCGGAGTGCCGCTCCGGATTGATGCGGATCGGCCGGGAAGAGGTGAAGTCGAGCCCCGCTCGGGCCCGATAGAGCCGAAGGTTCTCGAAACGATTCCCCCCGACACCTCCTTACACCTCCTTAACACCAGAGACGATCCGCCGTCGTCCGAGCCAGACCCAGCATGTTCGACCAGCCCATCGCCCGCTTCATGAATCGCCAGGTGTTGCATGGCGAGCTCGAGACGCCGCTGCGCGAAGTCGTGCGGCGAATGGCCGCCGAGGCGCAGAGCGCCTTCGTGGTCTGCGAGGAGAGCGTGCCGGTCGGCGTGATCACGGAGCGGGACATCGTCGTGCTGCTGTCCCGGGTCTTCGACGGTGTCGACCACGCCGAGACCCGCGCCTGCGACATCATGACGTCCCCGGTCCACACGCTGCTCGAGACCGCGCCCATGGGCGAAGTCGTCCGCATCATGAAGGAACGCGGCTTCCGGCGCGTCCCCATCGTCGACGACAAGAATCAGCTCTCCGGCATCCTGAACCTCACGGAGCTCCAGAACGCGACGAATGCGGCTCTCGAGCAACGGGGACGCGATCTCGAAGCGGCCGTCCGCGCGCGCACCGCGGAGCTCGAGGCGGCCAATGCCCAGCTCGAAGAGCTCACCCGCCAGGACAGCCTGACTGGCCTCCTCAACCGCCGTGCGATGTCGGAGCGAATCGACGAGCTGCACGCCATCGCCCGTCGTCACGGGAATCCCTACTCGGTGATCCTGCTCGACATCGACCATTTCAAGCTCTACAACGACACGCTGGGCCACCCCGCCGGAGACGAAGTGCTCCGTCAGATGGCCGCCTCTTTCCGCGACGCGATGCGCGCCTCGGACGCCGTCTACCGCTATGGCGGCGAAGAGTTCCTGATCCTCCTCCCCGAGACCGACGCGCACGGAGCGGCCCTCGTGGCGGAGCGGGTTCGAGCGACCGTCGCGGGTCGGGCGATCCCGCATCCCGCCTCGCCCACGGCACGACACGTCACGGTGTCCATGGGATTCACCGACGTCACCACCCATGAAACTGCCCAGCAGCTCCCGTGGACGGAGATCGTCTCGCGGGCGGACCACGCGCTCTACCGGTCGAAGCAGTCCGGCCGCAATCGCGCCTCGATCTGGACCGAAAGCGACTAGCGCGGGCGACTCACGCGCCGCCTTTCGGCCCCGCGCCATTGCGCTCGACTCCATCCCGTCCCATGCTCCCCTTCGAGGGAGCGGCCTAGACGTTGATCACCGTGGCACTCACGGCGACGATCGATGCGACAGGCGAGCGCGTATGGCGCTCCATCGTCGACCCCAGCGAACGCCCTTTCTGGGACGATCGAATCCTCGGCGAGATCAAGGTCCCTCTCACCGATCGGCCGACGCGGCGCGCTCCTCATCGACGGACCCGACGCGCGAACACCCCGAACAGCACCGCCCCGATCCGCTGTACACGCTGGAGATTCCGCTTCTCCGGGATTCCGCTCGTCCTGGTCGACGAGACCCACCGCATGGAGGGTCACGAACGCCTCTTCGGTCGCATCTCGATCGGCTCGATGCACTTCGAACAGACGATCACGATCGTCGAGGAACGGGACGAGAGTGGCCCGCGCACACGCCTCGGCATGAAGCTCGTGGCGAGCAATACGATCGCCGTGATCGGCGAGCTCGTGCCGCGCCTCGAGGTCCAGCGATTCGTCATCGAATACGTCGACACGACGTTGCGTCTGATCCGCAAGCACTGCGAGGCCGACGCGCGCTCGGCTCTCGTCGCGCAGACCGCGCAGACCGCGCTGGCCGCGCGGGGTTGATCAGAGGATCTCCTCGGCGAGGATGCGAAGCGCTCGGATGTCCCCCGTGCCGGCGAGCAGGGCGCCGACGTGCCGCTTGCGACCCGCCTCCTTCCAGACCGCCAAGCGCGCGCGAATGCGGTCCGCGGGGCCGACGAGTGCGACCTGGTCGACGAGCGCATCCGGAACCGCCGCGATCGCGTCGTTCTTCTTGCCATCGAGATAGAGGTCCTGGATCTTGATCGCCGCGTCGGGAAATCCCATCCGCTTCGCGTAGTCGTTGTAGAAATTCTTGCCGCGGGCGCCCATGCCGCCGATATAGAGCGCGAGCTGCGCCTTCACGGGCAGTCGACACTTCTCGATGTCGTCGCCGAGCACCACGGTGCAGAAGGGCGCGACCTCGAAGCTCGCGATGGACTTCCCGCCGCCCGCCTTCGCGAAGCCTTCGGCGAGGGACGACTCGAAGAGATCGAAGCGCTCGGGGTTCATCCAGACCGGGAAGACACCGTCGGCGACCTCAGCGGCGCAGGCCATGCCCGCCGGCGAGATCGAGGCCGTGTAGATCCGGAGCGCGGGATCGCCGTGGAGGATGCTCTTGAGCGGCTTTCCGAGACCCGTCGCATCGGGGCCGTGATAGGGAATCTGGTAGTGGAAGCCTTCGTGAACGAGGGGCTCCCTGCGCGCCACGATCTGGCGGATGATCGAGACGTATTCCTTCGTGCGCGTCAGCGGACGGCCGTACGCGACCCCGTGCCACCCTTCGATGACCTGCGGCCCCGACGGACCGAGACCGAGGATGAAGCGGCCACCCGAGAGCGCGTAGAGCGTCATCGCCGTCATGGCCGTCATCGCGGGCGTGCGGCCGGGCATCTGCATGATCGCCGTGCCGACCTGGATCTTCGCCGTCTGCGCGAGGATCCAGGCGGCGGGGGACACCGCGTCCGAGCCGTAGGCCTCGGCGGTCCAGACCGACGAGTACCCGATCGATTCCGCTTCGCGGATCATGTCGATCGGAATGCTCATCGTGGCCGGCGAATAACCTGCGATGATGCCGAGCTTCATGTCGTCCTCCCGTTCGTGATGACCGCGCGGGTCGCCTCGCCCTTTTCCTCGCGAAGGTCCTCGCCGCCCTGCTCGGGTGCGACGAGCGGCAGGTCGATCTGGAAGATCGCACCGCTCCCGGGCCGCGAGACGACCTGGAGCCTGCCTCCATGGCGCTCGATGATGCCATGCGAGAGCGAGAGGCCCAGGCCCGTGCCCTTTCCGACCTCCTTGGTCGTGAAGAAGGGGTCGAAGATCCGCGAGCGGATCGCTTCGGGGATGCCCGGGCCGGTGTCCTCGAATTCGATCCGGACGCCGTTCGCGGTCGGCTCGGTCCGGACGAAGATCCTGCCCCCGTTCTCGAGGACGTCGCAGGCGTTCATCAGGAGATTCAAGAAGACCTGGTTCAGCTGCCCCGGATAGCAGCGGACCTCGGGGAGCGGTTGATATTCGCGCACGACCTCGACCCCGCCTTTGAAGCGCGGCTCCATCAGGGCGATCGTGCGATCGATCTCGTCGCAGAGCTGGGCCGACTGGAGGTCGGCCTGATCCATGCGCGAGAAGGTTCGCAGATCCTGCACGATCTGTTTGACGCGCTCGGTCCCTTCACGGCTGCGCTTCAAGAGCTTCGTGATGACCTCGCGGACCTTCGCCGTGTCCTCGCCGTTCGCCTGCGCCCGCGCGAGCTTCTCGATGAACTCGTCGAGGAGCTGGAGATTCGCGTGCACGAAGCCGATCGGATTGTTGAGCTCGTGGGCGACACCGGCGACGAGCTGGCCCAGGCTCTTCAGCTTCTCGCTCTGCATGAGCTGCATCTGGATTTCGCGCAGCTCCCGGGTCCGCTCCTCGACGCGCGCTTCGAGGGATTCGTTCAGCTTCGCGATCTCGTCGAAAGCCTTGGCGTTCTCGATCGCGATCGAGCTCTGGTTGGCGAGCGTGCGCAGGAGCTGGCGATCGTCGGCGGCGAGGCGATCGCCGGAGAGCTTGCGACCGACGGCGATCACGCCGAGCAGGTCGACGCCGAACAGGATGGGGACGAGGAGCTCGATCTCGAGCGAGTCGTAGATGTCCCAGCAGCTCTCGCGGTGATCGGGATCGGGATCGTTGTCGAAATCGGCGCGAGAGAGATCCTCGCGGCGCATCCAGAGATGTTTCCAGATCGGGTGGTCCGAGGGGATCTCGGTCTCGATCTCGGACTGCTCCCAATCCCCACGCCAGGCGGAGACGCGCAGCACACGATCGCGATCGTCGAACAACAGGACCATCGCCCGCGAGACACCCATCGTGTCCGTGAGCGCGACGAGGATCCGGTCCCCGATCTCGCTCATCGAGAGCATCGAGACCATCGCCTCGGAGATCTCGCGCACCGCCTGCCGATAGCGCGACCGGTCGCGGTCGAAGAAATTGTCGACGAGCCGCTGCATCCGATCGCGCACCGGATTGAAGGCCAGGATCGCGAGGAAGAGCAGCACGACCTGGACGCTGCGGACGTTCACGCCGTAGCGCGCGACGAGCTCGTCGGCGAAGGTGATCATGAAGGCGAAGACGCCGGTGATCGCGAGGGTTGCGGCGCCGTAGGCCGCTGAGGAGCGCGCCGCGAGCCGGAACTCGAAGAGCTGCTTGCGCACCATCCCGTAACCGACCGCCACGGGAAAGAAGCCGACCCACAGGAGCGTGATGTACCAGGGCAACGCGCTCGGCACGAGCCACGCGCCGAGCAGGGCGAGCAGCGCGGGCAGCAGGCTCACGATACCCGCCACGAGCATCAGATCGGCGCGGTCGCCGATGCCCGCCTGCTGCGCCTGCCGGCGACTCGACGCGAGGACTCCGACCGACACGAGCGAGGTCCCGATCCCGAAGATGAAGGCGACGCTCGCGATCCAGGCGGGCGGGATCGGGAGCATCGATTGGCCGACGAGCGCGACCAGGATCGCACTCGCGATGCCGTACGGGATGAACCGGATGCGCCGGCGCTTCGCGACCCAGCGCGGCTCGATGGGGTAGGTCGTGAAGAGGTGAAAAGTGGTCGCGCCGAGGAAGGGGAGCGTCGCGAGCACACGCGTCGGTGCCCAGGGAATGATGTCGACGCGGATCGCGCTCGAGATGAGCACCGACATCGTCGAGCAGTAGAGCAACAGGGCCCACGATTCAGCGGAGGCCTGCCGCGACCACCAGACGCCGAGGGCCACCGCGAGATAGAGCGAGCTGACGAGCAGGAGCCCGAGGTGGAGCAACACGTCGGAGGGCTTCTCGACCTCGTCCGCCGAGACCGGCAAGAGCGGAACCGAGAGAAGCGAGCCACCGGGTTTGCGAAGCCGGTATTCGGCGACGACCCCGTTCGCGAGCCTCGGTCGCAGGAGGCTCTCGAGCGCCGGGACGCCGTCCACGCTGAGCAGCTGATCGCCTTCTTCGACGCCCAGTCGCGCCGCGGCCTCGCTCATGGCGTGCACGAGGGGGATGCCCGCGATGATCGACGTACGGACGGGCAGATGCGGCCCCGTGCGCGGCGAAACGAGCACGAACACCGAAAGCCCGATCCCGACGAGCGCCCAGATCGCGGCGAGGGTGCCCGTCAGCTGCCGAGTCCATCGCGTCGTATCGGGATGCATCGAACGGGCGCCTTTCGGGTTCGCCGGGGACCCCCTGGTCAGGAGGGCCCCTCTGGTTCACCGAGCTTAGGCGACCGCGACTCTTATCGGGCTGAGGGCTCTTATCGGGCTGAGGGCTCAGCGCGGAGCGGATTCCTGCTTCAGCGCTTCGGGGGTAAGCGGCGTCGGCGGAGGTCCGTAGTTGAAGCCGCGCGTGTTGAGGACGACGACGCCCGGCTGGATCTCGATCCCCGACACACCGGGGCGACTGGCATTCGCGACGTCGTCGACGTGGACGGTCGGGAACGGGGCGGGCGCGGTCGGCGAGGCCGGCGATCCGGCGACCGCGGCGGGCGGCGTGGGCATGGCGGCCCGAGGCGTGGCAGCTCGAGTCGGCGCAGCGGGAATCGCTTCCGCCTGCTCGGCGGCCCGGGCCGCCGCGCCGGCGAGGGCGGGGTCGATGCTCATGAGCGGCTCATCATCGGCCCGTACCGTGCGAACCCCCGGAGAGAGCAGCGCCAGGGCCGCGATGACGCAGGCCGTCCCGGCGATGTCCACGAACCGATGCCTGGATCTTGCTTGGATGCGCATCGCGCCTGCACCTCGGATGGGACAGCGATCCGATCCCCACCTCCGGCCCCAGCACCGGGCGGGCGATCGCGCGAGTCCCCCCGGCGCCATCGGCCGCGGCCGCGATCCCCTTGAGGTCGCGCATCACACATCCCCCGCGCCCGGGCTCCGTGCCCGCGCGGGGTGCAAAGGCCGACCTCCTGGCCGACCTCCTAGATGCCCGAGCCCTCGGACTCGGCCTGGACGTGGATCCCGCACTCCTTGACGTCGTCGTTCTCCCACCACCAGCGCCCCGCTCGCGGATCGTCCCCGGGGCTGATGGCGCGGGTGCAGGGCTCGCAGCCCACCGACGGGTAGCCCTCTTTGTGCAGCCGGTTGATCGGAACCTTGTGCTCGCCGACGTAGTCGAGCACCCGCTCGTGACTCCAGTCGGCGAGGGGCGCGAATTTCACGATCCCGCCCATCCCCGGATCGAGCGCGAGCTTTCGCGTCTCGGCCCGATTCAGGTTCTGGTCCCTGCGCAGCCCCGTCACGTAGGCGTCGAAGTCCGCGAGGTAGCGCCGCATCGGAAGGACCTTGCGGATCTGGCAGCACTGTTTGCGGTTCTCGACCGACTCGTAGAAGGAGTTCATCCCCCTCGTGCGCACCAGCGCCTGGACCTCGCCGGCCTCGGGAAACACGACCTCGACCTGCTTGTCGTAGCGATCCCGGACGCGGTCGATCAGGTCGTAGGTCGCGGGATGGAGGCGCCCAGTATCGAGCACGAAGATCCGCGACGTCGGATCGATCGCGTGCAGCATGTCGATCAGGACCATGCCCTCCGGCGCCCCGAACGAAGAGGACAGCGTGAGACGCGGATGAAATTTCTCGACGGCCCAGGTCAGAATTTCTTCTGCCGACCAGGTCTCCATTACATCGCGCCGGATCAGACCCAATATCTCGCCGGCAAAAGGCTTTTCTACGAGAGTATCGACTGCGGCGAGAGCCATCCGGGGGGACTCCTCGACCTTTCGGGATTCAATCGGCCACTTCCTGGCTACCCGGATCGGTCGTCAACGGATTTTCCTGAGTACTACACCCCGAACAGATGAGCAATTTCCCGACTGATTAAGTCATTTATCGTGATCGCGATTGGGGCGGACCTCCGCCGCGCGCCGTGAGCTGGTCTCGCACGGATCGAACCTTGTCCTCCATGTGGACCTCGGGAAGATCGCGGCGCTCGTCCATCTTGATGACGGTCCCGACCCGGACCGCGCCGGCGGCGAAGACCGCCTCCTGCATCTCGGCGATCAACGCGAAGAGCTCGGCCGGGTCACCCTCGAGCGTCGTGAACATCGAATCGAGCTGCCAACGCACGCGATCCTGCGCTTCGAGCACGGCGATCGCCGCCGCGACGTATTGCGAGACCGAGACACCGACACCGACCGGGGAGATGCTGACAGCGGCAATGGCCATGCCGTGAGCATAGAGCGCTCGCTCCGCATGGGGTCCGCATGGGGGCTGAGGGCTAGCTCGACTCGCCCTGCGCCCCGGGCCAACCGGCCGGACGCCGCCAGCGGCGCACGTGCTCGCTGTCGTGCCGGGCGTCATGCTGGGCGTCGAAGAACGAGAGCGCGATGGTCTCGATCGTCGCGCCGATTCGCGGGTGGACGAGCGAGGGCGCGAGCTCGGCGAGCGGCATCAGCACGAAGGCGCGCTCGTGGGCGCGGGGATGGGGAACGACCAGCTCGGGCAGGTCGATGCAGCGGTCACCGTAGAAGAGCAGATCGAGGTCGATCGTGCGCGGACCCCAGCGCACCGCATCCCGCCCGCGATCCCGCCCGAGCATCACCTCGATCTGCTGGAGGCGACCCAGGAGCTCGAGGGGCGCGAGCCAGCTGCGCAGGCCGAGCACGGCGTTCAGGTAGGGCCCCTGATCTCCCGGACCGATCGGATCCGTCTCGTAGACCGGCGAGGCCGCGAGCAATAACAGGTCCGGCTCCAGCTCGAGGGTTCGCACGACCGCCGCGAAGGTCGCTTCGCGATCTCCGAGATTCGCGCCCACGGCGACGAAAACGATCTCCCCTCCGTCCCGCATCTTCCGGGCCTCCGGCGCACAGCATAGGTCGGGTCCTCTATGCTGCGCGCACGCGCCCCGACCCCGCGGAGTCCCATGTCTGCTGTTTCCGGAAGTTCGTCCGAAAGCGAATCGCTCCTGCTCGCCGTGTCCGTCGGCAAGCCCCGCGACGTCGAGTGGCAGGGAAAGCCGCTGCGCACCGCCATCTACAAGTCCCCCATCGCCGGGCGCGTCCAGGCTACGGCACTCGGCCTCGAGGGCGACGTGCAGGTCGACCTCGCCGTCCACGGAGGCGTCGACAAGGCCGTCTACGCCTACGACCTCTCGAGCACCGACTACTGGCGCGAACGACTCGGGCGCCCGGAGCTCGGACGGGGGGCCTTCGGCGAGAACCTGACCGTCAAGGGCTGGCCCGAGGCACGGGTCTTCATCGGGGATCGCTTTCGGATCGGGGCGGCCTGCTTCGAGGTCAGCCAGCCGCGACAGCCCTGCCTCAAGCTCGCCAAGCGCTTCGAGGACGCGAGCTTCGTGAAACGTTTCCTAGAGAGTCGCCGCGTCGGCTACTACCTGCGCGTCGTCGAGCCGGGCGACGTCGCCGCCGGCGATCCGATCGTCCGCGTCGCGCACGACGCGGCGAGCCTCGACATCGAGTCCGTCGTCGCGCTCTGGCTGACGCGGAATCCGAGTGCTGCGGCCCTCGCCCGGGCCACGGCCCTCACAGCGCTGGCCGATGCCTGGAGATTGCCGCTCGAGGAGCGCCTCGCAGCGCTGCGCGGCTGAACGAGGCTCCCCTCGGCAGCGCATGAGCCCAGGCTTACACTGACCCCATGACCCCGCCCACTGCTCGCACCTCCCGCGCCGAGACCCGAGCAGGGACTCATTCGGACAGCCGCGCGAACGCCGCGCCTGCGCCCACGGCCCTCCCGCCGACGCTGGCCCCCGAGCTCGTGAGCGAAGTCCCGGGGCCCCAGTCGCGGGCCCTCGCCGCGCGCCTCGCCAAGGTCGAGAGCCGCAACGTCACCGCCCTCGAGCCGGCTCCGATCTTCTGGGAGCGCGCCCGCCACGCGAATCTCTGGGACGTCGACGGCAACCGCTATGTCGACCTGACCGCCGCCTTCGGCGTCGCGAACGTCGGCCATGCGCATCCAGATGTCGTGCGCGCCGTCTCGAGCCAGGCCGAGACGCTGCTCCACGGCATGGGCGACGTCCACCCGGCGCGTGTCAAGGTCGAGCTGCTCGAGAAGCTCGCCGAGCTCTATCCGCGCGGCTCGGCGCGCACGGGGCCGCAGGTTTCCCGGCCCGGCGTGCGCGGCGTCCTGTCCTCTTCGGGATCGGATGCCGTCGAGACCGCCCTCAAGACGGCGATGCTCGCGACGGGCCGCGCCGGCGTCCTCGCCTTCGAGGGCGCCTATCACGGGCTCTCCTTCGGTGCCCTCGACTGCACCTGGCGCGCGGACTTCAAGGCACCGTTCGCGGCGCGCCTCCCGGGCGCGACGCGCTTCGCCCGCTTCGGAGATCTCGACGACGTCCGGCGCGTGGCGGACGGTCCGGGGGAGCCGATCGGCGCCGTGTTGGTCGAGCCGGTCCAGGGCCGCGGCGGCGAGTGCGTTGCGCCGGCGGGCTTCCTGTCCGGCCTGCGCGCGTTATGCGACGAGCGCGGCTGGCTGCTGATCGCCGACGAGATCTACACGGGCCTCGGCCGCACCGGCGCCCTCTTCGCCTGCGACCACGAGGGCGTGATCCCCGACCTGCTCTGCATCGGAAAGGGTCTCGCATCGGGCATGCCGCTCTCGGCTTGCCTCGGCCTGGACAGCTGCTTCGACGCCTGGCCCCGTTCGACTGGTGAAGCGCTCCATACACAGACCTTTCTCGGCCATCCGGCAAGCTGTGCCGCGGCGCTGGCATCCCTCGCCGTGAGCGAACGCTGGCAGCTCCCCGCGCGCGCCCGGGCCCTCGGGCGGACGGTGCTCGACCATTTGCGGGAAGGGCTGACCGGTGTTTCGGCGGTCGTCGAGGTCCGGGGCCTGGGGCTCATGCTCGGGATCGAATGTGCGCGACCCGAGATCGCCCACGCCGCGACGGGGCAGCTCCTCGAGCGGGGCTATGTGCTGCTGCCGTCGGGACCGGGCGGGCGGGTGCTCTCGTTGACGCCGCCGCTCTCGATCGAAGAGGGCGCGCTGCTCTCGGCGTGCGATGCCATCATCGATTGCCTTTCGAAAGCGCCCGACGGCAATGGGCGTCGCACATGAAGAGCGACGCTCGAACGAGCCGTACGAACGGCGCGAAGGACGAGAATCGCGAAAGTCGCGAAAATCGAGAGCGGCTCGAAACCGAGATCCTCGCCTGGATGGCCGAGTCCGACTGGAAGCCCGATGCGACGCGCTTCGATGCCCTGGCGCTCGCGCTCTTCCGCTTCCAGTACGGCGCCTGCGAGCCCTATCGACGTTATTGCGACTCGCTCGGCCGGGACCCGGAAACGGTCTCGAGCGCGAACGCGATTCCCGCCGTGCCGACCGGGGCGTTCAAGGAATTCGACTTGCGGAGCTTTCCCGCCGAGAAGACGATCCTCACCTTCCACACGAGCGGCACCTCGACCGAGCAGCGCGGCGCCCTCCACCTCGACACGCTGCGCCTCTACGAGGCCTCGCTGCTCGCGAGCCTGCGGCGCTGCTTCCTGAGCGAACTCTGCGGCCGGCGCCCACCGATGCGATTCCTCGCGCCGTCACCCGAGGCCGCACCCGACTCGTCGCTGACCCACATGTTCGCGGCGCTCGCCGCCGCCGAAGGAAGCGATGAAAGCGGCTTCGATCTGAAGCCCGAAGGCCTCGACCTCGAAGCACTCGCCCGGGCCGTCGACTCCGCCCTTCGCCGGGCTGAACCGATCGTTTTGGCCGGGACGTCCTTTGCGTTCGTTCATTTTCTCGACGCGACGGAATCGGCGATGACGCCCACATGGCGGCTTCCAGCGGGCTCGCGCGTGCTCGAGACCGGCGGCTTCAAGGGCAGGAGCCGCGAGGTGCCGCGGGAGGTCCTGCGCGCCGAGCTCGCGGGGCGCTTCGCGATCTCGGAGAGGGCCGTCCTCAACCAGTACGGCATGACGGAGCTCGGGAGTCAGTTCTACGACTCGACCCTCGTCGATCCGACGGGGCCGCGGCGGAAGCTCGTGCCGCCGTGGACGCGGGTGCGCTGTGTCGATCCGGATTCCGGAACGGACGTGGCGAGCGGGGAGGTCGGCGTCTTCGTGATCCACGACCTCGCGAATACCGGGAGCGTCGCGGCGATCCAGACGGCGGATCTCGGGCGCATGATTCCGGCGCCTGCGGGCGAGGGATTCGACGTGGTCGGGCGCGCCGAGGGCGCCGAGCAGCGCGGCTGCTCGATCGCGGCCGACTCGATCCTGGGCGTCGCGCGGGCGGGGCGGGGTCGATGAGCGGGCTCGAGATCCTTTGGCCCGACGCGGCGGCCGAACGCGTGCGCGCGGCGCACGGGCGACTCGCGCATGCGGGCGCGGCGCTGCGGGAACGTTCGCTCCCGAATCGCCTAGCGGCCGTCGCGCGCGTGCTCGA
Organism: Deltaproteobacteria bacterium; assembly: GCA_031390075.1. Classification (GTDB taxonomy): domain Bacteria; phylum Myxococcota_A; class UBA9160; order UBA9160; family UBA4427; genus UBA4427. The sequence continues at coordinate 4,738 of JANMTD010000545.1, read as the reverse complement.
CGATTGGACACGTCCCGATTCGCCCTGGCGCCGGGAGCTCATCGAGTCCTTCGCGGGCACGACGAGCTTCTCCCGCGGCACGGTCGCCGAAGGAATCGAGAGCGCGCTGCGCGCGTGGCAGCCCGAGTGCTTCATCGCGGCGGCGGAGCGCGAGCTGGCCTGCGTTCTCGCTGCGAGCGGCGGCGCTCGCCCGACCCGGACCCTCGCCCCCTACGATTGGACGGCCGTCCTGGCGGGCGGCACGATCCCGATGCCGACACTGCTCTCGTCGCTGATCCCCCTGGTCCTGGGCTCGCCCGTGCTTTTGCGCGAGACCTCGAAGGATCCCGTCACGGGCGCGCTGCTCGCGCGCTCGTTGGCCGAGCGGGACGCGGGGCTCGCCCGCGCCTTCGACCACGTCGAGTTCCCGGCCGACGACCCCGAAGCGCTCACGAGCTTCCTCGCCGCGCCCTGCATCGTCGCCACGGGAAGCGACGAAACCATGCACGCCATCGCCGCCCGGCTGCAGGGCGATCAACGCTTCGTCGCCTACGGACACCGCGTCTCGATCGCGATCCTCGGGCCGCAGACGCCGTCGGATCGCGACCGCGTCGTCCGCGGCCTCGCCCTCGACGTCGCGCGCTGGGACCAGACGGGCTGTCTATCGCCGGTCGTCGCCTTCCTCGTGGCGCTCGAGGAGGGCGCGCAGCGCGATCTCGCCCGCGACATCGCGCAGGCCCTCGACGCCCTCGCGACCGCGATGCCGCGGGGCGAGCTCCCGATGTCCGCGCGCGCACTCCACGCCGCGGAGTTGGCCTCGGCCCGCATGCGTGCCGCCTCCGACCGGGCGTTCGTCTGCGAGGGACGCGACGCCGTCGTCGTGCTCGAGACGGACACCCGGGCGCGGCCCTCGCCGCTCCACCGCTTCCTGCGACTCGTGCCGCTGCCGTCCCTCGCGGCGCTCGACGGCGCCGTGGCCAGCCTCGACGGGCCCCTCTCGAACGTCGCGATCGCGGGCTTCGAGCCCGAGGAGCGAATCCAGCTCGCGAGCGAGCTCGCGCGGCGCGGGGCCTCGCGCATCACCGGGCCCGGAGAGCTCCAGACGCCGCCCATCGACTGGCCGCGGGATGGGCTCCCGCTCTTCACGCCGCTCGCGAGATTCGTTCAGAGCGAAGCCTGATCCGACCCCTCTCCGATCCCGTCCTGACCCCGATTTCTTCAATCCGGACCCGGACTTGTCTCAATCTGGACAAAAATGGTCCGCGATTTACAGCACCAATTTGGTCCGATATAGTGCGGCCCATTCCCCGACCCGACCCGATCCGCGTGGAGGCCGTCGTGTTCCGACTCAGCAAGACCACCGATTACGGCATCGTCTTGATGGCGCAGCTCGCGAGCACGCCCCAGCGAAGTCCCCAAAACGCGCGCGAGCTGGCCCACTCCTCCGACCTCCCCGTCCCGATGGTGAGCAAGATCCTGAAAGCCCTGGCCCGGGAGGGACTGCTCGTCTCCCAGCGCGGCTCGAAGGGCGGCTACCACCTCGCGCGGGTGCCCGAGGATCTGACCGTCTCGGAGATGATCCGCGTGCTCGAGGGACCGGTCGCGCTCACCGACTGTGCGGCCGGGCCTGCGCTCTGCTCCCACGAGACGCTCTGCGCCGTGCGCGAGCCGTGGCAGGTCATCAGTCGCGTGGTCGAGAAGGCGCTCGCCGACGTGACGCTCGCCGACCTCGTACGACAGCGGGCAAATCGCCTGCATGAAAAGATCAGCGCGAGCCCGACCCTCCAGATCGAACGCGTCGGCGATGCCCGCGACGTGGGGAAATGACGACCATGGCCACCGGAACGACGACGGAAATCACGACGGAAGCGCAGACGGAAAAGCCGAAGGCGAACGCCGAGCTCGAACGCCTGGCGAAGCAGGACTACAAGTACGGCTTCGTCACGGACATCGAAGAGGACCGCATCGCGCCCGGCCTGACCGAAGACGTCGTCCGCCTGATCTCGCAGAAGAAGCACGAGCCGGAGTGGCTGCTCGATTACCGCCTCAAGGCCTATCGCCGCTTTCGCGAGATGCTCGCGGAGAATGCCGCAGGACCCGAGTGGGCCAACGTCCACTATCCGCCTATCGATTACGACGCCATCGTGTATTACTCGGCGCCGAAGCAGAAGAAGAAGCTCGAGAGTCTCGACGAGATCGACCCGCAGCTGCGCGAGACCTACGGCAAGCTCGGCATCTCGCTGCTCGAGCAGAAGCGGCTCCACGGCATCGCCATCGACGCCGTCTTCGACAGCGTCTCGGTCGCCACGACCTTCAAGGCCGAGCTCGAGAAGAAGGGCATCCATTTCTGCTCGTTCTCGGAGGCCGTCGCGACCTATCCCGAGCTCGTGCGCAAATACCTGGGCAGCGTCGTCCCCTACTCGGACAATTTCTTCGCCTGTCTCAACGCCGCGGTCTTCAGCGATGGCTCCTTCGCGTACATCCCGAAAGGCGTGCGCTGTCCGATGGAGCTCTCGACCTATTTCCGCATCAACGCCGCGGGCACGGGCCAGTTCGAACGGACGCTGATCGTCGCCGACGAAGGCGCGTACGTCAGCTATCTCGAGGGCTGCACCGCGCCGCAGCGCGACGAGAACCAGCTCCACGCCGCCGTCGTCGAGCTCGTCGCCCTCGACCGCGCGGAGATCAAGTACTCGACGGTGCAGAACTGGTATCCCGGCAACGCCGAGGGCGTCGGCGGGATCTACAACTTCGTGACCAAGCGCGGCGCCTGCCGCGGCTTCCGCTCGAAGATCTCGTGGACCCAGGTCGAGACCGGCTCCGCGATCACGTGGAAATACCCGTCGTGTCTGCTGATCGGTGACGAGTCCGTCGGCGAGTTCTACTCGGTCGCGATGTCGACCCACTATCAGCAGGCCGACACCGGCACCAAGATGATCCACATCGGGAAGAACACGAAGAGCACGATCATCTCGAAGGGGATCGCCGCGGGCCACGGCAACCAGAGCTACCGCGGCCTCGTCAAGATCGGCCCGAAGGCGACGGGCGCGCGCAACTACAGCCAGTGCGACTCGCTGCTCATGGGCAACCAGTGCGGCGCCCACACGTTTCCCTACCTCGAGGCCAGCAATCCGACCGCGACCGTCGAGCACGAGGCCACGACCTCGAAGATCAGCGACGACCAGCTCTTCTTCTGCCGCCAGCGCGGCATCAGCGAGGAAGACGCGATCTCGATGATCGTGAACGGCTTCTGCAAGGAGGTCCTGCGCGAGCTCCCGATGGAGTTCGCCGTCGAAGCCCAGAATCTCCTCTCCGTGAGCCTCGAAGGCGCCGTCGGCTGACGCGAAGAACGACCCCAGAAGAAAGACCAGAAATGTCGAAGACCCCCCTGATCCAGATCCGAAACCTCCACGCCAACGCTGGCGACACGCCGATCCTGCGCGGCCTCGACCTCGAGATCTTCGCGGGCGAGGTGCATGCCATCATGGGCCCCAACGGCTCGGGCAAGAGCACCCTCTCGAACGTCCTCGTCGGTCGACCCGGCTACACCGCGACCGACGGCGAAATCACCTATTACGGACGAGACGGGCGCGGCAAGAACCTGCTCGAGCTGGATGCCGAGACCCGCGCGCGGGAGGGCATCTTCCTCGCGTTCCAGTACCCGGTCGAGATTCCCGGCGTCGCGAACAACTACTTCCTGCGGACGGCCGTGAACGCGATCCGGACCTATCGCGGTCAGGACCGGCTCGACGCGATCGACTTCCTGACCCAGCTGCGCGAGAAGATGAAGCTCGTCGAGATGCCCGAGGAGATGATGTCGCGGGCGATCAACGAAGGATTTTCGGGCGGCGAGAAGAAGCGCAACGAGATCCTCCAGATGCTGCTCCTCGAGCCGACCTTCTGCATCCTCGACGAGACGGATTCGGGCCTCGACATCGACGCGCTGCGGACCGTCGCAAATGGCGTCAACCAGATGCGTTCGCCCGAGCGCGCGATGCTCGTGATCACCCACTATCAGCGCCTGCTCGACTACATCGTGCCCGACCGGGTTCACGTCCTCTCGAAGGGCCGGATCGCCCGCTCGGGCGGGAAGGAGCTCGCCCTCGAGCTCGAGGAGAAGGGCTACGGCTGGATCGAGGACGAAGTGGGGCAGACGTCGTGAGCACGGCGATCGACTCCCTGATGCGCCTTCGCCAGCGATTCTCTGGCGAGGGCCCCGACTGGCTGCAGCGACAGCGAGAAGAAGCACGCCTCGCTTTCAACGAGGCGGGGCTCCCGACGCGGCGCCTCGAGGCCTGGAAGAGCACGAACCTCGCTCCGCTGGCCGCCCTCGAATTCGCGCGCATCGCGCCGACGGGCGCCACGATGCTCGGTGCAATGCTCGAGGCGAAGATCAGCGCATCGCTGCCCCTGGGTGTTCGCGTTCGCAGTCTCGCCGAGGTGCTGCGCTCGGAGCCCGACCGGATCGCCGGGCGCCTCGGGCGCCTCGCCGATCCGAAGAAGAGCGCACTCGTCGCACTCCAGACCGCCTGCCTCGAGGACGGCGTCGTGATCGAGCTCGCCGCCGGCACGCGCTTCGAGGAGCCGATCCGCATCCGCTTCCACTCGAGCCCCGACGTGTACGACCGGCCGAGCGCGACTTTTCCAAGAGTGCTGGTGTTGGCCGGCGAGGACAGCGAGGCGACGATCTTCGAGGAGTTCGTCTCGGAGAAGCCGGCCCCGGGCTTCACGAATCACGTCGCCGAGCTGCTGCTCGAGG
>JANMTD010000515.1:0-5178 GCA_031390075.1 Deltaproteobacteria bacterium | reverse complement strand
GCGCGCCGTCGAAGAGCAGCCGCAGCCCCTCTTCGAAGGCGGCCAGCGCACCGCGTGAGGCCGTCGACCGAGCCCTTCCCCCCACGAGATCCGCCTGCATCGAACCGACCTCGCTGGCTTGGGACCCTGCCCCGCCGCGGTCAGATCGCGGGGGGCGGCGCGTACGACCGGATGCGCGCCAGCAGGGCATCGCGGCGCCGCTCCATCTCGTCGACGGTATCCGCCTCGAGATTCAGGCGCAGCACCGGCTCGGTGTTGGAGGCACGCAGATTGAACCACCAGGTCGGATAACGCACCAGCAGGCCATCGAGGTGGGAGATCTCGGGGGCTGCGCCGTGCTCGGCTTCGATCTCGCGGAGCACGACCCGCGCGTCGCTCACGCGATTGTTGATCTCACCACTCGCCGCGTAGCGGCGGAGCGGCTTCACCAGGTCCGCGAGCGGCCGCCCCTCGGCGCCGAGCACATCGAGCAGCGCGATGAAGGCCGCCGTCCCGTCGTCCGCGATCAGCGAGTCGCTGAAACGGAAATAGAGATGGCCCGAGAGCTCGCCGGCGAAGATCGCGCCCTCCTCCCGCATCTGGGCCTTGACGAAGGAGTGGCCCACGCGACACATCCCTGCGACACCACCGGCCTTCTCGATCTCCTCCGCGACGACCCGGCTCGAGCGCAGGTCGTAGAGCACCCGGGCACCGGGGTTGCGGGCGAGCAGGTGGCGCGCGATCAGGGCCGTCGCCAGGTCGGCGGAGACGGGCTCGCCGGTGCCGTCGACGAAGACCGCGCGATCGCCGTCGCCGTCGAAGGCGACGCCGAAATCCGCACCGCTCCGGCGCACGGCCGCCGAGACGTCGGCGAGGTTCTCGTGTTTCAACGGATCGGCCTCGTGATTCGGGAAGCTGCCATCGGGCTCGAAGTAGAGCTTGACCACCTCGATCGGAAGCGCTGCGAGCACCGCCTCGAGGCCCACCCCGGCCATCCCGTTGCCACAGTCGATCGCCACCTTCAACGCGGGTCGGCTCGTGCCGACCGCGAGCACGTGGCGCGCATAACCTTCGCGCACGTCGTGTGAACGAACGCCGCCGCGCTTCGCCGCCGGCGCCGCCGGGCCGGGCGCCGCGCAGAGCGCCTCGATCTCCCGCAGGCCGCTCACCTCGCCGACAGGAATCGCGTGGGCGCGGCAGATCTTGAAGCCGTTGTAACGGCCGGGATTGTGGGAGGCCGTGACCATCACACCGGCGGCCGCCGCCACCGCTTCGACGCCGAAATACAGCATCGGCGTCGCGACGAGGCCGAAGTCGACGACGTCGAACCCCTCGTCGCGGATGCCGTCGACGAGGGCCTACGTCAGCTCGGGGGAATGCACCCGCGCATCGCGCCCCACCGCGATCGGCCCGGCGCCGATGAAATGCGCCGTCGCGCGGCCGATTCGATAGGCGAGCTTCGCGTCGAGCTCGTCGGGGACGATGCCCCGGATGTCGTATGCCTTGAAGATCGCCATCGGAGTGATCCTAGCCTCCAGCCTGTTCGTTCACGCTCGCGCTCGCCGCGCGCTCAAGTCGCCGCTCGCTTGACCCGACGAGCCCCGGGCGCCACCATCGCCGAAAATCGCCCCTGCAAGGCGCGCGTGGAGACTTGGATGTTCGGATTGGGCCCGATGGAACTCGTCGTCATCCTGGTGATCGTGATCGTGCTCTTCGGTGCGCGTCGATTGCCCGAGATCGGATCCGGTTTCGGCAAGGCGATCAAGAATTTCAAGTCCGGGCTGTCGGGTGCGGACGAGATCGACGTGACGCCGGACAAGAAGAAGGTGGATTCCAGCCGGAATTCCGATTCCAGCTCCACCTGAGTGCCCGCTTTCAAAGCATTGGGCCCCAATCAGGGCTTCGGGGGTTGCTCGGCCTCGAGCAGCACCCGCCGCGCCCGGACCGGTAGCTGGTCCGCCGGGGCGATCGCCGCGAATCGGCGGACTTCTCCGGGGGCGATCGGCGTCGCGAGCCAATCCGAAATCGCCTGATCCCGTTGCAGCGCGAGCTCCTCCAGGCGCGACTCGCGCAGCGCGCGCTCTGCCAGCATATGCCCGGCCGGCAGCGGCGGCTCCGCGAGGCGCTCACCGGAGCCATCCAGCAGGGCCAGCTGAAGCCGGATCGGCTTGATCGGCTGATTTCCCGTGTTGCGCAGCTCGCCCTCGAAGACGAGCAGGAATCCGGAGCGGCTCGACTCGAGCCAGCCCGAGCGGGTCGTCTCGGCGACGAGCGGCCCGAGCTCTAGCCGCTGCGGCACCTCCGCCTGGCGCGCCCACTCCGAGCCCAGCAGCAGCCCACCGATGACCGCCACGCTCACCGACGTGGCACACCACCCGACGAGCTTGCCGACCCGAGCCCAATGCGGATGGGTCGCCGAAGATTCTTCGTTTTCGTCGTGCGCCGGCGGCAGCTCACTGTCCGCGAAGAGGTCGAGCGTCGGGGCGTTCGCCTTCGAGGCGGCGCGCTTCGTCGGGCGCACGAGCGCCGCGACCGTCGAATGGGCGTGCCGCGCATCGTCGCCGCCGACGAGATCCCAGCTCTCCGGGTCGCCGAGGTCGTCGGAGGGCGCGGGCGCTCGGCGCGCGGTCCGCTGCGCCGACGCGGTCGACTCGGACGCGAGCTCGAGGGGAACGCCCTGCTCTTCGTCTTCGATCAGCGAGGAAAAATCGTCGATCGAGCCGAAGCTCGATTCGTCCCGCACAGGCTCGGGCGGCTTCGAGGCGACCTTCTTCGGCGCCGCCGCGGATGAGGTCGGGGTCGCCGCGGGAACGGCTGCGGGAGCCGGCTTGGCGGGCGAAGCCTCGGAGAGCGTGTCCGGATCGAAGCCCCGGCCGAAATCGCCGGTCAGATCGAACGAGCTCGGGTCGGGCGAGCCCGTGCGACCGCGAGCTGGTTCGTCCTGCTCGTCGTCGCCGGCGACCCGGATCTCTTCGGAGAACTGCCAGTCCTCCTCCCCGGGCTCGCCCCGCATGGCCGACGGTCGGGCGGCCGGCGGCGGCGCGCCGAGATCGCGACTCGCTCCGGGTGTCTTGCCTGCCTTGCCCTGGATGGCCTCCGCGACGACCGATTCGATCGCCTCGGATTGACTCGAGGAGGGGCTCTGGATGAAGAAGGAATGCTTGCAGCGGGAGCAGCGAACCCGTGCTCCCGAGGCCGGAATCCGCACGTCGTCGAGCTGGAAGCTCGTCGAACATTCCTGGCAGGTCACAATCACGTCGCGGTCCCCGCTCGGCGCGCGGCGGCTCGCGGAGGGTCGCTCCCTCCGCCTTGATCCGGTGCGCGCAAACCATTCGCCCTTCGGGCTGATCGGCTCCGCCTGCACAGGGCTTGAGCCACGCCTGCACCGGCCGGACCCGAGCCCGGCTGCCCGTCGTCGTCGGATCGGCCTTCGCAGACCGCTAGACTGGCCAAGCATGACGAAGGGTTTTCACTACCCGAGCCAACCGAAGATCCGCGGAGGCCGAGCTTGAGCGCGAGCGCACGCGGCCTGCTCGACCGGCGCCTGATCGTCGTCACCGGCAAGGGCGGGGTCGGGAAGACCGCCGTGGCCTGTGCGGTCGCCGAATCGGCGCGGCGGGCGGGAATGCGGGTGCTGTTGGTCGAGACCTCGGCCCACGAATCCGTCGCATCCCGGTTCGAGCGCTCGCCCCGTCCCCTCGGCCACGCCGGTCGCCTGCTCGCGCCCGGACTCCACGCCCTGCGCATCGATCCCCACGAAGCGCTCGCCGAGTACATCCGGCTCCAGATCGGCCTCGGCGCCGTGACCGACCGGATCCTGCGGACGGAGCTGTTCGGCCAGCTGCTCGAGGCTGCGCCCGGTTGGCGCGAGCTGATCGTGCTCGGAAAGATCTGGCATCTCGAGCAGCGGACCGAGCCCTCGGGCCGGCCGAGCTGGGATCTGATCGTCGTCGATGCCCCCGCTACCGGGCACGGGCTCACCTTCCTCGACGTCCCCCGCGTCGTGGCCCAGGCCGTCCGCGCGGGCCCACTCGCCCGCCACGCGGGCTGGGTCGAGGCGCTCGTCCACGATCCGAAGCGAACGTTGCTGCTGCCGGTCACGCTGCCCGAGGAGCTGCCCGTCCGCGAGACGATCGAGCTGGTGGAACGGGCGCGAGGGGAGATCCGGATCGCCGTCGATCGCATCGCCGTGAATCAGATGCCGAGCGCCCAGTCGACGACGGCACTCGCGGCCCTGGCGCGAATGCGCGGGGAGCCGCGCTTCGCCGTCCTGCCGACGACTTCCGAGATGGCGGCGATCCTCGAGCACGGCGCTCGCCGCGCGGCGGAGGCGCAGCACTTCCGGCGCGAGGTCTCCGAACGCTGCAAGCTGCCCGTGGTCGAGCTTCCCCTGTTGGACGATGGCTTCGACGCCGGCAGCGGATGGATCGAGCAGGCCGAGCGCATTCTCGCCCCGCCCTTCTGGCCCGGGGCGGGCGAAGAGAGCTCGCGCGAAACGAGCGCCGCATGACGTCGACGATCGAGATAGCCCTCCTCGACGCGCGCGTCCTCGTCTGCACCGGGACCGGTGGCGTCGGCAAGACGACGATCGCCGCCGCGCTCGCGCTCGAGGCAGCGCGCCGCGGCCGGCGAACCCTCGTCCTCACGATCGATCCCGCCCGGCGCCTCGCGAACGCCTTTGGCCTCGACACCCTCGGCTCCGAGCCCGTTCGAATATCGCCCACAACGATCCGCGCCGGTGCAGACGGCGAGCACGAGCCCTTTCTCGAAGTCATGATGCTCTCGACCCGGCACGCCTTCGACCAGCTGGTCCAGCGGCTCGCCTCCGACGAGGCCACACGCCGGCGCATCCTCGACAACCGGATCTACCGCCATCTCTCGCAGGCCCTCGCCGGCAGCACCGAATACGCCGCCATGGCCGAGGTCCAGGCCCTCGTCGAGACCGGGCGTCACGATCTGATCGTCGTCGACACGCCGCCGGCCGAGCACGCCCTCGAGTTCCTGCGCGCTCCTGGCCGGCTCCAGGCCTTCCTCGACAGCCGCTTCTTCCACGCCCTGGTCCGCCCCGCGATGACCGCGAGCCGCTTTTCGCTCCGCCTCTTCGCCCGCCCGCTCCACCGCGCCCTGGGACTTCTCGAACGCATCGCGGGTCTCGGCTTCCTCGAGGACCTGACGGAGCTCCTGCGGGCGCTCGACGGC
>JANMTD010000500.1:0-11522 GCA_031390075.1 Deltaproteobacteria bacterium | reverse complement strand
GCACACGGAATCGCCGCGTTCGCCGACTCTCCCCGCGGCCCCTTCTTGATGACGAGCGTGACCTTCCCGCCGACCCTTGCCGCCAACGTCTCCGCCGCCCGCCTCATCACGACCGCCGCATTCGGCTTTCCATTGTCGAGCACCGCGATGCGCAGCCCCGCCAGCGACGAAGGCGACGGCGCGAGCCGCGCGATCTCGGGTCCGGGAATGCTGTCGGGTCGGTAGATCGCAGTGGTCATTCCATCTTCTCCTCGTTGAGATTCGGGCGCCTCAGCCCTCGACCGGAACCGTCGCGCTCTTCGTCATCCCCCACGACGGAATGACCAAGCTGTGCTTCCCCGGCCCCCCCGCGACGAACACGCGGATCTGATCCGGATGCGCCGTCATCGGAAGCCGATCGTCGTCCTTCGCGACCTTCATCCACTGCGCCCAGGCCAGCTCCTCGAAGTGTCTCCGGAATACGCCCGCAGGGATGCGCGCGCGCTCATATAGATAGGAGGAGATGTCGGCGCGGGTGAGTCCCCTCATGGCGAGGCTCTGGGCGTGCTCGGGGCCCAGGGCGATGAAGAACTCGCCGTGGCTGATCGGGGCGTTGTTCATGCCGAGGGTTGCCATCGACGAGGCGATCTTGTCTAGGATCAAAGCGGGGTCGCCGTCCGCCTCGGCGTCGTGGACGTTATGCGGTCCTTCGCCGCAGTGGACGGTGACGGCGGAGGGCGCGTGGACCCCTCGGCTCGCGGCATAGCCTTCCCACGGACACTCGGCGAGGTTCTCGGCGGCGCAGTAGGTGTACTTGGCGGGCTGGCCGTGGGTCGCGGCGTCACCGAAGCCGGGGCGCGCACCGGCGACGTGCAGCAGGATCAAGCGGACTGCGCGGCCGACCGTCGCATTCGCGCGATTGCCAGGGCCGAATGCGCCGACGCCGGCGTTGAAGCCGGCACGGGCGACGATCTCGCCGTGGACGATGACCATCGGAGCGACGAGATGAGTCGTCGCGTTGACCCCGCGGATGTTGACCTCGGGTCGCGCGAGCGCACGGATCGCAGACAGCACGACGGGAAACACGACCGGCGGACAGCCGGCGAGCACGGCGTTGATCGCGACGACGCGCCGCGTGACGATGCCGGCCCGGGGCAGCAGCGTCGTGAGGACTTCGTCGGGGTCGCCCGTAGCGAAGGCGAGCATCGCTTCGACGCGCTCCGCGGTCGACGGGACGAGGGGAAGACCATCGCCCCAGGCGTTCTTCTCGAAGAGCTCGTACATCGCCTCGGGAGAGAGGTCGGAGAGCTCGAGGGTTTCGGGGGCGTAGGTTTTCACTGAAGGTCCTCGGATCCGCTCGCGCTTTCACTCGCGATCGGCGTTGTAGGGGCGCCTTTCCGGATCGCGCGCCGATCAACACTACCTCGCGAACGGCGTGAGGCTAGGGGCGACGCGGATCGCTTCCTTCGAGCGGAGCTCGGGGCTACGCTGCGCCCATGCGTTCCCCCGATACCCATCCCGATGCCCACCGGGTCCAGATCGAAGCGTATCGCGCGATGGGGCCGGCGCGCCGTCTGCAGCTCGCCTTCGAGATGTCCGAGCGCGCGCGAGAGATCGCCATCGAAGGGGTTATGGCGCGTGAGCCCGGAATTAGTCGGGCCGAGGCCCGACTGCGGGTATTGCGACAAGTCCTCGGCGAGGCGCAGTTCGACGCTGCTTACGCGGCGCGCCGCTTTCCGTGAGCGCCGATCCGCTCGCGGTGATCGTGGCCGAGCTCGATCAGGCCGCTATTCCCTACATGTTGGCGGGCTCCTTCGCGAGTACCTATCACGGTTATCCCCGCACGACGCACGACATCGACCTCGTGATCTCCCCGACGCGCGATCAGCTCGATCGATTCGTGCGAGGGCTCGATCCGGATCGCTACTACGTCAGCGTCGAGGCTGTCGACGAGGCCTGGCGTCGACGAGGCATGTTCAATGTCATCGACTATGAGTCTGGCTGGAAGGTCGACCTGATCCTCTGCAAGGAGCGCCCGTTCAGTCGAGCGGAGTTCCAGCGGCGATCGCGCGTCGATCTCGCAGGACTCGCAGTCTGGATCGCCACCCCCGAGGATACGATCGTCGCCAAACTCGAATGGGCGAAGGCCGGCGAATCCGAACGGCAGATTCGGGACGTAGCCGGGATCCTGCAGGTTTCGGGCGATCGACTGGATCGCGCCTACATCGAGCGCTGGGTCGGCGAGCTTGGGTTGGCCGACCTCTGGCATCGGGTGACGCAGGACGATTCCTGAACGGGAGCAGCCTGTCGGGGATGGTTCGGGTAAAGCATTCGCGCAGGCGACTCGATTGAGGCCGTGGGTCGGATCATTTTGGGTGAGGACTATCTCCGCCCGGAGCCCGAACGCCGCGAAACAATCCCTCGACGCTCAAATCCTCATCGATTTCCGGCCAATGGATCCCGATCCCTCCACCCAGCAGCTCGAAGTTCGAGCGCTCATTCGGGGTGGCCCTCTGCAACCTCGGAAACCAGGCCAACGGGACCGAGAGTCGGCGGCCGTCCGCGAGAACGACCATCAGCTCGTCGTCAGAGATCTCGACCTCGACCGCGCAGGGAACCAGCCGAACGGTGAGAGAGGTCATGCCGTCCGTCTACTTCCGAAGCGCCGCCACACTCTGCATCTCACTCTCGCAGAAGCTGGTCAGCGCCACCGCGTGCAAGCTCCCAAGCCCCCCGCATACCACCGGCACCAGCTGCTCCGCCCGCTCGACCAACATCACCCGCCCCTTCGCGTCGACCCGCCCCTTGTCCCTCAGGATCTTCGCGTTCGCCGGCCGCCAGAGCTCAATCGGCTGCCAGGCGTTCTCGAAGAGATACTCCTGGAACGACTCGACCTTCGGAAACGCCTCGCCGAACCGCGCCGCCCAGATCGGATTCACGCACAGCACGAGCTGCCCGCTCCCGCCCGTCGGCTCGAGGTACCAGTTGTTCATCGGGAACGCGATCGATTTGGCGATCGTGTAGGCGAGGTCCTCGGCACTGTCGTTGTTGACGTCGGCGAGGGGGAACGTGCCCTTGGCGCCGTGAACCGTGACGACGTCTTGGCTCGCCTTGAAGCCGCGCCGCGTCGCGAGCGACGGCCAGGGAGAGCGCTCCTCCCACTCGCCGAAGCAGAGGCCGAAACGCGCGGGCTGGCCGAAGACGGTGCGCGAGGTCTCGCCGGCCTTCTGGCCCCCGATGTTGCGCAGACATAACGAGACGGCGCGGCCGATCGTCATCGAGCCCCGTCCCGCGGCGCCGCCGAGGCAGCCGGCGCGGTAGTTGATGCCGAGCGCGTCGCGGCTCGGGCCGTTCACGATCAGCATCGGGAAGACCGAGGAAGTCGTCGTCGTCAGCGCGAAGGCGTTCCACTCGGGTGTGCTGATCGCCTCGAGCGCCGCCAGCACGAACGGGAACGCGGCGGGCTCGACGCCGGCCATCGCGGCGTTGGTCGCGGCCAGCTCGACGGTCGCGACGCCGTTGCGCGGCGGGAGCACGCCGACGATGTGGTCCGGCGGATGCGGTGTCGCCGCGAGCAGGGCCTCGATCCGCGCGTCGGTCGGCGGGAGGATCGGAACACCGTCGCCCCAGCCCTGCTCGAGCGAGAGTTCGTAGAGGGCCTCGGGATCGTCGTCGAGGTCGATCGTGTCGGTCGTGAGCGCACTCGTCTCGGGGCTCGTCACTTCTTCTCTCCGCGAGCCGCGGGCGCTCCCTGGGCCGCCGTCGCGCCGAGCAACTCGAGGAATTTCGGGTAGTACTCGAAGGCGATCTTCCGCAGCTCTTCTTCGGGCCGCGCTTCGAGGGGATAGGGCAGCACGAGGACCTTCAGGTCCTTGTGGCCCAGGTGATTCGCCATGTTATGCGCGTGCTGCGCGAACTCCTCCGTGACGGCGACGATCGCGGGGCGATTCTGCTTCTCGAGGGAGACGGCGTCGTGGACGCTCCACGACGTACACGAGCCGCAGGTCCCGAGGCCCGAGATGCCGCAGTCGACCGATGCGGCCCACTCGGCGACGAGCGTGCGCGTCCGCTCGCCTTCGGCGGCCGTGCGCTCGCCGGTCTTCACGACGACGGGCGTCGCGCCATCGCGGCGCAGGAAGCCCTGCCACTCCTCGACGATCAGCATCCACGAGCGCCAGGAGCCCTCGTGGCGCATGCCGACCTTGAGCCCCGCGATCGGTCGGTTCAGCAGGAAGGTCGGTGCACCCGTTTCGGCCGGCGGTCGCGCGGTCGGGACGCGGATGCGGAGGCGGCGGGCGGAGGTCGGCCATGTCGACGTGGTAGTCATCGGATCAGGCCTCCCGCGGATCGTCGATCAGGATTTCGAGCTCGCCGGGGGACTTCTTCGCGATCGCTTCGGTGATGACGCGGCGGAGCATGTCCGGCGGGACGAGGCAGTCGAGACACTCGACGTTCGTGAGGTCGACGACCAGATGGAGCCGCGCGGCGCCGGGGTTCAGCTCCTTGATCGTCAGGTCGGCGCCGTCGGCTTGCAGGAGTGTGCGCATCTCCTCGACGGCGACGGTGATGGCTTCGGCGGATCCGGGTCGGCTCATCGGGGGGCCTCTCGCTGGGGGTCGTGTCGCTGCGTCTCATATTACGCGAGATCGCAGGGCGGGGGGCGGGGCGGGCAAGGCACGGCCTCAGTCGTCGCGGCCACGCCGGCGGCGCTTCGGATCGTCAACGCGGTCGGCATCGCCCACACCGATGACATCCCCGATGCCCGAGAAGATCTTCTGCGTCGCCAGACGACCGAGCGCTTCGGCGGCGGTCTCCCCGTCGAGGTAGGCGAGGGCCGCGCCGTGCTTGTAGACGAGCTCGCCCCCCGTATGGCCGACCCGGGCGACGGCGAGGGCGGCCAGCAGGGTGCCGGCCAGGGCGAGGCCGCGGGCGCTGGTACCAAGGCTGCCGCTGAAGATTCCGGCGCCGGTGACGGGGAGGGTGATGGCCGCGATCCAGATGAACCATTCGGCGGCCTCTTCGTGTTCCTCGATCGGGTCCTCGCGAATGACGCCTTCGACGCGCTCCTCTTCATCTTCCCCCGCCTCGGCCGTGATCCACGCGGATCCGAAGATCACGGCCTGCAGGACGATGACCGCGATCCAGGCGCGGGCGGGGAGGCGGCCGGTGTGGATCGCCCAGAAGAACCCGGCGGCCAGGAGCGGGGCGAGCAGGGCGAGGACGATCGGGAAGTGGACGAGCGCGGGGTGGAGCGGGTCGGGAAGCATGGCAGCCTAAGCCGATCTGCGAATCGGTCGGACCGAGATCAGATCGTTCTTCGCCGCCGGCCGCACGTCGGAGACCCGGAGCGTAAGGACGGCCTCTGTATCACCCGAGGCTGTGACGAACTCGACCTCGAGACCGTCGGGCTCGTACACCTCGACGACGGCACCGAGGTCGCCCTTGCAAAGTCCGTACTCGGGCAGGTCCCGGTCCAACACGACCGAATCGAGCATCTTGTACTTCATGATGTTCACCCCACTGGATAGGCTGTGACGAGCCGAGGAATCGGATCCCCGTGACGGCGACACCAGATCGACAAGAAAACGGCCGACCGACCGTTCGGGCCCACGATGGCGCCAACGATACGAAACTTCTCGCCATAGGGCGAAGCAACCTGCTCGGCATCTCCGCCTCGGCCCAGCGCAAGGAGGTCTGCTGCCAGTTGCTCCCAGTTCTCCGCGGTGTACCCGAGACTGAGGAAGACTTTCGACTTCGGGCGACCCTTGGGATGACTCGACGAGAGAAGGTAGTCGCGAATCTTCGCGGGTTGAATCTCGGCATGCTCGCGATTGGGGAGCTTCAACGTCTCGTCACTGGTTTAGGCTCACTACTTCCGCATACAGGTGATCGATGACGCGAGGATCCAAGCGATCTTCTCGAACCTTGCTGGTGCATGGCCATTCATATCAAGACGCGAATGTGCTGCGACGTGTCGTCTGGACTTCTCGGATCGTGTCCGGTCGTTCGCGTGGGTCGGGAGCCGACTGCGATGCGCCAGCACGATTCAGGGGGCTGATGATCGGCGGGCCGCTGGGCGGTCGGTTCGCCCCGCCTTCGGTTCCCAGAGCCCGCTGCCCCGGCTCATCGAGCGCCTGGCAGAAGTCTGTCAGCCTGTGATAGAAGTCTGCCTCCATGATCTCAGGACACCGCCTCCTCGAATCCCGGCTCGCCGCCCGCTTGACCCAGGCGGAGCTCGCCGCTCGCGCGGGCGTCAGCCGAGCCCTCGTTTCCGCCGTCGAGGCGGGGCGCCATCTCCCGCGCGTAGACGCGGCGCTCTCCCTCGCCCGAGCCCTCGGCACGACGGCGGCGGCGCTCTTCGGTCCCGAGAGCGGGGCCGCCGTCGATGTGATCTCCGGTGAGTCCGCGCCGGCTGGCACGGCCGTCCGAATGGGCTTCGTCGGAGCGCGCCGGGTCACGACGCCCGCCCGCCACGGAGATGAGGGCTGGGACTCCGTCGACGAGGTCGTCGGCGCATCCGCCGCCGTGCCTACCGCCTCCGCCGATCCCCAACTCGTCGTCGCGGGCTGTGAGCCCGGGCTCCGCCTCCTCGAGCGACTCCTCCAGGCGCGGGGGACACGCGCGCTCGCGGTCAGCGCCTCGAGCGCGTCGGCGCTGGCGGCCCTCGAAGCCGGCCGGCTCCACGGCGCCGTCACCCACTTCACGGCCAGGGCCGGCCCCCCGACCTTCGAGCAGCTCCCGATCCTCCGATTCCATCTCGCGCATTGGCGCGTGGGTCTCGCCCGCCCGCGCGGTAGCCGAGCCGGCTGGTGGAACACGGCGTTAAGCGGTCGCAGCGAGGTCATCCAGCGCGAGCCCGGTGCCGGGGCTCAGTCCGCCTTCGAGCGCGCGCTGCGCGCGAATCGCGCGAAGGTCGCCGGGCCGCGGGTCACGTCGCATCTCGCCGCCAGTCGACTCTGCCTCGCGACCGGCCTCCCCGCCGTCACGATCGAGCCCGCGGCCGCCGCCGTCGGCGTTGACTTCCATCCGCTCGAGACGCATGTCGTCGAGCTCTGGTTGAACGCAGCCCATTTCTCCGAGATCGGAGTCACGCGGCTCCTCGAAGCGCTTCATTCCTCGACCTATCGAAGGACGCTCGAGAGCGTCGGCGGCTACGACCTCACCGGCCTCGGGCGGCAGGTGGCATGACGATCGCGGGCTTTCGCGTGTTAGTCTCCGGAGGCGCGCTTGCGCTTGCACTCGCATCGATCTCGGCGCTGGCGGCGGCGGATGCGGCCGCCCCGCCCGTCTTCAAGCCCGCCGAGCCTGCCGACGCCATCCTGCACGCCGAGAACGTCTCCTGGAATCGCCATCTCCACGACGCGCTCCGGCTCCCGGATTGGCTCGACTTCGCCGTCGACCAGCGCACACGTTTCGAGTTCATGGATGATCCCTTCCGGCCCGGTGAGTCCCAGACGCAGACCCAGATTCCGCAGCGCTCGCGCCTGCGGCTCGGCGTCGACGCCCCGGGCGGTATCCGCTTCCTGGCCGAGCTGCAGGACTCCCGCGTCTGGAACGATCGCCCGCGCGATTTCATTGGCGGGGAGATCGACCATTTTGATGTCACCCAGCTCTTTCTCTCGGCGACCGCGAAGAACGTTCTCGATCGCGGCCTCCGCATCGACAGCCATGTCGGTCGCTTCTCGCTCGACCTCGGGTCGCGTCGCCTCGTCGCGCGCAACGAGTTCCGCAACACGACGAACGCCTTCGACGGCGTCCACCTCCAGCTCGGGAGCGACGCGAAGACCTGGCGCGTGCGCGCGTTCTACACGCTGCCCGTCGAGCTGCAGGACGGCGACGTCCTCGACGATAAGGTCTCCGCCCGCCAGCGCTTCTGGGGCGTCGCCTTCGAAGATCTCCGGAACCCGTGGCTCCAGCTCGACGCCTACGTGCTCGTGCTCGACGATCTGCCGGGCAATCGCAGCTACCGGACCTACGGTCTGCGCGCCTATCGCCGTCCCGCCGTCTCTCGAATCGACTACGAGGGCGAGCTGATCGCCCAGTTCGGCGAGCGCGACGTGCGCGATCAATCGGCCTTCGCGGCCCACGGCGAGATCGGGTTCACGTTCGAGGTCCCCTGGTCACCGCGCGTCGCCGCGCAGCTCGACTACGCCTCCGGCAGCGACGATCCGAGCGACGACGACAGCCACACCTTCGATCCACTCTTCAGCGCCCGCCGCTTCGATCTCGGACCGACGGGCATCCTCGGCGCCTTCCCGCGCTCGAATATCATCTCGCCCGGCATCCGCCTCGGCCTGATGCCGGCGACGACCCTGCGCCTCGATCTGAAGATCCGCTACTGGAGCCTCGACGAAGCCCGCGACACCTTCTCGCGATCGGGGCTCGTCGACCCGACGGGAGATGCCGGACGCGATATCGGGACCGATATCGAGTTGCGCGCGCGCTGGGACGCGACGACCTGGCTCGCATTCGACGTGGGCTACGACCACTGGTTCAAGGGGCGTTATTTCGACGAAGTCGCGAATGCGCCGACGTCAGGCGACCTGGATTATTTCTACGCGCAGTCGCGGGTACGGTTCTAGGGCGCCGAGGGGACGAGGAGATGACGATGTTTGCTTCGACGGTTCGGGCGGTGCGCCGCCTCGCTTTCTCGGTTTTCGCTGCGTGGCTCTTGCTCGCTTCGGGTGCGGGATACGCCGAATCCGAGGAGGGTGTGGCCGCCCCGCTCCGCGTCGTCGCCGCGGCGAGCTTGACCGAGGTCGTCGAGGCGCTCGCATCTCGCTTCGAGGGCGGGCGGGTCGCGACGAGCTTCGGGGCTTCGAGCGATCTCGCCCGCCAGATCCGCGACGGTGCACCGGCCGACGTCTTCGTGTCCGCGAGCCCCGATTGGGTCGACTTCCTGCGCGAGGCCGACGCGATCGCGGGGGAGCCCGTCGTCGTCGCCCGCAACGCGCTCGTCTGCGTGGCCACGCACGGCAGCGCGCTCGCCCGCGCCGGCGTCCGGGATCCGAGCGCGCTGCTCGCCCGGCTGGCCGCGGGCGACGGCATCGCGATCGCCGACGAGGGCGTTCCGGCGGGCGAGTACGCGCGAAAGGCGCTCGCCAAGCTGGGGCTCCTCGCAGCGCTCGAGCCGCGGCTCGTCGGGCAGAAGGATGTGCGCGCCGTGCTCCACGCCGTCGAGCAGGGGGAGCTCGAGGCGGGCTTCGTCTACGCGACGGATGCAAAGCTGGCCAGGGTCGAGACGCTCTTCGCCTTCGATCCCGCGACCCATCTGCCGATCGAGTACCACGCCGTGGTCCTGCGCCAGGCGACGAATCCCGAGCTTGCGCAGCGCTTTCTCGTGTATCTGACGAGCGCCGCGGCGCGGGCGCGCTTGTCCGCCGCAGGGTTTGTGCTTCCCTGAGCCGCCATGGTGAGTGACGCAGAGTGGGCGGTCATCCTGCTTTCGATCCGGGTGGCCGTTGCGGCGGTGGCGGTGAGCCTCGTTCCGGGGATCGCCGCGGGCTGGCTCCTCGCGCGCTGGGAACACCCGCTGCGCGCCCTCGTCCAGGGCTTCGTCATGCTGCCCCTCGTGTTGCCGCCGGTCGTGACGGGCTATCTACTCTTGTACGTGCTCGGGCGGAGTCGACCGTTCGGCGAGGCGTGGCATGCGTGGACCGGGGGCCATATCGCCTACACGACGACGGCCTGCGTGATCGCGGCCGCGGTCGTCGGCTTTCCGCTGCTCGTCGAAGCCATCCGGCTCTCGATGCTCGCCGTCGATCCCCGGCTCGAGCAGGTCTCGCGCAGCCTCGGCCGCGGACCCCTCGACACGTTCTTTCGCGTGACCCTGCCGCTCTCGCTCCCCGGCGTCGCCTCGGGGTCCGTCCTCGCCTTCGCCCGGGCGCTCGGCGAGTTCGGGGCGACGATCGTGCTGGCGGGCAACGTCGTCGGCGAGACGCGCACGATCCCGGTCGCGGTCTACACGCTCCTCAACGTGCGCGACGGTGAAGCGGCGGCGATGCGGCTCGTCGCCGTGAGCGTCGTGCTCGCCCTCGGCGCGCTGCTCGCCTCGTTCTGGCTCTCCGCACGAAAGAGAAGCGCCTGATGCTGAGTCTCGAGATCTCGCATCGCTTCTCGGATTTCAAGCTCGATCTCACGCTCGAGAGTCACGGCCCCGCCCTTGGCATCTTCGGCGCGTCGGGGAGCGGCAAGACGACGCTGCTGCATGCGATCGCAGGCCTCTTCCGCCCGGAGACGGGCCGCATCGCCGTCCGCGAGCGCGTCGTCTTTGCGCGGCCCGGCGGCGTCTGGGTTCCCCCGGAGCGGCGGCGCCTCGCTCTCGTGACCCAGGATCCCCTGCTATTCCCGCATCGCAGCGTGCGCGGCAATCTCGCCTTCGCGCCGGGCGCGACCGAACGGCTCGCTTCGCCGGCGGGCCACCGCATCCTCGAGGTCCTGCGCATCGCGCCGCTCCTCGAGCGCCGCATCGAGAACCTCTCGGGCGGCGAGCGGCAGCGCGTCGCGATCGGCCGCGCGCTGCTCGCCGATCCGAGTCTCCTCCTGCTCGACGAGCCGACGAGCGCCCTCGATGCGGAGC
This sequence comes from Deltaproteobacteria bacterium, assembly GCA_031390075.1. Taxonomy (GTDB): domain Bacteria; phylum Myxococcota_A; class UBA9160; order UBA9160; family UBA4427; genus UBA4427. The sequence continues at coordinate 964 of JANMTD010000500.1, read as the reverse complement.
TCTCGCGCGACGTGCTCGGACTGTTGATGCAGGTGAAGCAGACGCTCGCGGTCCCGATGATCTTCGTGACCCATCGCGCGTCGGAGCTGCTGGCCCTCGCCGACGACTGCGCCGTCCTCGAGGCGGGCCGCGTCGTCGCCCAGGGCTTGCCCGTCGAAGTCCTGAAGCGGCCCCGGGCCCTCGGCCTCGCGTCCCTCGTCGGCGTCGACAACCTGCTGCGCGTGCCGGTGGTCGGCCACGACGAAGCGGGCGGCGTGACGCTCCTCGGGCTCGGATCGGGCATCACGCTGGCCGCGCCCCTCTGCGGTGCGGCGATTGGAAGCCCGGTCGAGGTCGGGTTCTACGCCGACGAGGTGCTCATCTGTCTCGAGAAGCCGGCGGGCATCTCGGCCCGCAATGCGCTCGCCTGCAACGTCGTCGCGATCGATCGTGTCGGCCACGAAGTCCTCGTCGGCCTCCAGATCGGCGAGACCCGGATCCGGGCCCGCATCACGCCAGCGGCGGCCCGCGATCTCGCCCTCGAGACCGGGCGCCGCGTCGTCGCCCTCATCAAGACGAGCGCGATCCACCGACTCGACTGAACGGAGAGCCCCGCATGAAGCCCGAACGCTTTACGATCGCGATCCCGGAGGCGAGCCTCGACGATCTGCGCGCCCGCCTCGAGCGCTTCCGCGCGGCACCCGACTACGGCAACGACGACTGGCGCTACGGCATGGAGGGGCGTTATTTGCGCGCCCTCGTCGACAGCTGGCTCGACGACTACGACTGGCGCAAGGCCGAGGCGGAGATGAACCGCTTCGAGCATTACCGCGTCATGATCGACGGCGTTCCGATCCATTACATGATGAAGCGCGGCGTGACGTCGGCGGGCGGCCCGAAGCCGATGCCCCTCGTCGTGACCCACGGCTGGCCCTGGACCTTCTGGGATCACCGTTATGTCGTCGAGCAGTTCGCCGATCCAGGC
>JANMTD010000498.1:0-9354 GCA_031390075.1 Deltaproteobacteria bacterium | reverse complement strand
GCACCGAGGAGCAGAAAGCGCGCTACATCGCGCCGGCGCTGCGCGGCGAAGAGAACTGGTGTCAGGGCTACAGCGAGCCGGGCTCGGGCAGCGATCTCGCGTCGCTGCAGTGCCAGGCTCGCCTCGAGGGCGACGAGTGGGTGCTGAAGGGCCAGAAGATCTGGACCAGCGCGGCGCAGCGCGCCCACATGATGTTCGGTCTCTTCCGGACGGAGCCGGATGCCAAGAAGCACGCGGGCATCTCGTACCTGCTCGTCCCGATGAAGACGAAGGGGATCGAGGTTCGCCCGCTGCGCGAGATGACCGGCGGCTACGAATTCAACGAGGTCTTCTTCGACGACGCGCGGATTCCGGTCGGCAATATCGTCGCCTCGCGCGGGCAGGGATGGCAGGTCTCGCGGGCGACCCTCGTCCACGAGCGCAACCTGATCGGCAATCCGAACTTGATGCGGGAAGCCTTCCAGGACCTTGTCGACCTCGCGCGCGCGCGCAATCGAAACGGTCGTCCGGCGATCGAGGACCCGGGGATTCGTCAGCGCCTCGCCGAGATCGAGGGTTATGTCCGCGCCAGCGAGACTTCGAATCTGCGCCAGTTCAGTGCGGCGCAGCGGGGCGAGATGGCGAAGGTGATACGGCCCGTGATGATGAACAAGGTGTTCTCGACGGACACGGTGCAGAAGATCGCCCGCTGCGCCTACGACCTGATCGGCGGCGACGGCGTTCTCGCCCCCCGCGAAGAGGAGCTGCATGTCTGGGGTCGGCGTTCGACGCCGACCGGCTGGGTGCTCCAGTACATCTTTTCGATGGGGCCGGCGATCGCGGGTGGGGCGACCAACATCCAGCTCAACATCATCGGCGAGCGCGGTTACGGGCTGCCGCGGGACCTGCTCCAGGGAAAGTAGGCCGCGGCCACGGCCGGGCGAGAACAGCTCGCGGCTCAAGGCCTCTGGCGTGTCCGCCGATCGGATCGCCATGCAAGCCTACCTGTCGAAAGCCCTCTGGCGCGCCGGAACCAAGCTCACGCTGGGCCTGGCGGTGATCGGCGCCCTCGTCGGGATCCGGATCGTGACCGCGACGCCCACCGGTGTCGAAGGCGAGATCGCCGAGCTCGAGCGCTTCGAGGCCGAGATGGCTGCGGGCGATGAAGTCGGGGATGCCGAGTCCGCATCCGATCCGCTCACCTCCGACGCGGGCACGGCGAGCCCCGACGCACGGGAACTCGATCGCTCCCTCGATCGCTCCCTCGATCGAATGGTGCGCTGCATCGCGGGCGGAAGCGCCCAGTACATGCGGGCGGCGGATTGTGCGACCCGGGGCGGTGACCTCGAGGAGCTGCCCCCGCCCGAGCCGGAAGCCGGCGACGCCCCCGCCGAGAGCTGACTCCGAACGGATTCCCGGCCACGACCTCGCAGAAGTCGGCGTTCGCGCGTCCCACGCGCCGTCGATTCGTCCGTCACCGGCTCGGCAGGAATTGCCGCCTTCGGCATTCAGCTTGAAATGCCAGTCTGCAGGCGGAAACGCGCGGCTGCGACGCCCGCGCCGGGTTCTTCCTCGGTACGCCTCCAGGACGAAGCCACGGCTCCGAGAGGCCGAGATTGCCGCGGCAACACGAGTGCGACGCGGTGGCATTGCGATTGCATTTGCAGGCGGTCACGTAGGCGGTGACGGCGGCCGCCGCGGCGACCCGGTGGGTCGCGCGCGGCGCCGCGTGCCGCTGCGAACATTGCGAACCAGGAGAATCCAGGATGGGATTGCGGGTCAACTCGAACATCAGCTCGATCAACGCACAGCGCAACCTGGTCAACACGACCGATCGGCTGGGGAAGTCGCTCCAGCGGCTGTCCTCGGGCCTTCGCATCAGCCGCGCGGCCGACGACGCCGCCGGCCTGGGCATCTCCGAATCGTTTCGCGCCGAGATTCGCAGCCTTCAACAGGCGCAGCGCAATGCCAATGACGGCATCTCGATGCTGCAGATCGCCGAGGGGGCGCTCAACGAGACGAGCTCGATCCTGATCAGGCTTCGGGAGCTCGCGATCCAGTCGGCGAACGGCACGCTCGGCCCGGACGAGCGCGCGACGGTCGATCTCGAATTCCAGGGTCTGCTCCAGGAAGTCGATCGCATCGCCCAGGTCACCGAGTTCAACGGGCTCCTCGTCCTCCAGTCGGGTGCGCCCGTCACCTTCCAGATCGGCACCAGCAACGGCACCGAAGATCGCTTCACCGTGAGCGCCGTGAACGCGACGGCCAGCGCGATCGGGGTATTCGGCCTCGCGGTCTCGAGCGCGAGCGGAGCGCTCTCCTCGCTGGCGCTGCTCGACAGCGCCGTAGGTCAGGTGGCCGCGCTCCGGGCTGCCTTCGGCACGGCCCAGAACCGGCTCGAGTCGGCGATCCGCTCGATCGCGATCGCCGTCGAGAACACCTCTGCGGCCGACTCGCGGATCCGCGACGTGGACTTCGCCTCGGAGACGGCCGAATTGACGAGGAACCAGGTGCTCCAGCAGGCGGGCATCTCGGTGCTGGCCCAGGCCAACGTTTCGACGCAGGCCGCGCTGTCGCTGCTGCAGGGATGATCTGAGCGGCTCAGGCGGGACCGGCGCGGCAGCCGCGGCCTCCTCGACGGCGGGGCGGTTCCGCGGGCTGCAGCGGGCCGGCAGGGCGTGCGCAGCTCGGGGTCTTTCGGCGCAACTGTCGAATATTCGCTTCGCGCCGCGCCACGTCCGCGCTTGAACGGTCACTTCCCAGGAGACACGGGGGGACCCTGTCGATCTCTGGGATCCGGGACGCGGCATCGCGCTCGCTTGCGGGCGCGGGGAGAAGGCCGTTTTGTCTCGTACGCCTGCTGCTGAGGCGTCCGTCGCCGTCGACGTGTACGCCGAATATGCTGAACAACACGCTGGACAACATCCTGCCAACCCTGACAAAAAAGGTCGCAAGGGTGAAGCACACCCCGTAGACGCGCTCGAAAAGCGTCGTGCGAGCCCGCGTGCCGAGCGGCACCTGAAACGGGTGGAGAAGCGGGTCGAGAAGCCGCACGAGCGCGCGCAAGAGGCGCCGCGCAAACGATCGCGTGCGAAGATCCGCGGGAGCGCCGCGATACCCGCCGCTTCAGGCGGGTCCCGACCGGCGACCGGTACGCCCCCGGTGCGCGTATCGACCTTCACGGACCAGGAGCTGCTCGAGGGCCTGCGAGCCCATAGCGAGCCGCATTTTGCCGAGCTCTACAGCCGCTACTTCCAGCGCATCTACAACTTCGTGTACGCGCGCATCCGCAATCACGTCGAATGCGAGGAGATCGTCCAGGAGACCTTCATCGCGGTCTTCCGCTCTTTCGAGAACTACCGCGGCCAGTCGTCGCTGCTGTCATGGATCTATGGCATCGCGAAGAACACGACCAACAATTCGCTGCGGCGGGCCCGGACCCAGAACGAGCGGATCGATCTGGTGGAGGAGAGCGAGCTCGTCCCTTCGTCGTCGCTCGCTCCCCCTTCGCCCGACGAGATCTTCGATCTGCACCGGTTCGGCGACGAGCTCTCCGTGCGGCTCGAACAGCTCGCCGACTGGCAGGCCGAGATCTTCAGCATGCGGCATTTCGACAATCTCTCGATCCCGGAGATCTCACGGCGTACGAACCGAACGAGCGACGCGGTTCGCTCGAGCCTGTACCGCGTGAAGCGGATCTTCTTCGAGACGGCCCTTCCCGGCAGCACTCATCATGTGGGGGACCATGCGGGGGACCACGCAGGGGATCACGGCGCCCCGGCGGAGGACGAGGCATGAAACGGTCGGGAGGAGATGGGGCGGACTCGGCCAGCGGGCCGGGCCGGCACGCCCCCTCGCGGCGCCTCGCGCCGAAATTCGCCCCGCGCGTGCTCGCTCTCTCGACTCCATTCGGAGTCGACGCGTTGCGCGCGGCCGGCTTCAGTGGTTCGCGGGCTCGGGACTTCGAAGACTTTGTTGTGGGAGAGGTCGTGGGAGAGGTCGGAGGCGATCGCGGCCCGTCGGCGGGGCGAATCCCGCTGCCGGATCCGGCCTTTCGCGAGGGTCTGCGCCGCCGTCTCTGGCGGATCCAGGTGCTGACCCGTCGCAATCGGGGATTCGCGACGCACTGAAGCAGTCTTAAGTCAGGTCATCTCGAGCGCGCGGGCCATCACGATCTTGCCCGAGCGGACGAGATCGACGATCTGATCGGCCGGGAAGAGCGAGACCATCGCATCGAGCTTCTCGCTGCTGCCGTAGACCCGCAGGATCACGCTCTCCGGTGCGTAGTCGACGACCTTGGCGTTGAAATGCTCGGCGATTTCGAGCACCTCGCGCCGCGAGGGACCTTCGCAGCGGACCTTGATCAGCGCGATCTCGGTCTCGTAGCGATCGCTCGTGGTGTGGTCGAGGGCGTGGACGACGTCCACGAGCTTCGCGAGCTGGCGGATCATCTGCTCGAGGATCGCGCCGTCCCCGGAGCAGGTGACCGTCATCCGCGAGAATCCGTTTTCGGCACTCGCGCTCACGACGAGACTCTCGATGTTGTAGCCGCGGCGCGAGAAGACCATCGCCACCCGGACGAGCACGCCCGGCGCATCGCGGACGAGCAGCGAGATCGTATGCAGGCCGGCGGCCGCGGGGGCCGGGCCTACGGCCTTTGCGCGGGCGAGCACGCGGCGGCGTGCGGGGGTCTCGAAGGGGCTCGGGCTCGACATCAGCGGGTTCCTCGTCGTGTTCCTCAGCGAATTCCAGAGTCATCGGGTGGCCGCGCGGACGGGCCTGCGTGCGCGCAGATCAGGTGCTGCCCGTCGGCTTCGCCATCTTCTCCTTGGGCTTCTCGATGATCATGCGCGAGATCGGCGCGCCGGACGGGATCATCGGGAAGACGTTGTCCTCCTTCACGACCTCGGCGACGACGACGCAGGGTCCCTCGCTGTAAGCGTGGGCTGCGGCGAGGATGCGGTCGACGTCCGCCGGTCGCCGGATGCGCCAGGCCTTCACGCCATAGGCCTCCGCCAGCTTCACGAAGTCCGGATTGCCGACCAGATCGACGCCCGAGAGCCGGTTGTCGAAGAAGAGCTCCTGCCACTGGCGCACCATGCCCAGGAAGTTGTTGTTCACGATCAGGCATTTGGTCGGGAGCTTGTGGATCGCCGCCGTCGCGAGCTCCGCCTGGGTCATCTGGAAGCCGCCGTCTCCTACCACCGCCCAGACCTTCTTGTCAGGACAGCCGAGCTGGGCGCCGATCGCGGCCGGAAAGCCGAAGCCCATCGTGCCGGCACCCCCCGACGAGATCCAGTGGCGGTTCGTGGTCGAGAGGCAGAATTGGGCGGCCCACATCTGGTGCTGTCCGACGTCGGTCGTGATGATCGCATCGCCGCCGGTGACGGCGTGCAGTCGGTCGAGCACGTGCTGCGCGCGCAGGCCGCCCTGCTTCGCATAACGCAGCGGGTAGCGCTGGCGCCAGATCGCGCACTGGTCGAGCCACTCCTTCGTGTCGCCGGCCGTGATCAGCGGGATCATCTCTTCGAGCACGAGCCGCGCATCGCCCGCGATCGCGACGTCCGGGGTCACCATCTTTCCGAACTCGGCCGGGTCGATGTCGATGTGGATCTTGACGGCGTCGAGACAGAACTCGTCGAGCTTGCCCGTGATGCGGTCGTCCCAACGGGCGCCGATCGCCATGATGAGGTCGCAGCCGTCGACGGCCTTGTTGGCGTAGGCCGTGCCGTGCATGCCGAGCATGCCGAGATGGAGCGGGTGGGTCTCGTCGGCAGCCCCTTTGCCGAGCAGCGTGTTCACGATCGGCGCGCGCAGCTTCTCGGCGAGGCGGATCACGGCCTTGCCGGCGCCGGAGATGACGGCGCCGTGGCCGACGTAGAGCACGGGGCGCCGTGCGTTCACCAGCAGATCGGCGGCGCGGCGGATCGCTCCGGGGTCACCGTGCGTCGGCACCGTATATCCGGGCAGATGGACGTCGTCGACGAAGGGCGCGTCGCAGGGGCCCTGGGTCACGTCCTTCGGCAGGTCGATCAGGACCGGCCCGGGCCGGCCGCTGGTCGCGATGTGGAAGGCCTCGCGCGTGACGCGGGGAATGTCGGCCGCCTGCTTGACGAGATAGCTGTGCTTCACGACGGCGTAGGTGATGCCCGTGACGTCGGCCTCCTGGAAGCCGTCCTTGCCGAGCATCGTCGAGATCGTCTGGCCCGTCAGCACGATGATCGGAACCGAGTCCATGTGGGCCGTCAGGAGTCCCGTCACCGTGTTGGTCGCCCCGGGACCGGAGGTCACCAGTACGACGCCCGGCTTCCCCGTCGCCCGCGCATAGCCGTCGGCCATGTGCGTGGCGCCCTGCTCATGACGAACGAGGATCAACTCGATCTGCGAGTCGACCAGAGCGTCGAAGATCGGCATCGCAGCGCCGCCCGAGTACCCGAAGATGTACTCGACACCCTCTCGCTCCAGGCATTGGATCAGCTTTTCGGCTCCGGTCGGCATTCTCGGCTCCATCGAATCGTCACTCCCTCATCCAGCCGGCGATCTTCAATCGACTGGAGCGCCTTGGTCATCGCTCTTCTGATCCAAGAATCCAACTTCAAGATCAATCTGCTGATCACTGGCGGCTTGAATGCCCCAACAGATCGACTTTGACTATTGGCGCCGAAGCAATGGATGCCAATTGATCCATCCAAACCCCTCGATCTCAAAATGGAAGGGTCTGGATGCAATGCCAGATCCCCAATGTCGCATAGATCGGGCAAACAGGCATGTCTCCAGGAGAACTCTCTCTAAAAAGGACCATTGAAAGGAGCCAACACCGCCCTTGTGATCCTTCGAGATCCCAAAAGATGGCCAGTTGGTCGACGAGATCCGGCCTTCCATGTTTGAGTAGTGACGAAAGTCTCGTCTATCGGAGCGATCTGGTCAGGGCGATCTCCTGAAATGGCCCTGAACCCCCACGGGAAATCCTCGGGGCCCCTCGGGCTCTGCGCGAGAATTCCGGGTAAGCTGCGCATCGGTTCGCACGCGCCGGTCGCCGGAGAGCTGTGGGAGGTGTCCCAGCGGCGACGGCGGCGGGAATGAAGAGTGAACGGGGCGCTCCGCCCGGCCGATAGGCGGGGCAGTCATCGCCGCGAGGACACCGCCATGAACAGCAGACGACCGACTCGAGCCCCCCGCTCCATGCGATTCCTGCACTTGCTCCAACGCCTCTTCTGCACGCTGTTGGCGCTCGGGATGATCGCCATCGCGTCGGCGACGCCGAGCCTCGCCGACGACTACGACAAGAAAGCCTCGGGCCATCCGCTTCGGATCATCGCGTACGTGCTGCATCCGGTCGGCGTCGCGATCGACTACCTGGTGCTGCGACCGGCCCATTGGCTCGGCAGCCGCGAGCCGCTGAAGACGATCTTCGGCCACGAGGACTGAGTGGGGACACCGCGGGCCTGGATCGCACGCCGGCCGCACGCCGGAGCAAGCGTCGGACGGGCCAGTGTGCTCTGCCTGCTCGTGGCCTCGGCGGGAGTCGCCAAAGCGCCTGATCTGCACTGGCTCGAAGGGGATCCCGGCCAGGTGTTGAACGTCGTTGGCATGACGTTCGTCGCGAGCGAGGGCTCGGAGAACGAGGTCATGCTGCGCGCCGAGCGCGCGCGCTTCTATCCCGATCATCAAGTCGCCGATCTCGAGGATGTCCATGTTGCGGTGGCGCCGGGGCCCGGTCGGACCGGCTTCGAGATGCGCTGCGAGAGCGGTCGCCTCAATCTCGCGACCCAGTCTTTCGTCGCCGAAGGCCGGGTCGCGGGCACGATCGAAGGCGGTCGTCGATTCGAGGCGAGATGGGTGGCCTATGATGACGAGAAGCGGGTCCTGTACACGGACGAGCCCGTGGTGATCGTCGATCGAAGTGGAAGCTATCGCGGGGGTGGCTTCCGTTATTTCGTCGACGAACAACGATTCCGCCTCGAGGGCGGTGCTTCCGTCGTGCAGGAACCATGATCTCGATTCTCCGCCCGCTGAGCCTGTGGGTCGTCTGGCTGGTGGCGATCGCTGCGATCGCGCCCGTTCCGGCGATCGCGGACGCACCGGCGGCCAGTCGCCCGGCCGAGCCGGGCCTGAAGATCGCCATCGCCCCGTTCGCCGGGGACGGTGGGGATACACCGATCGCAGATCAGCTCTCGCTGCGCTTCGCCCGCCTCGGTGTCGAGCGTCTGATCGCGCCGGGGAGCTTCGCGGCGGCCCGCGAATTCGATCCCCGCGCCGACGCCGTTCGGGCCTGGGCCGATGCGGCGGGCGTCGACAACGTCGTCGTCGGTCGAGTCGACCAGGCGAACCCGCCCGCCGAGTCCCGTCAGATCGAAGCGGCCGTGCGCTCGGGACATTCGGGGGCCGAGCTCTTCCGCCTCGCAGTCCACGTCCCGGCGCGCGCGGGCCTGGGCTCGGCCCTGGATCAGCTGGCGACGGCGATCGTTCGCGATCTCGGCGGAGACCCGCTGGTCGAGCTGTCGCCCGGCACCGTGGCGTCGACGCCCGCCGTCTCCGCGAATGCCGAGCCTGACAGTACGGAGGAGCGAGCGGAGGCAGCAGCCGCGGCCAGGGCTCCGGCCGCGCCGGCGCCTCCGAGCGCGACCGGGAGCGGCGCGGCGGCGAGTGCATCGAAGGGCGGACGCGGTCTCGACACGCAATTCGGTGTCACTGGATTCAAGAGCGATGCGCCGATCGAGATCAAGGCGGACGAGGCTGAGATCGTCGCCGAGGGCGAAGGTCGGCGCCTCGTCTTCACGGGCAGCGTCTGGGTCCGCCAGGACAACCTCACGCTGCGCAGCGAATTCGTCGAGGCGGTGTACGTCGCGGGGGAGTCCGAGCCTCGTCAGCTCGTCGCGCGCGGCGCCGTGCAGGTCGAGCAGGGCAATCGATCGGCGCGCTGTGACCTCGCGGAATACCTGCGCCTGACCCAGAAGATCACCTGCCGCGGCCACGCCGAGCTCGTCCAGGGCTGCGACGTCGTGCGAGGGGAGCTGATCGTGCTCGACCTCGCGAACAACAAGGCCCGCGTCGAGGGCGCGGCATCGATCGTCATCAGTCCGAAGCAGAGCACGGACGCGCCGTGTTCGGGGGCCGTGAGCAAGCCATGAACGGGGATGCACTGGTCGCGCGCGGGTTGGTGAAGCGATACGGCGAGAAGATGGCCGTGCGGGGGATCGATCTCGACGTTCACCCGGCGGAGGTCGTGGGCCTGCTCGGACCGAACGGCGCCGGTAAGACGACGACCTTCAACATGATCGCTGGCTCCGTGCGGCCGACCGAAGGCAAAGTCCTGCTCGGCGACCAGGACATCACCGACCTGCCGATGTACCGCCGAGCGATCCTTGGCCTCGG
>JANMTD010000493.1:0-3602 GCA_031390075.1 Deltaproteobacteria bacterium | reverse complement strand
GAGCCAGCTCTCGGTCCCCGGACCGCAGGCGACGACGACGCCCATCGTCTCCATCCCCGGTGTGACGGGCAGCTCGGGTCGAACCATCATGTTCTTCCCGTTCACGCGCTCCATGTCGTTCAGGTTCAGCGGAATGCCCTGGGCGCGGACGAGCAGCTCGCCGGCCCCGGGCACGGGCAGCGGGATGTGCTCAAGCTTCATCGCCGTCGTCGGCTCCGGCCCGTACTCGTGGACGCGCCAGGCGCGCATGGTCGCGGGGAGCTTCGGAGCAGCGGCGGGGGTCGGATTGCTCATCGGGGACCTTTCGTTCAGCCCGCCTCGGGCTCGAGCCCGAAGCGCTGCATGTAGGGGCGGAAGGATTCGCGCACGGCATCGGGGTCGACGCCGAACTCGGCGGGGGAATAGCGGTGGATGCCGTGTTTGTCTTTCGGATTGTCGGCGATGAAGGTCTTCATCCGGCGCGCCGCCTCTTCGGAGAGCGGGAGTCCGAAGGCACGGTAGATCTTCTCGACGGTCGCGAACTGGTCTTTCACGAAGTCCTGGAAATACATGTCGTAGAACTGCGCGCGGGCGGCGACGGGGCGCGTCCGGACCTCGGTCGCGTGCTCGACGACGCGCTTGATGCGTGCGGTCCAGTCGCGGGCGATCTCCTTGGGATCGATCGTCTGGCTCCCGAGCGAGCGCACGAGGGCCGTCAAGCTCGCATAGGAGGTCAGCGTCTTCACGGGATCGCGATGCGTGACGACGATCCGCGCGTCGGGATAGCGGGCCAGCAGATGCTCGAGGCCCCACATGTGGGCTCCCGTCTTGAGCACCCAGCGATCGCGCTTCACGCGCCACTGCAGATGCTGGAGCTGCTGCTCGTGGAATGCGTAGACGGGGGCGAAGTCGGCTTCCTGGTCGACCCAGTCTTGATAGGTATTCACGCGAAACTGGTTGTGGAAAAGGGCCGAGACCATCGAGTCGGCCATGATCGTGACGCATTCCTGGGAGAGCCGTGCCCCCATCGGATGCATCGCCTTGAAGGCGGGGATCTGCGCGTCGACGCTCGGGAAGGTCGCGTCGCAGATGGCGATGCGCGGATCCGTCTCGAAGCTCGCAGGCTCGGGCGGCGGCGAGGGAAACATCACCTCCCAGGTCAGCGGCGCACGGCTGTCGGGGTCCTGGGCGAGGATGTCGTGCAGGATCGTCGAGCCGGTGCGCGGCATGCCGACGACGACGATCGGCGCCACGATCTTTTCATTCGCGATCTCGGGATGGAGCTTGCGATCGCCGATGTAGTCGAGGCGATTCTTCGCCGAGTTGAGGATGCGCTCCCGGGCGATCATGCGGCCGATCGGCGTCAGGAACGCATCGCGCTCGAGGGAGGAGACGAGCTGCTCGAGGCCCTGCATGAACTGCTTCTCGCCGAAATCGCTGCGGCCGGCGGCACGGCGACTCGACTCGGCGAGGAGATCGTCGATCTCGAGACTCGGAAGCGCACTGCTCATCGTCGTTGATTCCTCGGCGGCATTCCCGTTTCAGACATTGCGATACACGCCGCCGTTCACCGACAGGATCTGTCCCGTCACCCACGAGGCCTCGTCCGACGCGAAGTAGACGACGGCGGGGCCCACGTCCTTCGGCACGCCGTGGCGCCCGAGCGGCGTGCCCTTCGGCGGCCCCATGTCCCAGTCACCGGGGATCATGCCGAGGGAGACCGTGTTGACCGTGATCTGGTTCGGGCCGACCTCGCAGGCGAGCGAGCGCTGGAAGCCCATCGCGGCGGCCTTTCCGCCGCTGTAGATCGACATCCCCATCGCGAGTCCCTGGCGCCCGGCATCGGAGGCGATCGTGATGATGCGCCCGTGGCCCCGCTCGCGCATCCCCGGGAGCACCGCGTGGATCCCGTTCAGGACGGCGTAGAAGTTGATGTCGACGTATTTCTTCCAGTCGCGCGGGTCCATGTCGACGAACTGCGTCGGGATCGCGCGCGTCGCGCCGCTGTTGCCCGCGTTCGAGACGAGGATGTCGACCGGCCCGAGACCGGCTTCGATCTCGACGACGAGCGATTTCATCGCCTCGAGATCCGTGACGTCGCCGGGGGCGGCGAGGGCGCGGCCGCCCGCCTTCACGATCGCATCCGCGACGTCTCGCGCACGCGCCGCGACGATGTCGTTGACCGCGACCGCGGCGCCCCGCTGCGCGAGGGCCTCCGCGATCGCGCGCCCCACGTGTTGTCCCGCGCCCGTCACGAGGGCGACGCGTCCCGTCAGATCGAACATGCTGATCTCCTCGTCGTCGGCGAGCCGCTCTCCATGGGCTGAGGGCTCAGCCCTGCAGGTCGCGCACGTGCGGCCAGACCTCGCGCTCGAACAAGCGCAGTCCCTGCCACGCCAGCGCGGGATCGAGGCCCCCGAGCAGCGGCGTCATGATGAACGTCCTGTCGCGGCCGAGCTTGCGAATCATCTCGATCGCCTCGCCGGGGCGGAGACAGAGATAACTCCCGCTCTTGCGCAGGTCGTTCGGATCGACGCCCTTGGCGAAGGGGCCCGCCGGTCGCCCATAGGCCTCGGTCGTCCACTTCGAGTAGGACTCGACGACGTGTTTGGCGTGGGGGGCGATCTTGGCCCAATCGCCGTCGGGATCGTTCGTCACGTGGGTGTAGATGGGGCCCAGCGCCTTGAACTTCTCGCCGGGATCGGGCTTCCCGAGCTCGAGGCAGGCCTTGCGGTAGACCTCCCAGTTCTCGCCGCCGGGCGGGTAGTAGCCGTCGGCGATCTTCGCCGCGCGCCGGGCGACGGCGGGATGCGAGCCGCCGAGCAGCAGCTTCGGCGGCGGATTCGGGATCGGTCGGACTGTTATGCTGCGGCCCTCGTAGTCGAAGGTCTCGCCGGTCCAGGCGCGGCGCAGCACCTCGACCACGTTCATGTAGAGCTGCTTCCGGTCCTCGCGCCGCTTGCCGAACATCTGGAACTCGTAGGGCACATAGCCCGCGCCGATCACGATCTCGAGGCGCCCGTCGCAGATGTACTGCAGGACCGCGAGATCCTCTGCGAGCTTGACCGGCTCGTAGAGCGGTGCGAGCAAGACGTTGGGCCGGATCGTGATCCGCTTCGTGCGCGCGCCGATCGCCCCGGCCATCGGCACCGGCGACGGGAGGTAACCGTCGTCCGAGGCGTGGTGCTCCCCGAGTCCGATGACGTCGAAGCCGATCTCGTCGGCCCAGGCGCAGATGTCGAGGGTCGCCGCGTAGATCTCGCGGGTCGGCGTCCCGAAGGCGGGGGCACGCAGATCGAACGCGGTCACGAATTCCACGGACGGGACTCCTTTCTTGCGACCGGCCCGGGCCTGACGCGGACGAGGGCGGCGAGCGTCGCGACTGCGAGACCGAGCCCCGTCGCAAGGGCGGGTTCGGGGAGCCTCACCTCGCGGATCTCGGTCTCGGCCGGCGGTGGGACCGACGGGCCCGGGGAGGGCGTCGAAACACCGAGTACGAGGTGGAGCGCGTCGCCCGTAAAGAACCGACCGATCGGCACACGATATGTCTGCCAGCTCCCTTGATAGGTCTGGGGGACCGTGCGCGTGTGGGGACCACCGCCGCCGCCGAGGTCGAGAAGTCG
>JANMTD010000486.1:0-9222 GCA_031390075.1 Deltaproteobacteria bacterium | reverse complement strand
TCCCAAGCCACGCTGGCGAAGCCCCGCCCTTCTTCGACGTCGGCGATCTGCGGAGCCGCCGCGAAGCGTCGCTCCTCGAGCTCGTCCCGCGCGAGCGTCGCCGCGCCTTCAAGATGCGCAAGCTGATCGACTCCGTCGTCGACCAGCGGAGCTTCTTCGAGATCGGCAAGCTCTGGGGCCGCAGCCAGATTACCGGCCTCGCCCGCATGAATGGCTTTTCCATCGGCGTCCTCGCGAACGACTGCCATCACGACGGCGGCTCGATGAACCGCGACGGGGCCGACAAGATCCGCCGCTTCGTCGAGCTCTGCGATCTCTTTCATCTGCCGATCGTCTCCTTGGTCGACGAGCCGGGCTTCGCGATCGGGAGCAAGGCGGAGCACGCCGCGACGATTCGGGCGGGGATGGGCGCGATGTTCGCGGTGTTGCAATCGACCGTGCCCTGGTTCGCCTGCGTCGTGCGGCGCTCCTACGGCGTCGCGCAGGGGATCCATCTCGGGTCGAAGCCGACCGTCGTGGCGTGGCCGTCGGCCATGAGCGGTGCGCTGCCGGTCGAGAGTGGCGTCGCCCTCGCCTTCCGCCGCGAGATCGAGTCGGCGCCCGATCCCGAGAAGAAACGGGCCGAGCTCGAGGACGAGATGGCGAAGGCCCAGTCCGTGCTGCCGCGCAGCGAGGAGTTCGGGGTCCACGACCTGATCGATCCGCGCGAGACGCGGCCTACGATCTGCGCCTGGCTAGACGAGGTCCAGACGGCGCTGGCCTGGCATGTGAAGGCGGGGGCACCGCGCTATTCGCTGCGGCCCTAACGCCCCTTGAACCGCGGAGTCCGCCGTTCGGCGAAGGCCGCGACCGCTTCCGTGTAATCGTCGGTCAGCGCCCCGCGCACCATGCGATCCGCCTCGTAGCGCAGGCAGGTCTCGAGATCGGCCTCGAGGGCGCGGTTGAGATTCGCCTTCATGAAGCGCAGGGCGATCGGCGGTCCCGCTGCGATCTGCGCCGCCAGCTTGAAGGTCTCCTCGGCGAGCTGCGCATCGGGGACGACGCGATTGAAGAGGCCCAGCTCGAGGCCGGTCTTCGCATCGACGCGCTCGGCGGTGAAATAGATCTCGCGGGCCTTGGCGGGGCCCACGAGTCGCGTCATGAACCAGCTCCCGCCGTAGTCGCCCGAGAGGCCGAGCTTTGCGAAGGACGTGACCAGGAACGCGGACTCCGATGCGATCCGCAGATCGCAGGCCAGCGCGATCGAGCAGGCGGCGCCGGCCGCCGGCCCCGAGAGCGAGGCGATCGTCGCCTTGCTCGAGCGATGAAGCATGCGCGGCAGCTCGTGCTCCCAGCGGAGCTGGCGCTGGCGGTCTTCCATGACCGGCGGCTTCCCCTCCTTCTGCATGCGCTTCGTGTCGCCCCCGGATGAGAACGCTCCGCCCGCTCCCGTGAGCACCAGACAACCGACTTCCGGATCCGCTTCGAGATCGCGCACGAGGACGTAGAGCGCCTCCTTCATGTCCATCGTGAGCGCGTTCTTCGCCTCGGGGCGATTGAACGTGAGGGTCGCGACGCGCTCGCGCACGTGGCAGAGGATCTCGGGCGTGCCGGTCTCGCGTGAAACGCCGGCGTCGGGGGTCTGCATGGGCTCTCCTGGTGCGATGCTCGATCGAAGGGATCGTCGGCGACGTACTCATCGCGTCGGTCGTCGCGAAGCGCCCATTCCATCACGTCGCGGGAGGCTATCATGCGGCGCCCGGTCCCGCGGCACGCGGGTCGGCGGTCCGAGAAATTCAAGCGAACCAGGAGATTCACGATGGGTCTGCCCAACCCGCCCGCCCTCGGCGCACATGCTCTTCCCCTCGGCACTTTCGACGGACAGACCGTCATCGTGACCGGCGGTGGCACCGGCCTCGGCAAGGCGATCGGCGTCGAGTTCGGCCGCGTCGGCGCGAAGGTCGCGATTCTCTCCCGAGGCGAGGGCCATCGCGAGGCGGGCCTCGCGGCGCTCCGCGACGTCGGCGCCAAGGCGATTGCCGTCGCCTGCGACATCCGTGATCCCGAGGCCGTGGCCCGCGCCTTCGACGAGGTGACGAGCCAGCTCGGCCTGCCCGACCACATCGTGAACAACGCAGCCGGGAACTTTCCGGTGCCCGCCGAGGACATGAGCCCGAACGCCTGGAAGACCGTGACCGACATCGTGCTGAACGGGACCTTCTACTGCTCCCGCGAGTTCGGCCGCCGCCACATCGTCTCCGGCACCCCCGGCTAGATCATCAACATCGGCGCCGCCTACGCCTGGACGGGAGGTCCGGGCTTCGCCCATTCCTCCGCGGCCAAAGCGGGCGTCAAGAACATGACCGAGACACTGGCCGTCGAGTGGGGTCCGTACGGGATCCGCGTGAACGGCCTCGTCCCCGGCCTCTTTCCCCACGACGACGAGACGGCGAACATCCGCTCGGTGCCCGAACGGCGCAAGAACGACGGCCTTCGCTCCCCCGCCCATCGCGTCGGCTACCCCCACGAGCTCGGCTGGGCAGCGACCTTCCTCGCGTCGCCCTTTGCGAGCTTCATCTCGGGCCATACCCTCGTCGTCGACGGCGCGAACTGGCAGCGCCGCGCGATGCTGATGCCCGAGTTCGTGCCGATCCGCGAGCAGATGGGCAAGGGGCCCTTCGACCCGAATCCGCCGAAGCGCGCTTAGCGATGGCGAAGAAGGAAGATGCGCATTTCGAGGGGTAGTAGGCGCGCGCGGGTACGACGCGGGGGACTGGACGTCCGCTCGCCGGCGGGGCCGTGGCTGATCGGCGTCCTGGCGCTGTTGGCCTCTCCGTTCCCGTCGTCCGCGCAGGCCGAGCTCGTCGCCGAGCGCATCACCGCCGCGAGCTTCGAGTCCCATCAGGTGGGTGGCCCCGACGCCGACGCCGGGATCGGCGACTGGTTCCTCGGCAATGGAACGATCTGTGCCGCGATCTCCGACCCCGAGCACGAGAGTCCGCTCTCGCCCCGCGGCGGTGTGCTGATCGACCTGGGCCACTGCGGCGCAGGCGACGATCAGTGGGCCGTGCTGCAGCCCATGCTCAACCTGTCGCAGAGCGAGATCGTGCCGGTCGAATCGGTCGCGGCAGGCCGCGACGAGAAGCGCGCCTGGATCCAGACACGGGCGGTCTACCACGGTGTCGAGATCGTGACGACCTACGGCCTCGATTCGACGACGCCGACCGCCCTCGATGTCTCGCTCCGCGCGAGGCGCATCGCCGACGGCGAGCGCCTATTTGCCGTGGGTGTCCTATCGCTGCACGCGAGTGGCCAGCTCTCGGCCTTCTCGCTCTCGCGCGCGAAACCGGAGTCCTCGCGCGGCTTCGTCCATCCCGCCTCCGACCGCAGCTCGACCGGCAAGCTGCTCGCGTCCCTCGTCGATTCGGACGCGACGGTCCTCGTCGGCGGGGAGGGCTCGCCACCGATCAGCTACGGCATCGAACGCGTCGGCGCGGAACGGACGAGCGGCATCGACCCAGGGGAGGCGCTCTCCTCGTTCAGCATCACGGGCGGCCACTACACGTTCCAGAACGCCCTCGCGAATCCGCCCTGGATCGGCCGCGCCACCGGTTCGCCCGGCATGTTCCAGCTCGCCCAGATCCCCTTCATGGATCTCGACTACGAGGCCGAGCTGGCCCTCGACTACCGGCTCTGGGTCGGCGAGCGCGCGGACGTGGCCTCGGTGACCGATCGGCTCTACGTGGATGCGCCGCGCGTGCGAGGACGGGTCGACGATCCCGACGCGCGCGTGCACTTCTCGTTGCTGTCGGGGGGCGCGGTGAGCGAAGTGGCGCCCGATGCGAAGGGCGCGTTCGCACTGCGTTTGCCTCCGGGACTCTACCGCGCGGAGGCACGCACGACCGCCGGCCGCGCCACACAGCATGATTTCGAAGTGTCGGTCGACGACCGGGAGAGCGGCATCACGCTGCCCGCATTCGCCCTCGGCACGCCCGCCCGGGTCATCCTCCCCGACGCCTTCATCGGGCGCCTGGTCTTCCTGCACGCCGACGGCTCGGGTCCCGTGCGCTTCGGAGATTCGCGGCTCGGGTTCAAGACCGGCGAGCAGGCGATCGCGTCCGGGCTCGAGGCCGACTTCCTGAATCTCGGCGGAACGGCGCCGTCCGCGCGCCGCGTCGCCCTCGCCCCCGGCGCCTACCGCGTCCTCGCCACCCGGGGCCCCGAGTACGAGGCCCGCGAGATCTCGATCGAGGTCCGCGCCGGGGATGAAAAGCAGCTCGTGCTCGCGCCGCTGCGCCGCGTCGCAGCGACCCCCGGCTGGCTCGCCGCCGATCTACACGTCCACACCGGCCAGAGCTTCGACTCGGCCCTGCCCGAATCCCTGCAGATCCAGGCCTTCGCCGCGAGTGGCGCCGAGGTCCTCGTCTCGACCGAGCACGATCGCATCTTCGATCCGCGCCCCGCGATCGCCGCGAGCGGCCTCGCGAACGAGCTCGTCGGGGTCACGGGGAGCGAGATGACGAGCGCCTACGCCGGCGGCGAGTCGCCCTACACCTCGGGCCATTTGAACGCCTTCCCCCTCGAGAGCGAGCCGCAGGCCTTCCGCCGCGGCGCCATCCGCCTCGAGGGCCGGCGTCTGCGCGACGTCCTCGCGGAGCTCCGCGCGCGCGAACGACCGCCCTTCGTTCAGATCAACCACCCGCGCCCCGATTCCCGCGGCGACGACATCGACACCTACTTCAATCATCTCGCCGTCGCGGGCGAGCCCCTCGACCCGGCGAAGCCCCTCGGCGAGTGGCCGAACTCGGTGTTGATCGAGAAGAGTCCCAGCCACGGCGGCCGCGATCTCGACGTCGACGCGATGGAGCTCCTGAACGCAGAGGACATGGCCCGCTACCGCCGCACCCGCGCGGACTGGCTCTCGTTCCTGCTCCAGGGCGAGCGCATCGTCGGCACCGCCAACAGCGACTCCCATCGCCTGGGCCACGTCGTCGGGCTACCGCGGACCTACGTGCGCGTCGAGGACGATCGCCTCGCCGAGTTCGACGAGGGCGCCTTCATGGCGGCACTGCGCGGGGGGCGCGCCTACGGCTCGACGGGGCCGCTGCTCAACGTCCGGCTCGGCGTCGCCGGAATCGGCGAGACCCACGCCGGCTCGAAGGGTGTGCTCGAGATCGCGGTGACCGCCGCGGATTGGGTGCCGATCTCCGAGTGGCGGGCGTACGTGAACGGAGAGCTCGTCCACCGCGCGCCGATCGCCCGCGGCGAGTCGGCCGTGCTCCCCCTCGCCTTCGCGTCCGATGCGTTCGTCACGGTCGAGGTCGAAGGTCCCGCGGAGGGCGTCTACCGGGACGTGCTCCCCGGCTTCGTCCCCTTCGCCTTCACGAACCCGATCTTCGTCGACGTCGACGGCAACGGCCGCTTCGATGCGCCGGGCCTACCCGCGATCCTCCCGCCGACGATCACGCACCCCGATCAGCCCGACTGACATCCGGCCGCAATCCGCACGATGCCCCCCGATCACCTGCGCACCGAATTCCCAGCCGAGACCTGATGCGCCGCATGATCCGAGAAGCACGCCACGCCGAGCGGGGCACCTGGCACGACAGTCGCCTCCGCCCTGGGCCCGTCAGTCGACCCCGACGACGAACGAGACGCTGGTCGTCCCCGAGCCGCCGATGTTCAGCGTCTGGAAGTTCTTGGCGCCCTCGACCTGATAGGCGCCGGCCTCGCCGGTCACCTGCAGTGCCGCGTCGAGGACCTGGCGGCAGCCCGTGGCCCCGACCGGATGGCCCGCACCGATGAGGCCGCCGCTCGGGTTGATCGGATGCTTGCCGTCGATCTCGAGCCAGCCCGCCTCGACGGCCTTCCAGGATTCGCCCGGCGCCGTGATCCCGAAATGGTCGATCGCCATGTACTCGGAGGTCGTGAAGCAGTCGTGGGTCTCGATGCCGTCGATCCCGTCGACGCCGCCAATGCCCGCGCGCTTCATGGCGTTCGTGATGGTCGAGCGGACGTGGGGCAGGACGTAGGGCGAGTTCTTCGACTCCGCGACCTTGTCTGAGAATTTGAGGCGCGACGTATTGTGTCCCCAGCCCTTGATGCGCGGGATGTCCGAGAGCTTCTTGCCGAGGCCGCGGGCCCAGCGCTCGGCGTACTGGCGCGAGGCGAGAAAGATCGTGACCGCGCCGTCGGTCACCTGCGAGCAGTCCGCGATCCGGATCCGTCCCCCGACCGCCGGGTTGTCATCGGTCCGGCAGAGCGCGTGGTCCTTGTTCATGTACCAGCTGCGCGTCTGGGCGTTCGGGTTCAACTTCGCGTTCGCGTAGTTGATCTTCGAGATCTCGGCGAGATGTTCGTCCTTCAGCCCATAGCGCTTGTCGTACTCGTCGCCGAGCTTGCCGAAGAGCTTCGGGAACGGGAACTCGACGCCCTTCGCCTCGAGCTCGTACCAGGCCGCGGTCCCGAGATAGGAGCCGCCGATATCGGCCGAGACGGTCTTCATCTGCTCGATGCCGACGACGGCCTGCAGGTCGTAGCGACCGGCTTCGATCTCGGCCGAGGCCGCCAGGATCGCGATCGAGCCCGAGGCGCAGGCGGCCTCGTGGCGACCGGTCGGGAGGCCGCTGAAGGCCGGGTCGACTTCCGTGAAGAAGGCGCCGAGATGGCCCTGCATGCAGTAGAGCTCAGCGGCGAAGTTGCCGACGTGGGCGCTCTGGATCTCCTCCGGCGCGATCTGACACGCCTCGAGGGCGCCCTGCACGCTCTCGCGCATCAGGGCGGAGAAGTGCTTGTTCTCCTTCGTCCAGTTGCGCGCGAAGTCGGTCTGGTACCCGCCCAATACGTAGACTTCCGAGCCGATCGCCATGTCCAGTACTCCCCGAGTTCGAGTTGGGGTCGCTATTCCGCGACGAAGAAACGTCCGACGTTGATGCGCGGATGATTGAAGAACCGCACCGGCTTCCCGCTGCGCTGCGCTTCCGCGAGCGCCTTCGGCACGGCGAGGCCTGCTTCCTCGATCATCGAGACCGTGCCCTGGATCCCCAGCGTGTCGACGAGGACCGAGGGCGGCGCCGCGTTGAAGCCCATGCCCATGATCCGGTCGATGCCGTCGATCGTCTCCGTCACTTCACCGACGCGATTGAAGGCGTAGGCGACATAACCGGCGATCACCTTGCGCGCGATCTTCGCGTATTCGCCCTTCGCATTCAGGAAGATCTGCATGCCTTCCTTGTAGCGGCCGTCGCGGTGGAGGGCCGCGACCTCGGCGATGTAACCGAGCTCCGGGAGCTTGATCTCCGCCTCGGGCTTGTAGTCGCCGGTCGCGGGATCGAGGACGAGTCGCTTCTTGCCGTCCTTCTTGAAGAAGCCCCCGCCCGACTTGTTGCCGAGCACGCCCTTCGCCATGAGCTTTGCCATGTAGTCGGGCAGCTTGTTCGTCGCGTGGGCCTCGTCGCTCGTATTCTCGTAGACGTTGTCGACGATCGCGCGGTGGATGTCCCATCCGACGAGATCGACGGTCGCGAGCGGCGTCATGGCGCGGCCGGTATAGGGACCGATCAGCTTGTCCGCGAGCAGCGGACCGATCTGGCCGGCGAGCTGCGCGCACTCGTTCATGACCTTGAAGCCGACGCGATTGCCGGCGAAGGCGGGGGTATCGAGGGCGCGCACCATCTCGCGCCCGAGGCGGATCTGGCTGAACGCGTCGATGAAATCGACGATCGCAGGATCCGTGTCTCGCCCGGCGATCAGCTCCGTCCCGACGATCACGTTGGGTGGGTTGAAGAAATGCAGGCCCAGGAAATGCTTGCGGAACGACTCGCCCCGGCCCGCGCAGAGGGCGTTGATCGAGAGCCCCGAGGTCACGGTCGCGACGATCGAGTCGGGCCGCCGCGCGGCCTCGACCTTGTCGAAGATCTCCTTCTTGAGCGCCATGTCCTCGGTCAGCGCCTCGAAGATCAGATCCGCGCCCGCGACCGCCCGCGCGAGGTCGTGCTCGTAGTCGCCGGTCGTGGTCCGATTCGCGACGGTGGGCGAGCGGACCTGCTTGATCGCCGCCGCGAGTCCCTCCTCTGCCTTCGCCTTCGTGCGCGCGAGCAGGATCACTTCGGGCACCGCCGTCGTGAAGAGCGCGGCGCTGCCGTAGCCCATGGTTCCGTTCGCACCGAGCACAACCACGCGCTCGAGCTTCCGGCTGGCGAGGATCTGCCGCATCTGCGCGGCCGTCTTGGGAGTCGTCATCGCTTACTTTCTTTGGCTGGAAGCTGTGGCTGGAAGGAAGGGCAAGATGAGGGCTGTCACCGCCGTCCCGACGATTCGGGGCGCCGCGGCCAGACCCCATGCAATCGATCGTGAAGTAGCCTGCACGGACTGAAACGGGTCAAGCGCTGCCCCCCGCTCCGAGTCCGCCCCGTCGCGGCCCGCATGATGCAACGGAATTGCCGATTGCGGGAGGACCGCTGCCGACATCCTGGCCCTGACCCGAGGTCAGGCCCGGCCGACCGTGAGCGTTCGCTGGCCCAGCGTCTTCCGGAAGGCGTCGAGGAGCAGGGCCTCCTTCTCCTTCGCCGTCGCCAGCTGCGCGTCCTTCACCGTGTCGAAGCCCCGGATCTGCTCCGGGATCTCGGCGATCTGCACGGCGAGGTCGAGGTTATGGGCGCCGAGGCCGTGCAGGATCTCGTCGATCACCCGCTCATACTCGCCGAGGAGTGCCCACTCCCGGCGCCGGTGGGCGGTCCGGTTGAACAGATCGAGCGGGGTATGGCGCAGGAATTTCAGGTGCCGGATCTGGCTGAGGACCTTCATGATGCGGCGATCGATCGTCAGCTTCTTGACCCGGCCCGTCGACGGGTCGCGGGGGAAGAACATCTGCGGCGCGAGGTGGAACTGGAGCTTGTAGTTGCCCTCGAACTCCGTCTCGACCTGGCGCTTGAAGGCATCGCTCGACCAGAGCCGCATGACCTCGTACTCGTCCTTCACGGCGAGCAGCTTGAAGTAGTAGCGGGCCGCCGCCCGGGCGAGCCGCTCGCCCGTCTCGCCGGTCGCCCTCTCGGCGCTCGCGACCCGTGCCACGAAATCGGCGTAGCGCTTCGCATAGCGCGCGTCCTGGTAGTCGGTCAGGAAGCGCACGCGGTGGTCGACGATCGCGTCGAGGGTGTCGGCCTTCGAAGCACTCGTCGACGCGCGAATACGAGGCGTCGCGAGGGCTTCGACACGCTTGAAATCGTGGGCGGCGAGGCGGCC
>JANMTD010000309.1:0-2310 GCA_031390075.1 Deltaproteobacteria bacterium | reverse complement strand
TCGATCACCGGCGCGCCGCGGGTCGTCGAGGGCAAGGTCGTGATCGGAAACGCCGGGGCCGACCTCGGTGCCCGGGGTTATGTGTCGGCCTACGACGCCGTGACCGGCGAGCTCAGCTGGCGGACGTACACCGTGCCCGGTGATCCCGCGAAGGGCTTCGAGTCGCCCGCCATCGAGAAGGCGGCGAAGACCTGGACCGGAGAATGGTGGAAATCGGGCGGCGGCGGCACGGTGTGGGACGGAATGGCCTACGACCCGGAGCTCCGCCTGCTCTACGTCGGCACGGGAAACGGCACGCCCCACGTCCGCTGGCTGCGAAGCCCCGGCGGCGGTGACAACCTCTATCTCTCCTCGATCCTCGCGCTTCGCCCCGAAACAGGCGAGCTCGTCTGGCATTACCAGACGACCCCCGCCGAGTCCTGGGACTACACGTCGACGCAGCACATCATGCTGGCCGACCTCGAGATCGAGGGACGCCCGCGCAAGGTCCTGCTGCATGCGCCGAAGAACGGCTTCTTCTTCGTGATCGATCGCGAGACGGGAAAGTTCATCTCGGCCGAGCCGATCGTCGACGTCAACTGGGCGACCCACTACGACGAGAACGGGCGCCCCGTCGAAACCGAGAACGCGGACTTCAGGCACGAGTCCCGCTTCATCCGACCGAGCCCCTACGGCGCCCACAGCTGGCCCCCGATGAGTCTCCATCCCAAGACCGGTCTCGTCTACCTGCCGGTCAGCAACATGGGTTATGTCTACGGAGGCGATCCGAACTGGAAGTTCCAACAGGGGAGCTGGAACACCGGCCTCGACATGAGCGTCTTCGAGAGCTTCGGCGAGGCCGACAGCGACGAGGCCTGGGGCGCCTATCTGCTCGCCTGGGATCCCGTCGCGAAGCGCGAGGTCTGGCGCCATACCCATCGCACGGCGTTCAACGGCGGAACGCTCTCGACGGGCGACAACCTGCTCTTCGAGGGCTCGGCCGACGGACGCTTCGTCGCCTATCGCGCGAGCGACGGCCAGCAGCTCTGGGAATCGCCGGTCGGCACCGGCGCCATGGCCGGCCCCGTCACCTACGAGGTCGCAGGCGAGCAGTACGTCGCCGTCGCGGCGGGCTGGGGGGGATCTTTCGGGCTCTCGGGCGGCGAGGCAGCGCTGCTCGCCGGCGTGCGCGGCGGCGGTCGCGTGCTCGCGTGGAAACTCGGGGGAATGGCCGTCGTTCCGCCGGGCAAGCCGCCGCTCGGTCCCGTCCCCGCCCCCGCCTATCGTGTCGAGGCGACCGACAAGGAGAAGCGGAAGGGAAGCGTCCTTTACCACACCCAGTGCAGCGCCTGTCACGGCCCCGGCGTCATCGGTGGCGGCTCGGCCGTCCCCGATCTGCGCTATCTCGATGCGCCCCGCAGTGCGCTCTTCGCGGACACGGTGCTGAAGGGTCTCCACGAGCCGGCGGGCATGCCGCGCTTCGACGACCTCCTGACGAAGGACGATGTCCGGCTGATCCAGGCCTACGTGCTCCAGCAGGCGGCGAAGGGTCACGCCGCCGAATCCGCCCAATAGCCGCCGAAGCTCAGGGACACCGAATGCCGCAATCGCAATCCTCTCCGCACTCGCCGCGCAAGCAACCGCTCCGGTCCGGGATCTTCCTCGCCCCCTATCACCCCGACGACGAGAGCCCCGGACTCCAGATGCGCCGGGATCTCGAGCTCGCCGAGCAGCTCGACAGCCTCGGCTACGACGAGCTGTGGATCGGTGAGCACCATTCGGCTTCCTTCGAGTCGATCGCCTCGCCCGAGATCTTCATCGCGGCCGCGGCGGAGCGAACGAGTCGGATCCGGCTGGGAACGGGGGTGGTCTCGCTGCCCTACCACCATCCGTTGATGGTCGCCGATCGGATCGCGATGCTCGACCACCTGACGCGGGGCCGCGTGATGTTCGGTGTCGGCCCGGGGCAGCTCCCGTCCGACGCCCACATGATGGGCCTCGACGTCGCGGACTCCCGCCGGCGGATGAACGAGGCGCTCGACGTCATCATCCCGCTCCTGCGCGGCGAGGTCGTGACGAAGAAGACCGACTGGTTCGAGCTCCGGGATGCGCGCTGCCAGCTCGGCTGCTTCACGCAGCCGATCCTCGAGATGGCGGTCGCGGCGGCGGTGTCGCCCTCCGGACCGCGGGCCGCGGGCAAGCACGGACTCGGGATCCTCTCGATGGCCGCGACGAGCGACCAGGGCTTCGACGTGCTGCCCGCCCACTGGGCGGTCTGCGAAGAAGTCGCGCAAGAGCACGGCCAACGCGTCGACCGCGACCGCTGGCGGC
>JANMTD010000470.1:0-6086 GCA_031390075.1 Deltaproteobacteria bacterium | reverse complement strand
GACCGGGGGCCGGGTGGACGACCATGCCCGCCGGCTTGTCGACGACGATGAGGTCAGAATCCTCGAAGAGCACGACGAGGGGAATCGGTTCCGCCGTCAGCGACAGCTCGACGGGCTCCGACGGCCGTGCCTCGATCGTCTCGCCCAGCGCCACGAGGCGACTCGCCCGGACGCTGTGCCCCGCGACCTGCACGAGCGACTCGTCGATCCAGCGCCGGACCTGGGACCGCGACACACCGGACAGCTCCGCGAGCACCACGTCGACGCGCTGACCCACCGAGCCCTCGCCGACGGAGAACGCGAGTACGCCGCCGCCGGAAGATTCCGGCACGAGGGGCCATTCTGCGTCTTCGGGCGATTCCGGTTCGTCGATCAATTCCGGCTCATCGGTCTCCGGCTCATCTAACATAGGCGTCTCCGCTGCGAGAGCGCGATCGCCTAGCGAAGGCCGAGGAATCGGCTCTTCTGGCTCGTCTGCCGCGACTCCTGGAGCCGGGCCATATAGCTCGGAACCACAGAATGCGGATCGAGCCCGATCGTCTTGGCGTAGGCCGTCACGAAGCCGCGCACATAGACGTCGGCCGGCAGCTCGACGAAATTCTCGTCCTCGATGTTGCGCAGGTGGAGGCTCGCGATCTTGGTCACGTCGGCGATCTGCTCGATCTCGTAACCGCGAAAGAGCCGCGTCCGCCGCAGCCGGGGCCCGTCGAACTCGCTCGACGAATCCTCCTCGACGTCATAGCCCTCGACACCGTCGTCGAAGCCGCCGCCGGTCGCGACCTCGACGGCGTCGTCCATGCGCGCCGACGATGCCGTGAAGGCCGCATTGGCTTCTTTCGCCTCTTTCACCTCTTTCACAAGAGCGCCGTACAGCGGCTTCGACCCCGCTGCCGCGGCGGCCGAAGCGGAAGCGGCGCCGGCCGCACCTCCGACCGCATGATGCGAGAGGTCGTAGCTCGCACGCAGCTCGGAATCCGCGAGCACGCGGTAGGCCTCGTCGAGCCGCGCACGGATCTCCGACGCGTCGCGCTTCTCGAAGACCGAATAGAGCGCGAGGGAGCCGTCGGCCCAGGTCTCCTGGGCCATGCGATAGGCGCGGTCGATCTCGCCCGGCGAAGCGCTCCGCTCCACCTCGAGCATTTCATAGTGGTCGAGCTCGTCGATCCCTCGCATCCCGATCATCCTCTCGAAAACCCGGGCCGCGTCCCCGTCGCAGGCGGCGCCGACGAGGGCTCGAGCAATTTGCGCGCGATGCGCTGCAGATAGATCGATACGTCGGTATCGCTCCGCAGATCGACGATCGGGCGCCGCAGCGAGACCGACCGACGCGCCTCCTCGTCGTAGTTGACGTAGCCGAGGTACTCGACCTCGATCCCGAAATACTTCTTGCAGACGCTGCCGACCGCGAAACCGAGCTTCACATCCTCGGCCGTCCGGACCGCATTCACGACCAGCCGCGGTCGGAAGACCCGCATGGTCTCGACGAAACGACGGGCCTCGGCGGTGTCGGTCGCTTCGATCTCGCGCAACAGATCGAGGGGGCTCTTGATCCCGCGCTCGTTCTTCTGGTCCATCGCGAGGGTCACGAGCTGACGCACCCCGTGGCCCACCATCGCGAGACGCATGCGGCGGTAGAAGGCGGCGCGCAGGAAGGTGTAGGTGTTCTCGATCGAGGTCGGCTCGGGCTGGACGACGAGAATGCCGTCATCCGAGACGAGGAAGTAGTCGAGCACCGACGCATGCGCCCCCGCCCCCAGATCGAGCAGCACGAAATCGGCGTCGAGCTGGCGCAGGCTGCGCAGGAGCCGAACGCGGCGCAGATGGCTCGGCTGGGCATCGGCCAGATTGCCGTGGGTGGCGGCGATCAACTTGAGGTTGGCGAGCGGCGTATCGATCAGGAGCTTGCCGAGATCGTCCTCTCGTTCCGAGACGAAATCGGCGAGCGTCTTCTGGGGCGACGCGACACCGAGACAGGTGTGCAGATTCGCGCCCTCGAGATCGACGTCGACCGCGACGACGCGCTTGCCGGCACGCGCGAGGGCCGCAGCGAGATTCGCCGTCACGAAGGTCTTGCCGACGCCGCCCTTGCCACCGCCGACCGCGAGCAATCGCGGGCCGCGCGCGCCGGATCGGCTGGCATCGAACGAGTCGCCGGTCGAATGCGTCGAAGGAATCACGTTCGCCTTCCTCACCGAGTACGATCGCGCTGCGAGATCCTCGAATGACGAACGGGGAATCTGGGGGTGCTTCCGAGCCTACCCGAACCCTCGGGGCCATTCAACGAAAAGCCGTGCATCGACATGCCCTTCACCCCATGGCCCTTCACCCGAATGCCCTTCACCCGAATGCAGAGGCGAACGCGGCCGTCACGAGGGGAAGCTCGTCGTCGGTGAGTGTCCGCACGTCGAGCCAGAGTCGTGCGTCGAACAGACGCGCCACGACGGGAACAGGCGCCGCGCGCAGCCGCTCGACCAGGGCTACGAGTCCGGGTCCCCGCATGACCACCGCGCAGCCCGCGAGCCGCAGCTCGGGAAGTGACCCGCCGCCCACCGCGCCCTCGCTCTGTTCGAGCTCGAGGTCGAACCCGGCGGGTAGAATGCTTTCGAGGGCCTTTCGGAGCTTCTGCGCCCGTTCGCGGAGGACCTCCTCGCCGACGCAGAGCCCCGCGACGATCGGAATCTCGCCGGCTCGTCCCGCTTCGAGCAGCAGGTCGAGCGTCGCGTCGAGCGCAGCGACGGTCAGCTTGTCGACCCGCAGTGCGCGCGCGAGCGGATTGCGCCGCATCGCCTCGATCGGCTCGCTGCGCCCGAGCAGGATCCCGGCCTGCGGTCCGCCGAGGAGCTTGTCCCCGGAGAAGCAGACGACGTCCACCCCGAGCGCGAGCCGCGCGGGCACGAACGCCTCGGCCGGCAGGCCCGCCGCGCCGAGATCGACGAGTGTCCCGCTCCCGAGGTCCTCGACGAGGGGAATGCCGTGGGCGTGGGCGAGCTTGGCCAGACTGCGGACGTCGGCAACGGCCACGAATCCGCGCTGCTCGAAGTTGCTGCGGTGGACCTTCAGCAGCAGGGCGGGGTCGACGGCGAGGGCGCTCTCGTAATCCGAGAGGTGGGTCCGGTTGGTCGTCCCGATCTCGTGGAGCCGGACACCGGCCCGCTCCATCACCTCCGGCACGCGAAACGACCCGCCGATCTCGACCAGCTCGCCCCGGGAGACGACGACCGGCCTGCCCATCGCGAGGGTATTGAGCGCGAGCAGCAGGGCCGCCGCGTTGTTGTTGACGACATGGGCCGCCTCGGCCCCCGAGAGCAGGACGAGCTTGGCCGCGAGCTGGCCCATTCGGGAGCCCCGGCGGCCCGTCTCGAGGTCGAGCTCGAGGCTCGAGTACCCCTCGGCCGCCCGGGCGACGGCCTCGCGGGCGCGCAGCGCCAGCGGAGCGCGCCCGAGGTTCGTGTGAATCAAAATCCCTGTCGCGTTGAGCACCCGCCTCGGGTGGGGAGTCGCGAGCCGGGCAGCCTCGCGGACGACCCCAGCGACCCAGTCCTGTGGAATAGAATGATGCCCCGCGGGACGATCGATCTCGACGGTGGTCCCCTCCCGAAGCGTCTGCAGGAGCGTCCGCGCCGCCGAACGGATCGCCCAGGGCGGCAGATCGGGGGCCGCGGTCGCCACCGCCTGGCACAGGCGGTCGACCGAGGGCAGCCCGCGTCGAGGATCCGTGTTGACGGGTCGCTCCAAATCCATGACTCTGGACCCCGAATTTTTGACGGCGATGCCGGAACTTGATCGGCATTGCATTCGCCGGTGCATCGACCGCGGATTCCGCGGATGAGCGATGAACGACCACCCCTTCGGCGGGATCCACCCATCGGAGTGATAGCAGGCGAATGCGAAGCGGATCACCCGAGGGAGTCGGACGGCGGCGGGGTGCTGCTCTAGAGCCGAGAACCTCCTTCGAAGAACCAGCAGAGCCGAGACCCTCGTGATGCGGGTGCCTCTCTTCTCCGACGTCCTGTCGGGTCAGAGGGTGCCTGATCAGAAGGTGAACAGCGCAGACCAGGGCGCGTAGAACGACAACAGCAAGGCGAGCGATCGATCCGAGAATCACAGTCGAAGCGCGCGGAATCGCACACGAGCGAGTCCGCGGGCATGGAAAGGAGAGCGTCCACGTCCGAGCGTGCGAATGGGACCGGCTGAATCATCCGGTCCACACACGCTTCTCGCGGTGAGCCCCGCAGGCCCGCCCTTGCAGCACCCCAGCCAGTGAACGAGACGCGCGATCCCGGTTCGACCCGGGGGCGAGTCGCATTCCCGGCCACGCCAACCCGTTCCTTCCTTCCCGACACAGCGATCTCCACGATCGATCGGCCTCGCGAGAGCCGGTGCGACGCATGTCTTTCGTTCGCATCACCCCCGCGCGGGTGATGCGGCGGAGAGCGGGCACCGAGCAGGCGGAACGATGCAGAACGAAATCATCATCAATGCGGAGCTCGGGGAGACCCGGGTTGCGCTGCTCGAGAACGGCCAGTTCGCCGAGCTCCACATCGAACGCGAACGCGACAAGAGCGTCGTCGGCAACGTCGTGAAGGGGCGCGTCTCGCGCGTCCTCCCGGGCATGCAGGCCGCCTTCGTCGACATCGGTCTGGAAAAAGCGGCCTTCCTCTACGTCGGCGATTACTTCGAGAGCACCTTCGAGACCGGCGACGACGGCGAGGGCGGCGGACGCGGTCGACGAGGCGGACGTGGAGGTCGCGGCAGCCGCTCGGCGCCGCCGCGCATCGACACGGTCCTCCACGAAGGCCAGGAGATCATCGTCCAGATCGCGAAGGAGCCGATCGGGACGAAGGGCGCGCGCATCACGTCGAACATCTCGATTCCGGGCCGGCACCTCGTGCTGACACCCTGGTCGCGGCGAGTGGGCGTGTCGCGCCGGATCGGGTCCGACAAGGAAAGACGGAGACTCCGCGAGATCGTCGAGCGCCTGCGGCCGCCGCAGCTCGGCTTCATCATCCGAACGGCGGGCGATGGGGTGCGCGAGGCCGACCTGCAGGCCGACATCCGCTACCTCGCGACCGTCTGGGCCGCGATCCAGAAGCGCAACGCCGACAAATCCGCGCCCGCGATCCTCTACTCGGAGCACGATCTGCCGCTGCGCATCGTGCGCGATCTCGCGGGCCCCGACACCAAGCGCATCGTCGCCGACGACAAGAACGTCCACGAGAGCATCCAGCACTTCGTCGACCGCTTCGTCGCGGACCCCAAGCCCCAGATCGAGCTCTACGAAGAGACGCTGCCGATCTTCGATCGCTTCGGACTCGAGCACCAGATCCATGCGAACCTCGAGCGAAAAGTCTGGCTCAAGAGCGGCGGCTCGCTCGTGATCGACAAGAGCGAGGCGTTGACGTCGATCGACGTGAACACCGGGCGCTTCGTCGGCAAGCGCGACCTCGAGGAGACGGTGCTCAAGACCAATCTCGAGGCGGTGCAGGAGGTCGTGCGCCAGCTGCGATTCCGCAACCTCGGCGGCCTCATCATCATCGATCTGATCGACATGGAGTCGGCGGGCAACCGCGACAAGGTCTACCGCGCGCTCCAGGAGGCGCTTCGCGCCGACAAGGCCCGGACCAACATCCTGAAGATCTCGGAGCTCGGGCTCGTCGAAATGACGCGCAAGCGCACGCGGGAGAACCTCGTGCAGACGCTGTGCGAGCCGTGCAGCCACTGCGAAGGGCGCAGCTACGTGCTCTCGCGCGAGAGTGTCGCCTTTCGCATCCTGCGCGAGGTCCGGAAGCACCTCCCGCAGCTCGAGGGCCGGACGATCGCCGTCGCCGTCAACCCGCATGTGGCCGAGGAGCTGCTGACGCGATCCAAGCAGGGGCTCTCGGACCTCTCCCGCGCGATCGGCAAGGAGATCGAGATCCGAGCGCGGCCCGGGATGCACCAGGAGCAGTTCGAGCTGCTGGTCCTCGAGCCGGGGCCGCCGGCCGAGATCGAGCTGTCGTGGTTGCAGGGCCGCCATCCGGACGCCCCGGGCGAACGCCCGGAGCGATCGCGGCGGGGTCGACGCCGGCGCGGCGGTCGCGGGCGCG
>JANMTD010000437.1:0-13874 GCA_031390075.1 Deltaproteobacteria bacterium | reverse complement strand
CTTTTCGGCGATCGCCCGATGGCTCTCGGGATACGAGGGCGAGACGGCCGTCACACTCAGGCTATCGCCCCCGAGCGCCCGGTTCGCTGCCCAGGCGAGGTAGCTCGAGTCGACGCCACCCGAGAAGGCGACCATCAGGCGCCCCGCCGACGCGAGCCGGGCGAGGAGTACCTCCTGCTTCGCTGCGAGAGCGGGAGCGAGGGCCGCGGCGAACGAACGTTGCGTGTCGGGGGTCAAGCTCACGCGGCGAGGTTACGAATGGGGAGTGACAGGGTCAAGCGAGCGCCGCGGCCGGGGA
This sequence comes from Deltaproteobacteria bacterium, assembly GCA_031390075.1. Lineage (GTDB taxonomy): Bacteria > Myxococcota_A > UBA9160 > UBA9160 > UBA4427 > UBA4427. Next base: position 13,576 of record JANMTD010000437.1, on the reverse strand, counting down.
TTATCATGGGCCGCGGGCGGGGACCACACGATCGGTGGGGGAGTCATGGGAAAGCTGCGCGTGGGACTGCTCTTCGGGGGCCGCTCGGTCGAGCACGACGTTTCGGTCGTGTCCGCCACCTCGATCCTGAACGCCCTCGATCGATCGCGTTACGACGTGTCGCTGATCGGCGTCGATCCCGAGGGCCGCTGGCACCTTTCACAGGGAACGGCCGAGAACGCCAAGGCGCTCGCTTCGGTCCTGCGCGAGATCGGCGTCTTCCTGCCGGCGGTTCCGGGCGAGACGAGACTGCGCCCGAGTGACGCCGAGGCCGGCTCGAAGAATTCCGTGCTCGGCGCCGCCGCGCGCCTCGACGTCGTCTTTCCGATCATCCACGGCCGCGGCGGCGAGGATGGCTCGCTGCAGGGGCTGCTCGAGCTGGCCGACGTGCCCTACGTCGGATCGGGCGTGCTCTCGTCGGCGCTGCAGATGGACAAGGACGTCGCGAAGCGACTGCTCGCGGCGGCGGGGCTGCCGGTGACGCCCTGGGTCGGATTCAACGCCTCGACTCTTGCCCGCCTGGGACCCCGCGGCGCGGCCGAGCGCGCAGAGGCGGAGCTCGGACTCCCGGCCTTCGCCAAGCCGGCGAACTCGGGCTCCTCGGTCGGCATCTCGAAGGCCGAGACCGTCGCGGAGCTCGCCTCCGCCATCGCCCTCGCCCAGCGCTACGACCGCAAGGTGCTCGTCGAGACGGCCGTCGATGCGCGGGAGATCGAGGTCGCAGTCCTCGGCAACGACGAGCCCGAAGCGTCGGTCTGCGGCGAGATCCGGTCGCACCGGACGTTCTACGACTACGAAGCCAAATACCACGACAATTCGACCGAGCTGATCATCCCCGCCGACATCGAGTCGCACGAGAGCGAGCAGCTGCGCGCGATGGCGATCGCGGCGTTCCGCGCCCTCGACGGCGAGGGCATGGCGCGGGTCGATTTCCTGTTCGATCGCAACACGCGACGCGCCTACGTCAACGAGCTGAACAGCCTGCCCGGCTTCACGAGCGTCTCGATGTACCCGAAGCTCTGGGAGGCCTCGGGACTGCCGTACCCCCGGCTCCTCGACCGCTTGATCGAGCTCGCCCTCGAGCGCCACGATGGGCGCTCGAAGCTCGAGACCCATGCGCCGCCGCCGCTCTCGGGCGGCTCGCCGGTCGGGAAGCCCGCATGATCTCGCCGCGGGGGCTCGACCACGTGGTCCTCCGCGTGGCGGATCTCGAGCGCTCGCTCCGCTTCTACCGCGATGGCCTCGGCTTCCCCGTCGAGCGGCGCCTCGATGAGCTCGGACTCGTCCAGCTGCGCGCCGGGTCCGCGCTGATCGACCTGGTCCCGGTCGACGCCCCACTCGGTCGCGCAGGCGGGGGCGCCCCCGATCCGAGCGCCCGTAACGTCGATCATTTCGCGCTCAGCCTTGCGCGCTTCGACGAGTCCGAGCTGAGAACGCTCTTCGCGCGCCACGCAATTTCCGCCAGCGAGACCGCAGAACGGTACGGCGCCGATGGCTTCGGCCCGTCGATCTATTTGAAGGACCCCGATGGCAACACCGTCGAGCTGAAGGGCCCGGCGACGCGCAACGAGCAGGGCTTGCAGGATACACGGGGTTCCGGGGACCCGCGCGAGCCCTCCGTCGGACTCGACCTCGAGGCGACGAAGCGCGCCGTCCTCGAAGCAGCGCAGGAGATGGACCGGGCCGGTCTGACCGAGGGCACGGCGGGCAACCTCTCCGCCCGCACGCGGACCGGCCAGGTCGTGCTGACCCCGACCGCCCTGCGTTATGCGACGATGACCCTCGACGATCTGGTGGTGACCGATCTCGACGGCCACATTCTCTCGGGCTCGCGACAGCCGACGACCGAGATCGCCCTCCACCTCGCCTGTCTGCGGCGCCACCCCGACATCGCCGCCGTCGTCCACACCCACCCGGTCCACGCCTCGATGTTCGCCGTCTGCCAGCGGCCGATCCCCTGCGCGATCGAGGAGCTCGAGCTCTACGTCGGCGGCGACATCCCGGTCACCGCCTATCACCGCACCGGGACGGAGGCGCTCGGCGTCGCGGTGGCCGAGCTGCTCCACGACCGCGCGGCGGCGCTCGTGGCCAACCACGGCCTCGTCGTCGTGGCGGGGACCCCCGCCGAGGCGATCGAGCTCACGAAGCTCGTCGAGCGGGCGGCGCAGATCATGGCAGGGGCTACGCGGGTCGGGACACCGACATCCCTACCGGAATCGATCCGGTCGGAGTTCCGTGCGGCCTATCTCGAGCGGCGGCGGCGCGGAGCGCGTTAGTCGCGTTCGACTCCTCAGGCAGGCTCGGCGCTTCGACCGCACGCTTCGACGAGCGCCGACTCGAGCGTCGCATGGCGAAACGCGAAACCCGCAGCGACGAGTCGCGCGGGTACGACGCGGCGACTGCCGAGGAGCTCGCCCGCGAGCGGCCCGAGGGCGGCGCGCAGCGCGAAGGCCGGCGCCGGCAACAGGGCCGGCCGGCCGAGCACGCGGGCGAGGGTTTCCGTCAGCTCGAGATTCCGCACGGCCGCGGGCGCCACGGCGTTGACCGCGCCCCGGAGATCCTGCCGGTCGAGGGCCCAGAGAATCGCGGCGACGAGATCGTCGATGTGGATCCAGGGGAAGAACTGCCTGCCGTCGCCGAGCCGACCGCCGAGCCCCAGCGAGAATGGAATCCGCATGAGCGCGAGCGCCCCGCCTTCCCGCGCCAACACGACGCCGATCCGCAGCGAGACGACCCGGACGCCGAGCGCCTCCGCGCGAGCCGCCTCGGCCTCCCAGTCTCGACACACCTCGGCGAGGAAGCCCGCGCCGGGCGCCGCGCGCTCGTCGAGCTCTTCCTCGCCCCGATCGCCATAGATCCCGACCGCCGAGGCGCAGACGAAGGTCCGGGGCCGCGCACCCTCCGCGAGCGCCGCGATCCGCTCGACGATCCGCCGGGTCGACGTGACGCGACTCTTCCGGATCCGCGCGAGGCGCGCCTTCGTCGGGAGGCCGCCGAAGATCGGCTCCCCCGCCAGGTGCACGACCGCATCGACGCCCACCAGCGCCGTCTCCCCCGGATCGATCCCGTCCCAGCTCGCCGACTCGATGCCGGCGCGGGCCGAGCCGCTCGCTCGGGACAGGGTGCGCACGCAGGCGAACCGGTCGGCGAGCCGGGGCACCAACCGCCGCCCGACGAGCCCCGACGCCCCGCTGACGAGCACACATCCTTCTCGCAAAGCGCACCTCCGCTGTTGGCAGCCTAAGAATTGCGGGACCCGATGTCGAGTCGAGCGGCGCCGAGTCGAACTGCGTCGCGTGAGCGCCACGCGTGCGGGGGTGGTTGACAGACCTCCCCGTGCGCGATTTCGTCGGGGCCCTTACAGATGGATCAAAAAGAGGAGACTCCCCATGCTCGTCAAGAACAAGACCGTCGTCGTCGTCGGTGTCGGCCCCGGACTCGGCCGCGAAGTGGCGGTCGCCGCCCTGCGCGATGGCGCGAACGTGGTCATCGCCGCGCGCCGCAAGGACGAGCTCGACGAGGCGGCGAAGAGCCTCGATCCGACGGGCAAGCGGATCCTCGCGGTGTCGACCGACGTGACCGACGACGGGCAGTGCAATGCGCTGATGGATGCGGCGGCGAAGAAGTTCGGCCGTGTCGACGCCGTCGTACTCGTCGCGGCCCTCGACCGCGCGTTTGGCGGCCTCGAGAACACGGACCCGGCCGACTGGGCGAAGTGTGTCGCGATCAACGTCCAGGGTGCCGCGCAGATCTGTTGGGCCGCGGCGAAGCACATGAAGACGACGGGCGGCGGCTCGCTCGTGCTGATCGGGTCGCAGTCGATGTGGTACCCGCCGATGGCGCCGCAGATCGCCTACGCGGCGTCGAAGGGCGGACTTCTGTCGGCCATGTACCACATGGTCCACGAGCTCGGGCCCTCGAAGATCCGCATCAACATGGTGATCCCCACCTGGATGTGGGGCCCGCCGGTCGAGGGCTTCGTCAAGGGCGAGGCGAAGCGCCAGGGCGTATCCGAGGACACGATCATCAAGAGCATCACGAAGAACATGCCCCTCGGCGAGATCCCGAAGGACGACGACGTCGCGAATGCGTGCATGTTCTTCTGCTCGGATTACTCGCGGATGGTCACGGGGGAGACGCTGCTCGTGAACGCCGGCGAGATCCTGAAATAAACGGTGGGCCGCCGTTGATCGTCGAAGGGCGGCGTGCTGAATCGCTAGTCGAAGCTTCCGTGGCGGCCGGCGCCTTGCGCGAACCGGGTTGCTCCGTCGCGGGTTTCGCCGGAGCGGATGACTTCGACGCCGCCCGCGTTTTCGGCGCGCAGCGCGTCGTCGAGGCCGGCGCCCCATTGTGTCAGCGCCGAGAGCCTGTCCGCACGGAGACAGAGCTGCGGGAAGTCGGCGAGTGTTCGTGCGAGCTCGAGGGCGCCGGCGAGGGCCTGGCCCGGCTCGGTCAGGCGATTGGCGAGGCCCATGGCGAGGGCCTCGTCGCCGGAGACGCCGCGGCCGGTCAGGATCATGTCGATGGCGCGGCTCTGTCCGATGAGTCGCGGCAATCGGATCGTTCCTCCGTCGACCAGCGGTACGCCCCAGCGCCGGCAGTAGACGCCGAATACCGCGTCCCTCGCCGCCACGCGCAAGTCGCACCAGATCGCGAGCTCGAGTCCGCCCGCGACCGCATGTCCCTCGACCGCGGCGATCACGGGCTTGGAAAGCAACATCCGCGTCGGGCCCATCGGGCCGTCGCCTGTGACGCCGACCCGATTCGCACCGAGGGACCCGCCGCTCACCTCCTTGAGATCCGCGCCCGCACAGAAGCAGCCGCCGTCGCCCTGCAGGATCGCGACGCGAAGCGCGTCATCGGCCTCGAATTGCCGGAACGCTAGGGCGAGGTCCGCTGCCGTCTCGCGGTCGACGCAGTTGCGGACCTCGGGGCGGGTGATCGTCACGAGGAAGAGGTCTTCGCGTCGCTCCGTACGGACCTTCATCGAAATCCTCCCTGATCGCGGGCTCGCTGCCTCGCTAGGCGAGCTCGAGGTTCGCGAAGCGCACCATCACGGTCTTCACGCCCGCGCGCTCGAACTTGATCCGCAGCTTTTGATTGAGATCCGTCCCGAGCACGGCGAGCACCTGACCGCGTCCAAAGACCGGATGGCGCACCATCGTCCCGACGGCGACGCCGCCGTCTCCCGGCCCGTCGTCGGGCACCGAATCCTGGCCGTAGCTGTAGTCGAATTGCGAGCCGCTCCGCGCCGAACCCGTCCGAGTCCGCGGACCGCGGGCCGCCGAGCCGAGAGTCTCGATGCACTCGTCCGGAATCTCCTGCAGGAAGCGACTCGGCGACTGGTAGCTCCGCTCGCCCCACTGCATGCGCTGCGAGGCGCAGGAGAGAAAGAGGTGCTCCATGGCGCGGGTCATCGCGACATAACAGAGGCGCCGCTCCTCCTCGATCCCGCCTTCGTCGCGGGAGGACGAGGCGTGCGGGAAGATCCGCTCCTCCATGCCGACGAGGAAGACGATCGGGAACTCGAGGCCCTTCGCCGAATGCACCGTCATCAGCGAGACGCGGTCCTCGCGCTCCTCGTAGCCGTCGAGATCGGAGATGAGCGCGACCTGGTCGAGGTAGAGCTCGAGCTCCGTCCGCTCTTCGCCCTCGAGCTCGTCTTCGTTCGCGACGTGGAAGTCCCGGGCGCTCGAGAGCAGCTCGCGCAGGTTGTCGACGCGCGCTTCGGATTCCGGCGTGTCCTCCTGCTCGAGGGCGCGCAGGTAACCCGTCTTTGCGAGGACCTCGGAGATCAAGTCTTCGAGGGCGTGGCCCGTGCGCAGATGCGCGAGGCCGTCCATCAGCGTGACGAAGTCGACGAGCTTCGCCGTCGAGCGCCCGACGAGCTGGGAGGCGCAGGCCATCTTCATCCCCTCGAGCAGCGGGACCCCGCGCGCCGCCGCGAGCTCCTCGACCTTGTCGAAGGAAGCCTTCCCGATCCCCCGCGTCGGCTTGTTCACGATCCGCCGCAGCGCTGCGTCGTCCTTCGGATTCACGAGCAAGCGCAAGTACGCCATCACGTCCTTGATCTCGGCGCGGTCGTAGAAGCGCTGGCCGCCGACGATCGTGTACGGGATGTCGTACTTCATCAGCTCTTCTTCGAAGCCGCGAGACTGAGCGTTCGTGCGGTAGAGGATCGCCTGGTGGCCGTAGGGGATCTGGTTCCCGCGGTGGGCCGTCGCGATGTTGTGCACGACGAATCGCGATTCCTCGCGGTCGTCCTCGGCCTCGAAGAAGCGGATGGGAGAACCGCCCTCGCGGTCCGTGAAGAGCCGCTTGTCCTTGCGCTCGCGGTTGTTCGCGATGACGGCCGAGGCGCCGGTCAGGATCGCCTGCGTCGAGCGGTAGTTGCGCTCGAGCTTGATGACGCGGGTATCCGTGTAGTCGTGCTCGAAATCGAGGATGTTGCGGATGTCGGCCCCACGCCAGCCGTAGATCGACTGGTCGGGATCGCCGACGACGCAGAGGTTTCGATGGCCCGCCGCGAGCTGGCTCACGATGCCGTACTGGACGCCGTTCGTATCCTGGTACTCGTCGACCAGGATGTAGCCCCATTTCTGCTGGTAGTACTGGAGCACGCGCGGATGGCGCCGGAAGAGCTCCGCCGTCAGCAGCAACAGGTCGCCGAAATCGAGGGCATCGCTGTCGGCGAGCTTGCGCTGGTACTTCGCGTAGAGGCGCGCGCAGAGCTGTGAATCGAGGTCCTGCGCTTTTTCTGCCGCAGCTGGAGGCAGGAGGCCCGCGTTCTTCCACTGGTCGATCTGCCAGCGGATCCGGCGCGGCTCGTGGACCTTCGGGTCGAGGCCCTCGCTCTTCAACGCTTCCTTCACGACGCTGATCGAATCCGCATCGTCGTAGATCACGAAGCCGCGGCTCCGCCCGAGGTGGCCGATCTCCTTGCGCAGGATGCGAACGCCCATCGAGTGGAAAGTCCCGATCGAGACCTGATTCGCCACGGGCCCGAGCAGCTTCTCGACCCGCTCTTTCATCTCGCCGGCGGCCTTGTTCGTGAAGGTGACGGCGAGGATCTGGTCGGCGGGGATGCCGCAGACGCCGATCAGGTAGGCGATGCGAGACGTGAGGACGCGGGTCTTCCCGCTGCCGGCGCCGGCGAGGATGAGCAGCGGCCCCTCCGTCGTCTCGACGGCGGCGCGCTGCTCGGGGTTCAGACCGGTGAAGATGGCGGTCGCGAGGGAGTCTTGGGTAGAGGGTTCCACGAAGTATCCGCTGGGGTTCCAGCGAACTTACTCGACCGTCACGCTCTTCGCGAGATTCCTCGGCTGGTCGACGTCCGTCCCCTTCAAGGTCGCGATGTGGTACGCGAGGAGCTGCAGCGGAACGACTGCGAGGATCGCAGTCAGGTACTCGCCGAGATCGTCGATGTACAACACCTCGTTCGCCTTTTCACCAATCTCGTCGTCGCCCTTCGACGCGATCGCGATGACCTGGCCGTCGCGGGCGCGGACCTGCTCGAGATTCGAGATCAGCTTGTCGTGGAGCTCGCCCTTCGTCGCGATCACGACGACGGGCATGTTCTCGTCGATCAGCGCGATCGGGCCGTGTTTCATCTCGCCGGCGGCGTAGCCCTCGGCGTGGATGTACGTGATCTCCTTCAGCTTGAGAGCACCCTCCATCGCGATCGGGAACATGATGCCGCGGCCGAGATAGAGGAAGTCCTGGGCCTTGAAGTACTGCCGCGCGACGCGCAGGATCTCGTCGTTGAGGCCGAGCACGCCCTCGACGAGGCGCGGAAGGCGCATCACGTCGTGGAGGCGCGAGCGAATCTCGTCGCGGGAGAGTCGCCCGCGGACGATGCCGAGCTTGAGCGCGATCAGGTAGAGCGCGACCGCCTGGGTCACGAACGCCTTCGTCGACGCGACGCCGATCTCGGGACCGGCCTGCGTGTACAGGACGTCGTCCGAGGCCCGCGCGATCGTCGACTCGCGGACGTTGCAGATCGCGAGGATGCGCGCGCCCTGGCGCTTCCCCTCCTCGAGGGCCGCCAGCGTATCCGCCGTCTCCCCCGATTGGGAGACCGGGATCACGATCCGCTTCGCGCCGACGATGGGCTTGCGGTAACGGAACTCGCTCGCTAGGTCGACTTCGCAGGGGATCCCGGCGAGCTGCTCGATCATGTACTTGCCGAGCAGCGACGCATAGTACGAGGTGCCGCAGGCGACGAGCGTGACGCCGTGCAGGCCGTCGAGCTCCTCGCGCGTGAACTCGATGCCGTCGAGGTCGACGTCGAGGTCGGACTCGTTGACGCGCGTCCCGATCGTGTCGGTGATGGCGCGGGGCTGCTCGAAGATCTCCTTCTGCATGAAATGATCGAAGCCGCCCTTCTCCGCGGAGATGGGGTCCCACTGCACGGCCTGGAACTCGCGCTCGAGCAGCCGCCCCTCGATGTCGACGACCTGGATCCCGTCCTCGGCGAGCACGGCGAAGTCGCCGTCGCGCAGCGAGATGATGTTCCGCGTGTACGGCAGCACGGCGGGGATGTCGCTCGCGAGGAAAGCCTGCTTGTCGCCCTGGCCGATGATGATCGGGCTGCCGCCCTGCTTGGCCGTCACGAAGAGCGTCGGCTCCTTGTCGCAGACGACGGCGATCGCGTACGAGCCCGTGAGCTCGCGACATGCGGCGCGGACGGCGGAGAGCAGATCGCGGCCGGCCTGCACGAACTCATCGATCAGGTGTGCGATCAGCTCCGTATCCGTATCCGACTGGATCACGGCGCCGCGCCGCTCGAGGGCCGAACGCAGCTCGCGGTAGTTCTCGATGATGCCGTTGTGGACGATCACGACGGAGCCGGCTCGGTGGGGATGGGCGTTGCGCTCGGAGGGCTTGCCGTGGGTCGCCCAGCGGGTGTGACCGATGCCGAGGTGGCCATTCAGGGGCCGCTCGCGCAGGCTGCCCTCGAGATTGACGAGCTTGCCCTTCGCGCGGCGGACCTCGAGCCGATCGCCCTCGAGGATCGCGACCCCCGCCGAGTCGTAGCCCCGGTACTCGAGCCGCCGGAGTCCGTCGAGCAGCACGTCCGTCGCCCGGTATTCACGCCCGATGTAGCCCACGATTCCGCACATAACGCTCTCCCGCCCGCAACGGGCAGCCGACCCGGCCCGTACTACTTCGCGCGCGCCTTCTTCCGGCTCGATCCGCTCTTCGTGCTGCTCGTCTTGATGCTCGTCTTGGCGTTCTTGTTCCCGCTCTTCTTCTTCACGCTCTTCGTCGGCCCCGCCTTCGCCGCGACTGCCGGGACCGTCGCGATCGGCGGGGCGACCTTCTCGGCCCGAGCCGGCGACCGGCCTTCCTTGCGCGCGACCCAGCCCTCGATGTTGCGCTGGCGATCGCGGGCGATCGCGAGGGCGTCGCGGGGCACGTTCTTCGTGATCGTCGAGCCCGCGGCGACGAAGGCCTTGGGCGCGATCTCGACGGGCGAGACGAGGTTCACGTTGCAGCCGATGAAGGCGTCGTCGCCGATCGTGCTGCGCGTCTTCTTGAAGCCGTCGTAGTTGACGACGATCGCGCCGCAGCTGAAGTTGACGTGGGCGCCGACGTCGGCATCGCCGATGTAGCCGAGGTGGGCGGCCTTCGTGCCCCGGCCGAGCTTCGAGTTCTTCAGCTCGACGAAGTTCCCGATCTTGACGCCGGCGGCGAGCTCGTTGCCCGGGCGCAGGTGGGCCGACGGACCGATCGTGACATCTTCGGCGATGCGGCTGTCCTCGATGACGCAGCCGGCCTTGATGTGGCAGCCCTCGCCGAGGACCGAATTCCCCGTGATGACGACGCCCGGCTCGATCAGCGAGTCACGCCCGATCCGGACCGTCGCATCGATGTAGACGTTGCTCGGGTCGACGAAGCTGACGCCCTCGTCCATCAGGCGGTCGACGATCCGGCCGCGGAGCACGCCGGAAGCGGCGGCGAGCTCGCGCCGCGTATTGATGCCGAGACATTCGTCGGCGTCCTCGACCGCGAGCGCCTCGACGCGAAAGCCGTTGCGAACCGCGTAGCCGACGACGTCGGTCAGATAGAGCTCGCCCTGGGCGTTGTGCGGAGTGAGGGCGCCGATGCCCTGGCGCAGGAGCTTCGACGAGACGAGGTAGACGCCGGTATTGCGCTCGGGGATCGCGAGTTCGGCGGCCGTCGCGTCCTGCGACTCGACGATCCGCTCGACGCGTCCGCCCGCGTCGCGCACGAGGATTCCGGGAATGCTCGGCGCATGGGCCGAGAGCAGGATCAGGTCCGCCATGCGCTCGCGCTTCAGCGCTCGCATGCGCTCGATCGTCGCCGGGCGGAGCAGCGGCGTGTCGCCGTAGAGGATCAGGACGTCGCCGGACGCATCGCCGAGGACCGGAAGTGCGACCTTGACCGCATGGCCGGTCCCGCGCTGCTCGGACTGGAGCACGAACTCGGCGCGCTCCGCATAACGCCCCTTCACCTCGTCGGCGTCGCGCCCGACCACGACGATCAGCCGCGACGGCGAGAGGGCCTGGGCCGTCTGCAGCACATGCTCGAGCATCGCGACGCCGCAGACTTCGTGGAGCACCTTGGCCCGCCGCGACTTCATGCGCGTGCCCTGTCCAGCGGCCAATACGATGACGGCGGTATCGCTCAAATCGCCTCTCCCTCGCTCCGTCCCATAGTCTGCCTCTCGCGCCCCTTCGACACCGCAGGGGACCCGAATGCGTTCCGCCGTGAGTACCCCATCCCCGGCAAAGGGCGCACCCCGACGCCCTCCGCGTGATCGGCCGGGAAGCGACCTGGCTTGCCCCTCTTGTAGGGCCGGGGATGTGGCCGGCCGCGATTCCTTCGGGGCGAGGACGGGTCGGCGCGACCGACGGCTGTGCGGCGGTGGCCCCGTCCCCTAACCTGAGCGGCATCGCCCCCGCTCATGCGGACCAGCCGGGGACCCTGCCCTCCCCGCCCACAGGAGAACCTCATCCAGGTTCACGGCAATACGAACGGTCTCAAAGCCAGCCAGGTGAAGGCGCTCGAACGCCTCGTCCGCCGGCGGCTCTCGGCAGACCGTCTCGTCACGAACGAATTGGCCAGGGAGCTGACCGAGCTCTCCGGCGAGATCCGCCGCCAGGTCGGCGTGCTGCTCGATCGCGCCGGGGCCGTCCAGCACGTGATGGTGGGCAGCCCCTCCGGCACCGAGCTGCCGGACTGGGGCCGTCTGCGCGCCGGCCGCGGCCGCCTGCGCGGCCTGCGCCTCATCAAGACCCATCTCGCGGACGAGGGCCTGACCCGCGACGACCTGACCGATCTCGCCCTGCTGCGCCTCGACGCCGTCGTGTCGGTCGCCGTCCGCGAGGACGGCCTCCCGGGCCTGGCGCACGCCGCCTCGCTCTGCGCCGCCAACCCGGATGGCCGCTCGACGGCGAAGCTCGCCCCCCGCCATCCGGCGGATCTCGACCTCGAGTTCAGCGGCTGGATCCGCGACCTCGAGAACGAGCTCGCCCGCACGACCGCGACCCACGACATCGGCGACGGCGAGCGAGCGATCCTCGTCTCGGTCACGGCAGGCCGTGACCGCGCGACCGTCGAGATGCATGTGGCCGAGCTGCGCGAGCTGGCGCGGTCCGCGGGGGTCACCGTCGTCGACGTGATCACCCAGACGCGCCCCGCCGTCGATCCGAGAACCGTGCTCGGCGCCGGCAAGCTCTCCGATCTCGCGATCCGCTGCTTCCAGAGCGACGTCGACCTCGTGATCTTCGACCAGGACATGACCCCCGCCCAGGCCCGCAATCTCGCCGAGCGGATGGAGCTGCGCGTGATCGATCGGACGCAGCTGATCCTCGACATCTTCGCGCAGCGCGCCTCGACCGGAGACGGAAAGCTGCAGGTCGAGCTGGCCCAGCTTCGCTACCGCATGCCGCGTCTCTCCCAGCGCGCCGATCTCTCGCTCTCGCGCCTCGCGGCAGGAATCGGCGGGCGCGGACCCGGCGAGACGAAGCTCGAGAGCGATCGCCGCCGCGTGCGCGACCGCATCACGCGCCTCGAGCGCGAGACCGCGCGACTGACCGACCAGCGCGAGGGACGCCGCCGCAAGCGCGGCCGCCGCTCGGTCCCCGTCCTGTCGATCGTCGGCTACACGAATGCCGGCAAGAGCACGCTGCTGCGCACCCTCACGCAATCCGACGTCCACGTCGAGGACAAGATGTTCGCGACCCTCGACCCGGTCTCGCGCCGCCTGCGTTTTCCACGGGAGCGGGAAGTCGTCATCACCGACACGGTGGGCTTCATCCGCGACCTGCCCGCCGATCTCGTGGCGGCCTTCCACGCGACCCTCGAGGAGCTGCGCGACGCGAATCTGCTGCTCCACGTGGTCGACGCGGCGAGTCCGGACATCGATCGACGCATCCAGGCGGTGAGAAAGGTGCTCTCCGACCTCGGCTTCGACGAGAAACCGGAGCTGCTCGTCTTCAACCAGATCGACCGGCTCTCGCCCGAGGAGAGCGAGGCACTGGCGCGGCGCTATGCGGCGGTGCCCGTGTCGGCCCTCGAGGCGCGCGGCATGCAGCGACTGCTCGAGCGGGCGGAAGAGATGTTGTGGGCCGACGACGGTGGCCTGGCGGCTCGCATGAGCGCCCCCCTCGTCGCGCACGGCGCCTCCTGAGCCGCGATCCAGACCGAATCGGGGGGTGTTCCATGTCCGCTCGTTCTCGCATCGCTGGTACCGGCATGAGCGTGCCGGATCGCGTCGTCACCAACGCCGACCTCACGCAGTGGATGGACACGAGCGAGGAATGGATCGAGCAGCGCACGGGCATCCGCGAGCGGCGCTGGATCGAGCCCGGGCAGAAGCCCTCGGACCTCGCCCGCGCGGCGACCCTCGAGGCCCTCGCCGACGCCGACCTCGAGGTCCGCGATCTCGACTGCATCCTGCTCGCGACGCTCTCGGCGGAGCACGATTTTCCGGGGACCTCGTTCTTCCTGCACGAGGCGATCGATGCGGGCGAGATCCCGTGCATCGACCTGCGGGCACAGTGCAGCGGCTTTCTCTACGGACTCCAGATGGCGGACGCGCTGATCGTCGCGGGACGCTATCGGCGGGTGCTCGTCGTCGGCTGCGAGGTCCATTCGACGGGGCTCGACGTGAGCACCGCCGGGCGCGACGTGACGGTCATCTTCGGCGATGGGGCGGGGGCGGTCGTGCTCGAGGCGGTCGATGAGGCGGCCGGGAGCGGTGTGCTCGCGATCCGCCTGCACGCCGAGGGCAAGCACGCGCGGCGGCTCTGGATCGAGGCGCCGAGCAGTGCCGCACCGGAGCGCATCTCTCATCAGATGATCGACGACCGCCGGATCTACCCGCAGATGGACGGCCGCTTCGTCTTCAAGCACGCCGTGACCCGGATGCCCGAGGTCCTGATGGAGACGCTCCACGCCGCGAGCGTGAAGCTCGACGAGGTCGACCTCTTCCTCTTCCACCAGGCGAACCTGCGCATCAACGAGGCTGTCGCGCAGAAGCTCGAGATCCCGGCAGAGAAGGTCCTGA
>JANMTD010000419.1:0-15282 GCA_031390075.1 Deltaproteobacteria bacterium | reverse complement strand
TCGGGTCGCGGTGGGTGAAGATGAATTTTGCGTCGGGGTAGTGGCGCAGCAATTGCGGAATGCGCGGCAGGTGGGTCGGGTTCTTCAGCAGCCAGTGGGGCTTATGGTGCCGCCACTGCAGGAACTTCAGGGTCTTCTTGTGCCACGCGAAATGGTGGTCGAGATCCTGCGCCGCGAAATACGCCTCCCAGGACGGGATCTTGAAGACCCAGGTCCAGACCTCCGACATGAAAGCGGGGTAGGTGAACTCGGTGTCTTCGACCGGCTGGTCGCCGTCCGCGTCGTGCATGGCGCGCACCTCGGGCGTCGCCGCGTGATGGATGTCCGTAATTGCCTGGGCCCGGGCGATCCTCGGATCGTTCGCGTAGGTCGCGGCCTCCGGCGCGGGCCACGGAAACAGTGCTTCCCATTTCCTCACGGAACGGAATTGCGGGTCGCGCGACAGCACGTCCTGGAGAATCGTTGTCCCGGATCGGCCGAGACCCAGCACGAATACGGGCTCCTTGACCTCCCCGGCCTCGATCTCGGGATGCGTCTTGCAGGCGTCGACGATCCGCAGGCGCGCCGCGAGATAGATCAGGAAATCGGAGCGCGTGAGAATCCGGCCGAAGAAATGGAGCCTGGCCTCTTCTTCGATCAGCTGGATCAGCGTGCGGAAATGCTGGCGCCAATCGTCGTCGCCGAAATCTTCGAGGCCCGTGCTTCGCATCGCCTCGGAGAGCAGCGACGCCTCGTCGAGCGGCACCATCGCCCTGTCGTCGAGATGGAGGGCGAGCGCGTTCAACCTGGCGAGCCACTCCGGCCGCTTCGCCGGCTTCCAGGTGGCTCGCCGATCATGAGATTCGGGCATCGATCGTCCTCATGCGGATCTCGAGTGGCCTGGGGGCCGATGCGGCGGAGCTTGATGTTGCGATTCCAGACCAGGTCCTCGACGGTGAGCCGCTTCGAGCGCGTGATCCTCAGCGCGTCGGGTGGGCCGGCTCGAGCTTGAAGTTGTTGAAGAGGATGTTGTGGGCGTGCCAGGTATTCCAGTGCTCGGTCAGGTACTTGATCTGGCCCGTCGAATCGAAGCGGAAGACGAAGCAGTAGACGTTGGTGTAGTCCTGACCGCGATGGGTCTTGGCGTACATCGTGTGCTGGCGGACGACGTAGTCGCCGTCGGCGAGCAGCACGACGTCCTCGTTGCGGATCGTCGAGACGTCGTAGGCGTCGACGCCGGAATCGGTCTTGCGCGCCGAGGGGCCGCTCGTCGAGCCCGTCAGGATGCCGCGGATCGTGTCGCGTCCCTTGTGCTCGGTCTGTCCGCCGGCGCCGACGAAGGGCAGGCCGTTCCACCAGACGGCGTCTTCGCTGAACAGCAGGCTCTTGTCCTCGCGGTTGTTCGTATCGAAGAGGCGGTGGGTGGCGTCGATGTTGCGCTGCTCTTCGGCGGTGTAGCTCGGCATCGGGACTCCTCGGGTACGACCGCGCGACGGCGATTCGGTTGGCGGGAACGATCGGGGCGCGGCGGAGCGTAACGCACGGGCGCGGGTTACGTTCGACTCGAAGAACTTGAAGGAGAAGCGAAATGAAGCTGGGACTCGCAGTCGAATACGCCGGACGCTCAGTCGCGATTCCGATCGAGCGCATCAAGCGGCTCGAGGCGCTGGGCTACGACTCGGTCTGGACGGCCGAGGCCTACGGCTCCGACGCGATCACGCCGCTCGCCTTCATCGCCGCGCACACGAAGCGGATCCGCCTCGGGACCGGCGTGATCCAGGTCGGCGCGCGGACGCCGACGATGACGGCGATGCAGCTCGGGACCCTCGATGCGCTGGCCGGGGGAGGGCGCGTGATCGGGGGCCTGGGTCTCTCGGGGCCGCAGATCGTCGAGGGCTGGTACGGGACGCCGTGGGGCAATCCGAAGGAGCGGCTCCGCGACTACGTCACGATCATGAAGAAGATCTTCGCCCGCGAAGGGCCCGTCTCCCACGCGGGCAAGGAGATCCGACTCCCGTACGACGGACCGGGCAGCTCGGGCATGGGCAAGCCGCTGAAGTCGATCCTGCATTTCGAGAAGAAGCCGCGGATCTGGCTCGGCACCGGCGCGCCCGAGATGGTCCGCATGACGGCCGAGATCGCCGACGGCTGGCTCGCCTTCGGCATGCGGCCGGGCAACGTCGGGACCTTCAAGAAATGGTTCGAGGAGGGCTTCGCCCGGGCGGGCGGTGGCAAGGGTTATGCCGACTTCGAGATCCAGGGCGGGATCACGGTCACGCTCACGAACGACGTCAAGGCGGCGCTACAGGCCAGCAAGGCCTTCGTCGCCCTCTACGTCGGCGGCATGGGACATCCGAAGCTCAACTTCCACAACAAGCGCATGCACCGGGAAGGTTGGGGCGAGGCCGCCGAGCGGATCACCGAGCTCTTCCAGGCCGGGCGTCGGGACGAGGCGATCGCCGCCGTCCCCGACGACTACATCGACGAGGGTGGACTCTTCGGCGACGTGGCGCGGATCAAGGACCGCTGGCGCAAGCAGTGGGAGAAGATGCCGTACACGGGCGTCACGATCCGAACCGAGCAGGAAGAGGTGTTCGACCTGATGGCCGACGTCGCGGGCGTTCGCGACACGCCGGGACGCGCCTAGCAGTCGGGATCCTGGAATTTCGGCTCGCGTTTCTCGAAGTTGGCGCGGATCGACTCGAGCTGGTTCGGGCTGCCGATCAGGCGTCCCTGGAGCTTGGCTTCGAGGGCGAGCCCCGTCGCTTCGTCGGCGTGCCAGGATTCGTCGAGGAGCTGCTTGCCGCGGCGGATCGCGTCGGGCGACTTCGACGCGATCTCGCGGGCCAGGGACAGCGCATGCTCGAGCGGGTCCTCGGCGATCCGGGTCACGAGGCCGAGTGCACGGGCTTCCTCGGCCTGGACGATGCGGCCGGTGAAGGTCAGCTCCTTGGCCACGTCGAGGGGAACGAGGTCGCGCAGCGTCTGACTGATCCCGACGTCGGGGATCAGGCCCCATTTGATCTCGAGAATCGAGAAGCGCAGATCGGGCCCGGCGATCCGGATGTCGGCGCCGAGGGCGATCTGGGCCCCGGCACCGAAGGCTACGCCGTGGAGTGCGGCGATCACCGGCACCGGGAGCCGCTTCCAGACGAGCGCAGCGCGCTGGAACAGATTCCCCGGGTGAGCATTCGGCGCGTCGCCGACCTGCGTCGAGAGGTCGGGCTGAGCGGCGGCGCCCACCATCTGGCTCATCGACTGAAAAGTCGCCATGTCGAGCCCGGCGCAGAAGGCGCGGCCGTTGCCCGAGAGGACGACGGCTCGCACGCCCTTCGTCTTCGCCAGCAGCTCGCCCGCCTCGGACAGCGCCTTCCACATCGACGGATCGACGGCGTTCATCTTGTCCGGGCGATTCAAGCGGACGTCCGCGACGTGATCGTGGAGCGCCACGGTCACGACGCCCGACAGGAGCTCGGTCATGGCTTGTTTCCCTTGGCCTTCTTCTCCTGCTCGACCTCGGCGATCTTCTGCTCGACGATGCCGACGATCGCCGCCGCCCGCGGATAGCCCGCGTACTGCGCGATCATGAGCAGCAGCTCGCGGACCTCGGCGGGCGTCAGCTCGCCGCGCTTCAACGCCGCCTTGACCTGGATGCCGAACGTCATCGGCTCGCCCTTCTCGGCGATGATGCCGAGTAGCAGGAGCCGCCGGTCGCGAATCGAGAGCACGTCCCGCGACCAGACCTCGGCGAAGACCTGCTCGAGCATGACGTCCGTGAAGACGTTGCCCTCGGGCGGCGCGGTCACATCCCCCGCGTAGACCTCGTTGAGCATCTCGACGCCCCGCTTGCGCCGCTCCGAATGGCTCATGCTCCGTCTCCCTTCGCCTTCTTCGAATCGGTGATCTTCATGTCCTGCATGTCCCAGTAGCCGCGCAGGTTCGTGAGCAGTCCCTGCTCATTCACGCGGTAGACGAAATAGCCCCGCACGCTCGCGCGCACACCGTTCGGGAAGGCGTTGTGGAGCGTCAGCTCGTGGGCCGATTCCGTGCCCGCGGTCCGCGAGCCGTGGGTCTCGATCCGGACCTCGGAGGGCGCGATGTTCTTCTCCCAGAAGTCGGAGACCTCCGCCTTGCCGCGAACACCCTGGCCGCTCGGGTTCGTCGGGGCAACGCCGATCGGGTCTTCGATGCAGACGTCGTCGGCCATCAGGGAGAGCCAACCGGCCTTGTCCTTCGCCTGCACAAAGCGCCACGAGGCGCGGGCTGCGATCATCGCGGGAAGTTCTTCGTTCTCTTTGTTCATGAGTCGGCTCGCTCCTCGGGGTGGGGAGTGCAATCCTAGCGACTCGATCTCGTGCGCCCACCCGCCCGTGTCGGGATGGGAAGCGCGGTCGGGAGGTGTCCATGCGAGCAGTCGATCTCGATGCGCCTTTCGGCGCGCGGCTCGAGCTTTCGGGCGCGGGGCCGCTCTTCAGAGGTGAGAAGGCCCTCGACGAGAAGGTCGAGCTGCGACGGCTCTTCGCGCAGCACGGTCTGCTCGTCGTTCGCGAGGGCGAGATCTCACCCGAAAGACAGATCGCGCTGCTCGAGGTCCTCGGGCGGGTCGAGCCCGATCCCTCCGGACGTCCGATGCGAATGGAGGTCACGAACCAGCACGACCGCTCGACGGCGCCGCCGGGGGAGCTCGTCTTTCATTACGACTACGCCTACGACGTCGCCCCGATCCCGGCGATCTCGATGTACGGCGAGGTCGTGGCGCCTGGGGCGACACCGACCCTGTTCGCCAGCTCGTCGAAGGTGCTCGAGCGGTTGCCACCCGCGCTCGTCGAGAGCCTGCGGGCGAGCGTCGCTTCCCATGCCTGTTTTCTCTTCCGCCCCGATGCCCCGGGCGTGCGCTCACGGGAGCCCGAGCCGATCATCGCCCGCGGCGAGCCCGGCTGGGGGCCCGATCACTACTGGACGCGCCACCCTGCAATCTTGCGCAACAGCTATGGCGTCGAGACGTTATTCCTCTGCCTGCAGCACACGGACCGGATCCACGGCATGTCCCGCGAAGAGAGCGACGAGGTCCTCGCCGAGGTCTACGCCGAGCTCTATTCACCCGAAAAGGTCTACGCGCACGCGTGGCAGCCCCACGATCTCGTGATGTGGGACAACCTGACGGTCCAGCATGCACGGCCCATCCCGAACGATGTTCCGCGGACTCTGCGGCGTTACCAGGTGTCGGAGACGGATCTGACCGCGGAGTATCTGCGGGTCGGGCGCGAGCATGGATATGTCTAGAGGAATCACGATGTCGAACGCCCCCGCCGCACTCGCCTTCGCCCGCCACGTGAAGGCCGTCCAGTCCCGCGACCGCGAGGCCTTCGTCGCGAACTTCGCACCGGATGCCCTCGTCGAGGATCCGGTCGGGCCGTCGCCCCTCGACCCGACGGGCCGCGGCCATCGCGGCCACGCTGCGATCGGCGCCTTCTGGGACCTGATCATCGCCCCGGGCTCCGTCCGCTTCGCGATCGAGCGCGCGATCGTCTGCGGCGACGAGATCGCGAACATCGGCACGATCTTCAACCGCATGCCCGACGGCCGGGAGATCGGAGCGGAGGGTGTATTCGTCTACCGCGTGAACGGCGAAGGGAAGCTCGTCTCGCTCAAGGCCTACTGGGACTACGAGAAGACGATGGACGCCTGATCCGAGGCGCCGGGCGTCCTCATCGCGATCCGCTCGTCGCCACTCGCGTCAGTCGCACGGGGATCGCCGTCATCGGCGGCTGCCCGGTCAATAGATCGATTTCGAGATGCGTTGAAGTCAGCTGGCCGACGTTCGTGTCGAGCCAGCCCGGGGCTACGGAGACGACGCCACGCCGCAGGTCCCGGTCCAAGACGAGCACGGCCTCGAGCGAGCCGGCCGCACTCGCCACCTCGACCCGGCATCCGGCTTCCACGCCGATTTCCGCCGCATCGTCCGGATGGAGATGCAGGGATGGCTCGTCGCGGGATTTCGCGGGAGACATGTAGGGCGTCGAGTTCGTGCGGGTCAGCTGTCGCGACGAGACGAGGACGAAGGGCGCGTCGCTGCGCGGTCGCGCGAGTCGCTCGCGCAGGCGATCGAGGAGCCCGGGCGGGACGAGCCGGAAGCGGCCGTCGGGAAGCGCTCGCTCGCGGACCCAGCCGTAGACCCGCGGCGGATCGATCCCGTCGGATCCTGCCGCGAGCAGCGCATCCGGCCCGCCGCGCGCCGTCGCCGCCATCCGCCGCACAAGCGCCTCGTCGCTCGCCGTCGCGGGATCGAGGCCATCGCCTAATACGTCGAGACCGAGACGCCGTCCGAGCTCCGCCAGGATCCACCACATGGGCTTGCGCTCGGCGACGGGGGCGACCGCCGCGGGCGCGTAGGCCGCCTGGGTCTCGATCACGAGATCCGCGCGCTCGAGCTGGCCGGTGGTCGGCAGGACATGGGTCGCGATCGCCGTGAGCGGCGTCTCGAGGATGTCGAGGGTGACGAGCACGTCGAGGCGGGCGAGGGCCCTTCGCATGCGCGCGGGCTCGGGAAACGCGGAGAGGGGACTCGAGCCGGCGACGAAGAGGGCGCGGACATGGCCCGCCTCGATCTCGTCGACGAGGGCGACACAGGGATTTTGGTCGAGGATGCGCGACAGCTCGGGCCGCGAGCGGGGGCCCGGGGCGACGCGACCCTCGTGCGGTGCCGGCGCCCCGAAGAGGCCCGTCTCCTCGTAGCGTGTCAGCACGCCCGGGTTGAACCACATGCCGCCCTGCTGGTCGAGGGAATCCGTCACGATCAGCAGCGCCCAGCGGAGCCATTCGCAGAGCAACCCGTCCCGGCCGAGGGTCACGCCCGTCGCAGCGACGACGTTGATACGGCCGGCGCGCTGGATCGCGGCGACGAGGTCCTCGAGGTCGCGGGCGGCGAGGCCCGTCTCGGCACTCACATGGGCCAGCGTGAGATCGGCGAGCGCGCGGGTCAGGGCAACGCGGTCTTCGGCGCGCGTGAGGCGTTGGAAATTTTCTCGGGCTTTCGCCGCGGCCGCCGTCCCCGTCGCCTCGGTCGCGGCGATCGCCTGGCGCACGAGCCAGGCGAGCAGGATCGCGTCGGTACCGGGGCGCGGGGCGAGGTGGCGATCGGCGAGCTGTGCCGTGCGCGTGTGGCGCGGATCGACAACCCAGACCGCGCCACCGCGACGGCGATAGTCGCGCACGCGCTCGGTCGGGTTCGGAAGCAGCGTGAGGTAGCCGTGGGTCAGGGCGGGGTTCCAGCCGATCAGGATCGCGAGTCGGCCCTGGGGATCCTCGGGCACCCAGACGGGCCAGGGATGAAAGAAGCCGCAGACCATCTCGGCGGCGCGCAACGCCGGCGCGACGTCGACCGTGGCGGCGGTGTAGAACTGCGGCGTCCCGAGACCCGAGACGAAGCGCTGGATGGCGGGGAGGGCGAGGCTGTCGGAGACGGCGCCCGTCCCCTGGTAGAGCGCGATCGAGTCGGAGCCGTGCGTGCTTCGCAGACCGGCGAGGGCGGCGCCGAGGTCGTCGAGAATTTCGCGCCAGCTCGCGCGGCGGCCGCGGAGCCGCGGATGCTCGAGACGGCCTTCGCGGTGGTGGAACTCGGCCAGCGAGGCGCCCTTCGGACAGATGTAGCCGCGGGAGCGCGGGTTCTGCGGATCGCCGCGGACGCTCACGACGCGTTCGCCGTCGCGCTCGACCTCGACGACGATGCCGCAGGCGGCGGAGCAGCTGCGGCAGAGGGTGCGGATCTGCATCCCTTCGACTCTACCGGGTCATCCGCTCCGCGAGCAGGGTCTTCTCGAGGGCGGCGTAGAACGGCTGGTAGGCCTCCGGCTCCTCCACCGGCCGCAGGTAGTACTGGGCCGAGGCGCGGACGATCAGCTGCACCTCGTTCCTCGGACGCACGGTCACGGTCAGCCGCACCAGATCGCTTCGCCGTTGAAATGGACCCCAGCTCCGGTAGTTGCGGTTCATCACGACCAGGCTCTCTTCGTCGTAGAGGAGATAGGTCGGGAGCAGGGCGTCGGCAGGTCGCTCGAGGTCGAGGAATCGTTTGGCCGACACGATTCCCAGCGTCTCGTCGAGCACCTCGATCTGGAAGCCGATGTCCTGCAATGTCGCGACGATCGCCTCGAGCATCGCGATCTTGTCGGTCGTGTCGAAGACGCGACTCTGGGCGTTGCGCACCTTGACCTGGCTCTCCTCGGACAGCCAGATCTGATTCGTCGAGTCGCTCATGAGCTCGTGGCGCTCGTGGTAGCCGCAGCCGAAAACGACCCCCAGGAGCAACCCGCAGCCGAGCATCCCGGCGACGGAGGCGGGCGCCGTGCGGTCGGCACGGATCGTCGGGCGGGACCCGGGATGGTGCCCTGCCACGACTCAGTTCCTTCCGATGAACAGCGAGCGTTCGAGGGTCGCGAAGAAGTTGCGATAGACCTCGGGATCGGTGATCGGTTGATTGTTGAAGATCGCGTTCGCTCGGATCGTGGTCTGCTTCTCGTTCAGGGTTCGAACGGTGACCGTGATGCCGACGACGTCGTAGAAATTGGGCTCGGCAAAGCGGGCGCCCGTCACGAGTCCGAGCGGCTCGTTCGCGCGCTCGATGATGAAGCCGAGGTCCTGGAGCGCCGAGATGACGCCCCGCATCGCGACCATGCGATCGGTGACGTCGAAGCTCCGGGTCTGCATGTTCCGGAGCTTCATCTGCTCCTCGGTCGGCGCGAGCAGCGGTCCCGGCGGCTCCGGGGGTGCCGTGGCGCAGGCGCCGACACTGATCACGACCGCGGCGAGCCAAGCGCACATCCGAAGCGATTTTGCAGTCATCCGGAGCGTCTCCTCAGATTCGTTGTGCCTCGAGGAATACGGCCTTCGAGAGACGCGCGTAGAACTGCTGGTAGATCTCGGCATCGCGAATCATCTCCATCCGCTGCTCGCCGGGCAGGATCGTCTGGTTCCCGGACGAGCCCTGGCCCTTCCAAACGAGCCGGTAGAAGACGATTCGAACTTCCTGCTTCGTGTCGTTCGCGTCGATGGGTCGCGTCGTGAGCGAAGCGTCGATCTGTTGGTGCAGGTCGACCGGCAGGACGACCATCGTGTTCGCGCCCGCCCCCCCGACGGCGGCCAATACGGACAGCAGGGTAGTGAGGAACGCGACGATCCCCTGCTGCACCTCCTGTCCCCGCTCGCGCGCGCTGCGCTCCTTGGCGGCGCGCAGGAACCCGAGCGCTCGATCCGCCTCGGTGACCTGGAATCCCAGGTCCTGGAGCACGGCGGCGGAGGCCGACAGCAGCTCGTCGGAGTTCGGCGTCTCGAACTGGCGGGTCTGGTTGGCCTTGTGGGCCGCGCTCTCCGGCGTCAGGGCGAAGAGCTCGATTGGCGTCGTCTCGGGGGGTGAATAACATCCCACTGCCGTCATGCCGATGCACAGGAGCGCCACGAGACCTCGCGGCGAAACTGCCGACCGCGGCCCAGACCCGGCGCTGTCGCCGCGAGTCCTCGGGCCGTGAGTCCTGGGACGGCTAGCCCTAGAACTGTGAGGAGTTGTACGCAAAGTCCCGGACCAGCTTGTTCTCGTCGTACTTGATGATGATCGTGAGGGTCTTCTGCGTCTTGCTGCGCTCGCGCTGGCTGGTCGAGCCGCCGAGGATGATGATCGTGCCGCCGAACGAGTTCGACGTGTCGACGCTCTCCGACGAGACCTTGTCGTAGATCCAGACTTCGCGGCGCTCTTCGTCGGTCGTGACGATGTTCGGCGAGCCCAGGATCTCGGCGACCGAGGCGGCGGACATGCCGACCTTGATCTCGCCCTGGACCTTTCCGACCGTGAGGTTCGTGGCCTCAGGTCCGACGGGCGCGGGGTGCTTGCAGGCGGCCGTGCCCAGGAACGACGCGAGCAGCAGGGCCGTGAGGGCGCGAAGCAGGACGATCCTCGAGCGATGCATGGCAGGGCCTCCGTTTGGGTACGCATAGAGTGACGCATGGGAGGCGCCGCGGCCAGAAGGCGCGCGGGGCCCGCCAGCCACCTAACGTCGACCGCGCCCCGGATGCGTGAACCGGAGCGCCTTCGCCGCATCGATGTGGCCCGCCTCGGCGAGCCAGCGCACCGTGTCCTGGAGCGAATCGAGCGGCGGTCGAAACCCGACGCCCAGCTCCTTCGTCGTCCGACTGGCATCGAAGGCGACCCACTGGGTCGCGAAGCGCGAGGCTTCGCGGGAGACGATCGGGTCGATCTCGGCGCCGGCGAAGCGGCGGAGCTGGTCGCCGACGCGACCGGCCAGCCGGATCGCCCGACCGGGCAGCTCGAAGCGCTGGAGCCGGACGCCGGCGGCCTGGTCGAGGCGCTCCGCGAACTCGCTCCACGGCAGGTACTCCGCGGCGGTGATGAAGCGACCGGCTTTCGGCTCGCGCTCGACCAGGGCGACGTGGACGGCGGCGAGGTCGCGGACGTCGACCGTCTGCAGTCCCGAGCTGGTGATCATGACGCCGTTATTCATCAGCATCTGGATCCCCTTCACGCCCTCCGACAGGCCGGGATCGCCCGGGCCGATGACGCCGGGGGGATAGGTGATCGCGATCGGAGCGCCCTGGTCCTGGAGGGCGCGCAGATGCTGCTCGGGGGCGACCTTCGAGCGGGCGTAGGCGTCGCCGTGCTCGTTGAGGGGCGCTGTTTCGTCGGCGATTTCGAGGCCCTGGGTGTCGAAGACGGTCGTCGACGAGAGGTGGACGATGCGGCGGATGCCGTCCTCGAGGGCGCGTTCGATCAGGCGGCGAATCGCGCGGACGTTCTCGCGGGCGACGCGGCGCGCCTCGGAGACGGAGGCCGCCAGCGCCACGGGGGCGGCCGTGTGGACGAGGGCGTCGCAGTCGCGGAGCGCATGCACGCTGTCGGGACCGGAGACGAGCGAGCCGACGACGAGGTCCTCGAGGGCCCGCGGCGTGGTTTGCCAGAGGCGGCGGGCCTTGGCCTCGTCGCGCACGAGGAGCTTGACGTCGTGGCCGGCGGCAAGCAGTGCGCGGACGGTATGCGAGCCGATGAAGCCGGTTCCGCCGGTGACGAGGATTCGCATGCGGGTCCCCTCGCTCGAGTCGAGGGACAGCATTCCCCAGAAAAGAGCTGGGCGCCCGGACTCGCGGTCCGGACGCCCTCTCTCATTCCACCGCCGGGACTACGCCTTGATCTTGGCGCAGGCCCCCTTGACCGTCTTCACGATGACGCTGGCGACCTTGTAGGGGTCGGCATTCGAGGCGGGGCGTCGATCTTCGAGCCAGCCCTTCCAACCCTTGTCGACCGTCGCGATCGGGATCCGGATCGAAGCGCCGCGATCCGACACGCCGTAGCTGAACTTGTCGATCGACTGCGTCTCATGGGCACCCGTGAGGCGCTGGTTGTTGTCGGCGCCGTACACCGCGATGTGCTCCTGGATCACCGGCTCAAAGGCCTTGCAGACCTGGTCGTAGACGGCCTGGCTGCCACAGGTGCGGAGCAGCTCGTTCGAGAAGTTCGCGTGCATGCCCGAGCCGTTCCAATCGCCCTTGATCGGCTTCGGCGCCCAGTTGATCGAGTAGCCGTAGCGCTCCGCCACGCGCTCGAGCAGATAGCGGGCGACCCAGGCTTCATCGCCGGCGCGCGCCGCGCCCTTCGCGAAGACCTGGTACTCCCACTGGCCGCACAGCACCTCGGCATTGATGCCCTCGACGCTCAGCCCCGCGTCGAGACAGGTATCGAGATGCTCTTCGACGATCTCGCGGCCCACCGCCTTCCCGGCGCCGACCGAGCAGTAGTACGGACCCTGGGGGCCGGGGAAGCCACCGGCCGGGAAGCCGATCGGCTTGCTCGTCTCATTGTCCCAGATGCAGTATTCCTGCTCGAAGCCGAACCAGAAATCGTCGTCGGAATCGTTGATCGTGGCTCGGCCGTTGGTGGAATGGGGGGTGCCATTCGCGTTCATCACCTCGGTCATCACGAGGTAGCCGTGCTTGCGGCCGGGATCCGTGAAGACGGCCACCGGCTTCAGCAACAGGTCCGAGGACCCACCCGGCGCCTGCTCGGTCGACGAGCCGTCGAACGACCAGACGGGAACGTCCTTCAGCTTGCCACTGAAGTCCTCGACGACCTTCGTCTTGCTGCGCAGGCCCTGGGTCGGCTTGGAGCCGTCGAGCCAGATGTATTCGAGCTTCGCCTTCGTGCCCATTTTCGGGGGATCTCCATTCGGTGGATTGAGATGAGTTGGCTTGGGAGCCGCCGAATCGCGGAGCAACGACTGTGCCAAACGCGGGGCAGGTTCTCAATGCGAGGGCGGCGCGCCGAATCGGGCCTGAGAACGAATCCAGGCAGGTTTCCCGACGCCCGTCGGAGTGGCCCGATGTCCGGCGGCCAAAAACGGCTCGTGGGCATTGCTCATTGGCTGGGCAGCCTGCCCGCGGAATGTGCAGGATTCGGCACGCATTCTGCGTCGATCGACCTCTGATCGATCGCCGGCGGGATCGTCCTGCGCGAGACTGCGACCGCGCGGACGGATGGGCGGATGACGGCGCACGGGGGATCGATCGCATGACGGAGCTGGACGAATTACGAGACCGACGAATCGGGGCGGCGTGGGCCCGGTCGGGTCCCGGTCTTCTTCTCGTCGCGATCGTGTCCCTGTTCGCTTGCGACGGGAGTCTGCCGCCGCTCGACTGCCTTCCGAAGAACGACCTCATCCCGATCTGCCGTTTCCAGGCGCCCGAGGATCTCGCCGTCGTGGGGCACTGGCTCATCGTGAGCCAGATGCCGAGCAAGACGACACCGGGGAGCCTCCTCGCATACCACCCGGAGAGCCGCCGATTCCTGCCGCTCTATCCCCCGCGCCTCAACGCCCTCGCGACGCTCCCGGGCGCGAGCCCGGAGGCCGACCTCGCGGCGGCGAGCGGCGACGCGGAGGACGGCGGTTGTGCCGCGGGCGTACCGCCTCCGATCGCGGATTTCGCACCGCACGGGATCGACGTCGCGCTGACGCGGCTCCTCGTCGTGAACCACGGCCGCCGGGAAGCGATCGAGGAGTTCGAGATGAGCGCCGCGGGCGGGGCGCCGGCGCTGACGTGGAAATCCTGTACACCGCTGCCCGCCGATGCGAGCGCGAACGACGTCGTGGCGCTGTCCGACGGTGGTTTCGCCGCCACGAAGATGGTCGAGCGACCGCAGTGGCTCGGCATCGCGAAGCTGCTGCTCGGAATGGACACGGGCGCGCTGCTCCGTTATTCGCCGACGGCGCGCACCTGGGCCGAGGTCCCGAACAGCGCGGGAAAGGCACCCAACGGCGTCGAAGTCGAGCCCGACGGCACCTTCTTCATCGCCGAATGGTCGGGCCACCGGATCGTGCGCCTCGAGCCCGATGGCAGCGACCGGCAGACGGTCGAGCTCGATTTCTCGCCCGACAATCTCGCCTGGTCGGCGCGAGGCCAGCTCCTCGTGGCGGGCCAGCGCGCGAGTATCCTCGACGTGCCGGCCTGCGCTTCGCTCGAGGAGGGGACCTGCGCCCTGCCGTCGGTCGTCGTCGCGATCGATCCGGTGACGATGACCGTCTCGCCGCTCGTCGACGACGATCCCGCGACCGCCCTGGGCGCGGCTTCGATCGCCGTCGAGCTCGACGGCGCGCTCTGGATCGGGTCCTTCGCGGGCAATCGGCTCGTGAAACGGGAGGGGGCGCAATAGCTGTCTCGCGAGGAGGACGGATGGAAGATCTCATCATCGAGTGCGCGCTCAACGAACAGGTCACGAAGCGCGAGAATCCCCATGTGCCCCTCTCCGTCGACGAGATCGTCGCGGACGGGCTCGCCGCGGCGGCGGCCGGTGCTGCGATCCTGCATTTCCACGCCCGCGACGAGACGACCGGGGACCTGCTGCACCCGGGCACCGAGGTCTACCGCCGGATCCTCCGCGGCCTCCGTCGTGCGAATCCCGACGTGATCGTCTATCCGACCTACGGCGCCTCGCCGACGCCCGAGGCGCGCTTCGCCCATCTGGCGGAGCTGGCCTCGGATCCCGAATGCCGCCTCGACTTCGCGACGATCGACCCCGGCGCCGTCAACTACGCCGACTACGACCCGAAGGCAAAGCAGCTCGGTTGGGACTACGTCCTGTCCGTGACCCACACGGAGGTCCAGTACTTCTTCGAGCTCGCCAAGCGCCACGGGATCCAGTTCAGCTTCACCGTCCGCGAGCCCGGCCAGATCCGCCACGTCCTCGCCTACCGCGATATGGGCCTCGTGCAGGATCCCCTCTTTTTCAAGATCACGATGAGCGAGAAGCACGTCTTTGGCGTGCCGCCCTCCGTCCGGGGCCTCCAGCTGATGACCGAGGGGATGATTCCGGCGGACGTGGCCTACCGCTGGATGGTCTTCGTCGAGGGTGGGTCGACGAACTTCGTGCAGCTCTGCCGTTATGCAGTCGAGAACGGGGGGCATGTCCGGGTCGGTGTCGGCGACTCGCCGCGCTACGCAGGGCGCGTGCTGACGAATGCAGAGCAGGTCGCGGAGATCGTCGCGATGGCAGGGGAGGCGGGGCGCGGGGTCGCGACGCCTTTTGCCGTGCGGGCGATGCTGGCGCGAAGGCCCGAGCGCTGACGTCGCCGGATCGGCTGAAGCGGTCGCGGGCTGGCGAATTGCTCTAGTGCAGCGCCGCGAGGACCGCCTCCGCACTCCGTCCGAGCAGCTCCGGATCCCGGTTGTCGAAGAAGTACAGGCAGAGGTGCGTCGCCCCCGCGGCGGCAAAGCTCGCGGCGGAGGCCGCCGTCGCGGCCACGTCCGGACCCGCGAAGACGTGGGTCGACAGCGCGATCTCGGCCGGGTCGCGACCGACCGCGGCGCAGTGGTTGTGGAGGACGCGGACCTTGTGGGCGAACTGTTCCGGCGTGCCGCCCGGGAAGTTCCAGTCGTCGGCGTATTTTGCGGCGATGCGGAGCGTGCGCTTCTCGCCCTGGCCGCCGATCAGGAAGGGCGGCCTCGGGCGCTGTAGCGGCTTCGGCTCGCAGCGTGCATTCTCGAGCTGGTAGTGCACGCCGCGAAACGTCGTCGTCTCCTGGGTCAGGAGCGCGTGCACGATCTGGCAGGCCTCGTCGAACTGGTCGAAGCGCTGCTTGAAGGGCAGGAGCGGGATTCCGTAGGCGCGCGCCTCTTCCTCGTTCCAGCCGGCACCGAGGCCGAGATCGAGGCGGCCGCCCGAGACGACGTCGAAGCTCGCCGCCATGTTGGCGAGCACGGCCGGATGGCGGTAGGGATTGCCCGTGACCATCAGGCCGAGGCGGAGGC
>JANMTD010000415.1:0-9306 GCA_031390075.1 Deltaproteobacteria bacterium | reverse complement strand
TGGACATTCCCACCCCCTCCATTCGGAGAGGCATTCGCCATGCCTTCGCCCGATGTCGGCCAGCCGGACCAGAAGACGACGGCCGTCGCCAGGGCGGCCGTGACCAGGCCGAAGACCAGCGAGGAACGGGCGGAACGATTTCGGTCGGGTCGGGAATCGAGCTGTGACTCGGGCATCGATTCATGCGATTCGTGCGATTCGTGCTTTTCCGACATAAGAGCGAGACGCGGCCTCTCGGCAAACGACACGATCCGCCGCGACCCTTGCCGGTCGCGGTGTTCGGCGCGCGCGTTGCGTGGACTCCCGGGTCGAACCAGATCGAATGCGGCGGTGCGTTTCGACGCGGGAGGTGGTTTCGGCGAGGAGTATGGTGGCCGAGCGAACGACGAGCGCGCAGCGAATGGTTGCAGGGATCGACCGGAAGAGTGATCGGGCGTCGACCCGATTGCTGCACGATTCCTGAACGATTCCTGAACGAGAGTTCGCATCGAAAGCCTGCTGTTCGCGCCCGCGTGCGAAGCGAGCCAAGGATCGAGTTGATACGCTCGAAATCCCAGTGCGCAGCATCCCGCGCGTTCACGCCTGACACCGCTCGTCCGGAGAAACGCCATGATCGACTTCGAGCCGAGCGAAGACCAGGCGCTCATCATCGAGACGGTGCACCAGTTCGCCGAGAACGAGATCCGCCCCCGCAGCCGCGAGACGGACGAATCGGGGAAACCCCCGACCGAGCTGCTCGCGATGGCCCATGAGCTGGGGCTCGTCGCCAACGGTCTGCCTGAATCCGAGGGGGGCGGCGGAGCCCGTTCGGCCCTGACCGGAGCCCTGATCGCCGAGGAGCTCGGTTGGGGGGACATGGCCCTCGCCTTCGCGATCCTGTCGCCCGGTCTGGTCGGGTTCCCCGTCGCGGACCACGGTTCGGCAGGACTCCGGAAGTCGATCCTCTCGGGACTGCTCGGCCCCGCGTTCATCCCGGGCTCGCTCGCGATCGTCGAGCCCCGCTTCGACTTCGACGTCTTCCATCCCCACACGACCGCCAAGCGCGACGGCGACGCCTACGTCCTCGACGGCCGCAAATGCCTCGTGCCCTGGCTCGCCGGGGGCCGACACGTGGTCGTCGTCGCCGCAGAGGCCGACGCCCTCTCGGCCTTCGTGCTGGCGCGGGATGCGAAGGGCCTCGTCGCCACGCCCGAGCAGAACATGGGGTTATGCGGACTCCCGACGGTCGAGCTCGCGCTCGAGGGCGTTCGCGCGCCCGCCGAGGCCCGACTCGATGCGTCGGACGCGGATCTGCGCCGCCTGATCCAGCGCGCCCGCATCGCGATCGCCGCGACGGCGATCGGAACCGCCCGCGCCGCCTTCGAAGTCGCCCGCGACTATGCCAAACAGCGCGAGACCTTCGGGCAGCCGATCGCGACCCGTCAGGCGATCGCCTTCAAGCTCGCCGACATGGCGATCGAGATCGACGGCGCGCGGCTGCTCGTCTGGGAAGCAGCGGAAGCGCTCGACCGCGGCGAGGATGCGGCGCGGCGTGTGCGTCTCGCCCAGGACCAGACGGCCCGGATCGCGCTGACGGTCGCGGACTCGGCCGTGCAGGTCTTCGGGGGCCACGGCTACATCCGCGACTATCTCCCCGAGATGCATCTGCGCAATCTCGCCGGCCTCGCCTCGTTCGAGGGGCTCGCGCTCGTCTGACCTGCTGGTGAACAAGAAGGGAGAGAACGCCATGCCGATCAGCTTCGAGCCCTCCGAAGGCAGCCTTCGCGCCCAGGCGCATTATCGCCAGGTCGCCCTCGACCAGATGCGCCCGATCTCGCGGCAATACGACCTCGCCGAGCACACGCTTCCCCGCGAGTGGGTCGACTACTGGTGGCGCGAGGGACGCTTTGGACCGAAGGGCCCGCCCGCCGCGACCAACGACGGCTTCATCACCATCTGTCTGCAGGCCGAGCAGCTCTGCTGGGGCGACGCCGGCCTCTATCTCCGCATGCCGACGCCGGCCCTCGGCGGCTCCGCCGTCAGCGCCGCCGGAACGAAAGAGCAGCAGGCGAAGTTCATGGCCGGCTTCCGCGAGCTCGAGGGCCAGCCCATCTGGGGCGCGATGGCGATCACCGAGCCCCAGGCCGGTTCCGACGCCGCCGCGATCGAGACGACCGCCGAGTTCGACCCCGCGACGGAGGAGTGGATCCTGAACGGGACCAAGATCTTCTGCACCGCCGGCGAAGGCGCCTCGACGGCGCCCGGTGGCTTCGTCGTCGTGTGGGCGACGCTCGACAAGAGCGCCGGCCGCGCGGCCATCAAGTCCTTCGTCGTGCCGGCCGGCGCGAAGGGCATGGAGCTGATCGGCTGCGAGAAGAAGCTCGGCATCCGCGCCTCCGATACCGCGACACTCCGCTTCGAGAATTGCCGCGTGCCGAAGGACAATCTCCTCGGCCGCGCGGAGGTCAAGAAGCAGGACGCGAACAAGACCGGCGACCCTTCACGGGACAAGGGCTTCAAGGGCGCCATGGCGACCTTCGACGCGAGCCGTCCGATCGTCGCGGCGATGGCGACGGGCGTCGGCCGCGCCTCGCTCGAGTTCCTGATCGAAGAGCTCGCCCGCCAGGGAATCCGCATCCGCTACGACGCCCCGCCGCGGGAACGGACGGCGATCGAGAGGGACGTCGTCGAGATGGAGGCCGACCTCCAGGCGGCGCGGCTCCTGACCTGGCGAGCCGCCTGGATGATGAACAAGGGCAGGCCCAACAACCTCGAGGCCTCGATCGCGAAGGCGAAGGCCGGGCTCGCGGTCACGAAGATCACGCAGAAGGCCGTGCAGCTCCTCGGGCCGGTCGGCTACTCGAAGAAGCTCCTCGTCGAGAAGTGGATGCGCGACGCCAAGATCAACGACATCTACGAGGGCACGCAACAGATCAACCAGCTGATCGTCGCCCGCCGGATCCTCGACTACTCTTCGGCCCTCTTGCGATAGAGAGCTGCGATGAGCCCCGTCCCACTTCCCGAGGAACTCCGATGCCGATCGATCAAGAGCTGCTCGACATCCTCGTCTGCCCCGAGTCGCGGCAGCCACTCATCCGCGCCGAGCAGGC
This sequence comes from Deltaproteobacteria bacterium, assembly GCA_031390075.1. Lineage (GTDB taxonomy): Bacteria > Myxococcota_A > UBA9160 > UBA9160 > UBA4427 > UBA4427. The sequence goes on along the minus strand of JANMTD010000415.1, from coordinate 6,217 downwards.
ATTGCTCGCCCGCCTGAACGACGAGATCCGGGGACGGCGCCTGCGCAACCGCGGGGGCGAGATCGTCGAGTCGGCGATCCGGGAGGCGCTCGTCCGCGAGGACGGCAAGTTCCTCTACGTCGTCGACGACGACATCCCGATCATGCTGATCGATCACTCGATCGAACTGCGCTGATCTGCCCCAGCGTATCGAGCGCGTGGCGCGCTCGATACGCGATGAATCACTGCGCGAACTCGCGGCGCTTCAGTTCCTTGACGTACTCGGTCAGCTCGTCGTCGGCGGCGACGACCTTCGAGATCTCTTCCTCGAAGCGGATCGCGTCGTCCTTCAGCTTGGCGAGCTCGAAGGGCGTGTCGAGGTACTGCGAGACCTTGCGCAGGAGCGCCAGCGACCCGCGCGGATTCGGCGTCGCGCTGATGTAATGCGGCAGCCCGGACCAGATCGCGAGGCACTCGATGCCCTCCTGCTGGAGCGCATCGAAGACGACCCCGACGATGCCCGTCGGCCCCTCGTAATTCGAGGGCTCGATCTGGAAGCGCTCGAGCAGCTCGGGATCGCTCGCAAAGCCGGACACGACGACGGGCTGTGAATAGACGACGTCCGCGAGATAGGCGCCGACGAGCAGGCAACGCTGCACGTTCATGTCGACCGCCAGCTCGACGACCGCCTCGCAGTAGCTCCGCCAGCGCGTGTGGGGCTCGACGGCGAGCCCGGTGATCAGCTCGAGGCCTTCCGCGGTCACGCCGTAGCGAAACTCGTTGGACGGCCAGTGGATCGAACTCGCGCGGCCGGCCTGGTAGCGGACCTCGGGGCGGCGGACCGTGAAGTCGTAGTAGTCGTCGGGATCGATCTCGGCGAGCGGCACCGTGCGCACGACCTCGTCGACGAAGCGGACCGTGCTCGATGCCGATTCGCACGCGTCGTTCCACCCTTCGAATGCCAACACGAGGGTCGGCTCGCCGAGGATCGGTCGCACGTGCATGCGCAGCGATCGGTTCATGTCGTCTACGTTGGCACGATTCGACCATTCTGCACAAGGGAGTATCCGGTCGAAAACGGGTTACCGTTGAAAGCGGTAGCCTCGACCGCGCACCGAGACGATGTGTGTGGGGCGGCTGGGATCGCTTTCGAGATAGCGCCGCAGCCGCACGATGAAGCTGTCGATCACGCGCGTGCGGGTGTCGGGTCGCAGGCCCCAGACCTCCTGCAATAATTCCCCGCGCGTCACCGTCTCGCCTTCCCGGTCCACGAGCGCGCGCAAAAGGCCCACCTCGCGTGTCGTGAGCGTGACGGTCTCCGTTGGTGTCTCGATCGCGAAACGGTCGAAGCGGATCACCGCGTCGCCGACGCGCACATCGGCCTGGGGCTCGCTCGTCGTCTCGACCCCGTCCCAGCGCCGCCGCCGGAGCAGTCCGCGAACCCGGGCGAGCAGCTCGTTCAAGCGGAAGGGCTTCGTCATGTAATCGTCCGCGCCCTCCTCCAGGCCGCGGACGATGTCCGCCTCGTCGTCCTTCGACGTCAGGAACAGGATCGCCACGAAATTTCCGGCGGCGCGCGTCCGGCGCGCGACCTCGAAGCCGCTCATCTCGGGGAGCATCAGGTCGAGGATCACGAGATCGAAGGCGCCGCGCGCCGAATCCGTCAGGAGCTCGACCGCCGCCCGGCCATCGCCGACGACCACGACGGCGTAGCCCTCCTGCTCGAGGTTGAAGCGGATGCCATCCGCGAGATGCGCCTCGTCCTCGACGACGAGGATCCGCGGCTTCGTGCGTGCGCCCTCCGCAGACGTCATCGACGACCCCTCATGGCGGACGCCTCTTCATGACGGGCGCCTCTTTTCATGCCGGGCGCAGAGTCACGATGAATCGACTGCCGCGCCCGGCGCCCTCCGAGAACGCGGCGATGCGCCCGCCGTGCTTGCGGAGCAGCGTGCGGACGACGAAGAGACCGAGCCCGAGACCGGCGACCTGGCGCTGGACGTCGCGGCCCGCGCGGTAGAAACGCTGGAAGATCCGCTCGAGCTCGTGGCCCGGAATCCCGATCCCCTCGTCCGCGATCTCGACCCGCACGCGACCATCGCGTGCCTCCTCGATGCCGACGCGAATCCGCACCGGATCCCGTGAATACTTGAGCGCGTTCTCGAGCAGATTCCGAAACACGAGCCCGAGCTCCGCCGCGTCGCCGCGCACAAGCACGGGCCGCTGGTTCGCGAGCGCGACCGATTCCCGACCGAGGTGATGGCGGGCGCGCAGCTCGTCGACGTGCTCGGCCAGCAGTGATTGCAGGTCGACACTCGTGCGACGGTCCTGCGCACGCGAGCTCTCCTCGGCACGCGCGGCGGCGAGGACCTGGGCGACCGTGCTCTCGAGTCGATCGAGATCCTCGCCCATGCGCCCGATAAACTCGCCGCGCTGCTCGGGCGCGAGCTCGTGGCGCCCGAGCGTCTCGAGCCCGAGTCGAAAGGACGAGAGCGGCGTCTTCAGCTCGTGAGTCACCGCATCGAGGAACGCGCGCTGCGACTGGTTCAGCCGCATCTCGATCACGACCTTCACCGACAGCCAGACGAGGCCGCCGAACACCAGCAGGAAGAAGAGCGTGCCCAGCACGAAGAGGACGAGATCGAGGGGCGTCAGCACTTCCGAGGGCTTCGTCGCATCCCGCCAGACGAGGATCTGCCAGCCGACCGAGAGGGCCAGCACGAGCACCATCGAGACGATGCCGATGGAGAGCGGAACTCCGATCGATCGGCGCATGGGATCCCTCCGAGTTCGACGGGGCAGGACCGGGCGCCGTCAGTATGCCGCGGATCGCCCGCGACGACCGACCCACGCTGGCAGCCCCGGCCGTGAACCGCTTCCCTTGCCGTGCATCAGCCCTGCCTCACCCCGGATCGCCCCTTCCCATCCCTGAGGAGCCCCCGTGTCCGACGCCCAACCCATCACCGGCTGCACCCCCCGCGATATCGCGCCGAACGTCTTCGTCTGTGGTGACCCCGCCCGCGTGGCGCGCATCGCGGCGTCCTGGGACGAGCGGCGAACCGTCCGCCAGGTCCGCGAGTACACGATCGTGACCGGCATGAAGCAAGGCGTCCCGCTCACCGCCGCCTCCCACGGCATCGGCGCCCCCGGCACCGCCGTGCTCGTCGAGGAGCTGATCAAGCTCGGCGCCACGACCTTCATCCGGATCGGAAATTCCGGCGCCCTCGATCCCAAGCTCGAGGTCGGCGACCTCGCGATCACGACGGGCTGCGTCCGCGACGACGGGACGAGCAAGACCTACGTGATCCCGGAATACCCGGCGGTCGCCGACCATCGCATCGTCGCCGCCCTCGTCGAATCCGCCCGCAACCTCGGCGCCCGCGCCCGCACGGGGATCACCTGGTCCCTCGACGCCTTCTATGTCCGCAACGCGATCGCGGGCCCGGGTGGCTCGATGGCGAGCATGTCCGTCGGCGGCTACTGGCCGAGCCATCTCGAGGCGCGCATTTGCGACATGCAACAGGCGCGCGTCATGAACTGCGAGATGGAAGCGGGCGTGCTCCTCACGCTGGCCGGCTTGTTCGGCGTCCGCGCCGGGGCGATCTGCGTGGTGTCGGACCGCACGCCCTGGCCGGGGCCATCGGCGATCGACCTCGATCGCAACATGGGCGACTGCATCGAGGTCGCGACGCAGGCGATGCTGGCGCTGGCGCGCTGAGCGTCAGGCGCCTGCCAATCGCTCGAACTGACTGACCTCCGGCCAGAACACCGCCGCCGCGCGCGAGACGGACTCGGGGTCGCCCGTCGTGAAGAGCCGCACGCCCGGCGCGGCGTTCGACGCGTACTCGGGATGGCGGGCGAGGTAGTCCTCGAGGCTGTCCGCGACGATCTCGGGCTGCGAGAGCAGGCGGGCGCCCGGCGGCAGCTGCGCGGCGAACATCTCCTCGACGAGCGAGAAATGCGTACAGCCGAGGATCGCCTGGTCGAGGCGTCGAGCCCCGAGCTGTGCCCGCATCGCCTCGACCGCGCCCGCGACGATCGCCTCGAGCTCCGCGCGCGGGCGCGCCGCCTCGATCGCCGCCGCGAGCTCCGGACACGACTGCTCGATCACCGTCGCCCGCGGACAGCGCTTGAAGATCTCCTCCGTGTACACGCCCGACGCGATCGTCCGCGTCGTCCCGAAGACCACGATCACGTCGCGCTTATTCTTCTGCGGTGACTTCGGCGTCGTGACGGCCCAGGGCGTCTGGGTCGCCGCCTCGACCGTCGGCGCGACGATGCCGACCACGTTTCGCCCCGCATGACCCGCGCCCGGGAGCCAATCCCGCTGAAGTGTTCGCAGGGCCACCGCGGTCGCCGTATTGCAGCCGAGCACGACGAGCGCAGCCCCCAGCCCGAACAGCCGCTCGACCCCCGCTTGCGTGAGCGCCACGATCTCCGCGGACGGCCGATCGCCGTAGGGGGCGTGCGCATGGTCGCCGAGGTAGACGAAGGCCTGCTGTGGGAAGCGCGCGCCGGGGGCGCGCCGGGTGGGGGGGCCGGCCCCGCCGGGGTCGAAGACGCCGATCATCGGATTACGTGCCGCTCCGACGCAGACCTTACGGCCCGCGCCCTGACTTCGTAGACTCGCCGCTTCGGAATCGACCCATCCTCGCAGCGAAGAATCATAATGCAGCGGCCCGAAGCCAGGACATTCTGGGAGCTCCTCGAACTCCGCGTCGAGGCGACGCCCGACGCGATCATGCTGATCGACGAGCACGACGCGAGCATCCGCTATGTCGATTACCGCGCCGCCGCCGAGCGCGCGGCCGCGGGCCTCTACGCGCTCGGGATCCGCGAGCAGAGCCGCGTGTCCTTCCAGCTGCCGACGCGGATCGGAACCGTCGTGCTGATGGGCGCCCTCGCCCGCCTCGGCGCGATCCAGAACCCGATCGTCCCGATCTACCGCGAGCGCGAGGTCGCCTTCTGCCTGAACGAGACCCGGGCGGAGTGGCTGCTCGTCGCACGCGGGGCGCGCCCGCTCGACGATGCCGTGATGCGCGAGAGCGTGGCGCAGGACTACCGCTTGCTCGCCTGTCTACCCGACCTCTCCGATCTGCCGGTCGGCGATCCCGGTCGCCTGCCCGCCCCGCCCGCCGACCCCCACGCCGTCCGCTGGATCTACTACACCTCGGGCACCACCTCACGGCCCAAGGGCGCGCTCCACACCGACCACACCGTCGCCAGCGCCGCCGCCGGCCTCGTCACCCGCCACCGGATCGCCGAGAGCGACCGCTTCGGGATGGCCTTCCCCTTCACCCACGTCGGCGGCCTCATCAATCTCCTCTCGCTCTACCTGATCGGCCATCGCCTGATCCTGATCGACGGCTTCGAGCCGGTCGCCGCGACCGCGCATTTCGCGCGCCACGACGTCAGCGTGATCGGCGGTGGCCCCGTCTTCTATGCCGCGTTTCTCGAAGAGCAGCGGCGCAACCGCGGCCGCACGATCCTGCCGAGCTTCCGGCTCTTCAGCGGCGGCGGTGCACCGATGCCGAGCGAGCTCCACTACGAGGTCCTGCGCGAGATGGGCGGCCGCGGCTGCCTGCACGGCTTCGGGATGACCGAATGCGGGATCATCACGACCAACGACGTCGACGACCGGGACGAGCGCCTCGCGAATACCGAGGGCCGCCCGATCGCGAGCGTCGAGCTGCGCGTGCGCGACGCCGAGGGCGGAGCGGCCGCCGCGGGCCAGGAGGGCGAGGTCGAGCTGCGGGGACCCGCCGTCTGCCGGGGCTATGTCGATCCCGAAGCGACGGCGGCGGCCTTCGACAGCGAGGGTTGGTTTCGCAGCGGCGACCTCGGCTACATCGACGTCGACGGCTACCTGACGATCACGGGCCGCCGCAAGGACATCATCATCCGCAAGGGCGAGAACATCTCGGCCAACGAGATCGAGGATCTCCTCTATTCACACCCGAAGGTCGCCGACGTCGCCGTCATCGGCCTCCCCGATCCGGCCCGCGGCGAGCTCGTCTGCGCGATCGTGACCGCGAACGAAGGGGAAGCGGCCCTGTGCTTCGACGAGATGGTCGAGCATTTCAAGGCCGCGCGGGTCATGACGCAGAAGATCCCCGAGCGCCTCGAGGTCGTGGACGCGATCCCGCGCAACGTGACGGGCAAGATCCTGAAGCAGGAGCTCCGCCGGCGCTTCGAGTGAGGCGGACGGGCAAGTCGACCCCGCCGCGACGCGCGCTAG
>JANMTD010000400.1:0-3037 GCA_031390075.1 Deltaproteobacteria bacterium | reverse complement strand
CCCGTCGCCACCTCCGCCATCGAGCTGAGCGTCTGGCCTACGCCTTAAGTCGACCGTTCCCCGCTCATTCCTGGGGCTCGACGTCGAAGCCAATGAAGCGCGTCGCCAGATCGGGGTCCCGGTTGATGGTCCAGAGGTAGTCGCTGGCCTTGTAATCGAAAGGCGGGTACTGGACGAAGGCGAAGCCCACCAGGCCTCCCCCAGGACCCTGGTAATCGTAGAGTCCCGGGCTCTGCGCGTTGGTGTATCGATCACCGAAGTCGAGCCAGACGTCGTGAGCCCCGTAGATGGGCGAATCGAGGTAGTGGTCGTAGGGTGGCTCCGAGTCGATGCACTCATAGTCGGCGGGTCCTGGCTCGCCGAACTGGAATCCGTACGCGTTGTACTTGGGCACGAGCGGCGGATTCGAATTGAAGACGGCGCTGAACTCGAATGCGGACTGGCCTGCGCCAGGACTTAGCGTGTAGCCCGCCATGGAACTGCCGTTGCAGCTGTCGCCGTCCTCGCGGGTTCCGCTGGCGGAATGCGCCCAGTTGACGGTTCCACCCATGACCTTGAAGGTCTGGGCCGAGAACCGGTCCTGGTCGATCTCCCACCGGACGTTCGTAGCCGTACCCGTCTCGGTGAATTGAATTCCGCCCAGGGTTCCCGTGGTACTGAAGTTCACGGAGCCGACCCAGTTGGTGCAACCGAGCGCCGACATCTCCAGGAACGTGCGGAAATCGAAGGGGCCCGCCGGATCCTGCAGGACGTGGCTGCGATTCACGTGCTCGCTGTTGCTGATGACGACGACCACCTCCTCGAAATCCTGGCTGGGATTGCCATCCGATCCGTCCTTGTCGCGGCAGAGCGTCTTGCGCTCGAACGAGGTCCAGTCCTCTTTCGGTCCCCAATCCTCGCCCTTGACCTTGACGATGACCTGCACCTTGGCCGACGGCTGGCTCCCGTCCGAATAGGGATGCCTGAGGCGGATGCGGCGGATGTTCGGGTCGCCCTTGAAGTCGAAGTGCCAGTACTGCGCGCCGAGATGCTGGATCGTATGTCCCATCGGGAAGCCGCCAAAGATCTTCCCATCGAGGAACATCTTCTTCGGCGGCTGGAATCCGCCGGGCGCGACCGCGCTCGTGCTCTCGCGCGCGCGGTGCGGGAGCCCGTCCCACTCGAAGTACTTCCGATAGGGCTTCTCGAGGCGGGCCATCCGATTCCAGTTGAAGAGCGCGAACTTCGGCCACTCGTCCTGGAGATTGTCGATGCCGGCGAAGCCGAGACCGGCGTTGATCGCACCGAGGCTGTCGAGGCTGTTCGTCCACTCCCAGGTGTTCGCGACGCGCTGCACGTCGGAGTCCGTGGGCGACGTCTTCCCCTTGGAGAGATACAGGAACCAGAGATAGGCGCCGTACTGATGCTTGCCCCCGAAGAGCTCGAGCTGGTCGGTCGGTCGGTCGAGGAGCTTCGGCGCCGCCTTTTGCTCGACGTTGCCGACCGAGTTCGGATAGACGTAGTGGATGGCCCATTGGGCAGTCGCTTCGTGCATCCAGCGGTACTCGGGGTTCTGGCTGCATCCGAGCATCGTGGGATAGCGGTAGTAGAGGAGCGCGTGCGTCATCTCGTGGGCGAAGTGGTCCTTGCGATGGTGCCTTCCGGGGGCGAGGTAGACCTGCGGGTTGATCGTGCAGCGGCGGCTGGTGGCGCGCGAACCGCGCTGCGTCCCGCGGTCCACGAAAACTTCGATGTGCGTCCCGGCGAGGGGTGGTGCGTCGAAGAGCGCCGTCAGCTTGGGCCAGACGACGTTCCGGATCTCCGCAGAGATGGAACGCGCGCTCGCGCGGTCGCCCGGGACGGTGTCGTCCCAGAAGATCTTGATCTCGCCGGCGACCACCCAGGCCCCACTCCAGCCGTTCGGCGGGGTGTAGGCGGCGGATGCGAATGGAGGCGAAGCGGACGCCCCGCTCGCGAGGCCCGCGCCGTCCTCGGGGACCTCCGGCAGGATGGTCACGCCGGACACGTCGACCGGTTCGAGGAGGGGCGCGAGGATCGCCTGGTTCGCGGGCGAGAGCGACTCGAAGCGCACCTCCGCGTCGTCGAGGGCGGTCGTCTCGTCGATGTCCGAGTCGCGCCCGATGTACTGTGCGGGCAGGCGCGGGTCGGCCATCTCGTCGAATACCCTGTAGACGAGCGCCGTCTCCTCGTCGATCGCCCCGAGCGAGCGCGCCTCTTCGATCAGCTCGAGTGTGGTCTTCGCGAGCGGCGTCGCCTGGACCGTCCAGACCAGCGCCAACTCGTCGAAGAGGTACCGGCGGTCCTGGCGGATCGTGAAGGTGTCGCTGCCCTCGGCCGTCTCGCCCCGGGCGAGGTTGCCGAATGCGACGGCGCCGTCGACGACGACGGTATTCGCGGAGGTGCTCGCCAGCGTCGCAGCGGCAGCGACCTCGCCGGTTCCCCAGTTGCTGGCCTCGGCGGCGAACGTGTACTCGAAGATCGTCCGCGAGATGCGGGTGCCGCCGACCAGGGTGTAGCGCTCGATCTCGACGTCGTCGGCGTGGGCCGCGACCGCTCCGCCCACGACGCCGATCAGAATGCAGGTCATGCAAACGAGCGTCCGCAGGAGCGGCGCCGCGTTGGCTCTCGCCGCGCTGCGCGGATCGACGCGGTCGGGACGCGCATCCACATGCGGCCGCGGCGACCGCCCTCGGCGCCGGAGGACGGCGATCGCGCCCGCGCCGATCAAAAGCATGACTCCGACGTCGGGCTCCGGAACCGTCTGTCCCGACGCGACCGTCGCGAACGCGGGGTCGTAGACGACGAAGGGCTGGCTGCCCGGAACACCGGCGCCCAGCCAGACGAAATCGATCGTGAAGGTCGCCGTCGCCGTCGAGCCGGCCACCCGTCGGGCATCGTAGGATCCATCCGCCGGCAGCTCCGGGTCCGGCTGGAGCGCGACGACGTCCCATTCGGGCCCGACCGGAGGCGGCGGCGACGCGAGCGACGCGTAGAGCGTCGGGTCGAACACGACGCTGACGCCGAACTGGGTCGAATA
>JANMTD010000398.1:0-14831 GCA_031390075.1 Deltaproteobacteria bacterium | reverse complement strand
GCCCGAGCAGGTCCGCGCCGACGACGAACGACTGCTCGGCTCGGGCAATCATCTGGCCGACCATTTCGGCGAGCTGCCCGCCCTACTCGTCTTCTGCTTCGACCCGCGCCAGATGGCGATCACCGACGCGGGACTCGGGCGCGTCTCGGTGGTCGGCGGCGCATCGATCTATCCGGCGGTGCAGAACGCGCTGCTCGCCTGCCGCGCCGAGGGGCTCGGCTGCGTCCTGACGACGCTGCTGTGTAAACGCGAGGACGAGGTCCGAAAGCTCCTCTCGATTCCCGAGCCCTGGGGCACGGCCGCGGCGATCCCGATCGGCTACCCGCTTAGCCGGGGCCACGGCCCGATCTCGCGGCGGCCGCCGGAAGAGCTCGCCTACGGCGATACCTGGAAATCCCCCTGGCGTGGTCGGCCCGCGGACTGACGGGACGGGAGCAGGCGAGAGCGTGTACTTCACCGACGAGCCCGAACACATCCGTCAGCTGCGCGACATGATCAAGCGCTTCGTCGCGGCCGAGATGCCGCCCGAGCTGCGCCGCAGACTCGACCGCGAGCACCGCTTTCCGCCGGAGCTCTTCCGCAAGCTCGCGGCGCTCGGGGTCTGCGGACTCACGATCGACGAGGCCTACGGCGGTCAGGGCCGCGATCTCGTGGCCGCCGTCGCGGTGATCGAGGAGCTCTGCCGCGGCGGCGCGTTTCTCGCTGGCCCGTTCATCCACTGCGCTTTCTACGGCGGCATGAACATCGGGGAGAACGGCTCCGAGGCACAGAAACAAGAGCTCCTGCCCCGCCTCGCCCGAGGCGAGCTGCTCTTCGCCTACGGCCTCTCCGAGCCGGACGTGGGCGGAGACCTCGCGAGCGTCACGACGACGGCGACCCGCTCGGCCGACGGACAGACGATCCGGATCGACGGCTTCAAGCGCTGGTGTACCGGTGCCGACTGGGTCGACTACATCTATTGCCTCGTGCGCAGCGGACCCGAGGACGCGCGCTACAAGAATCTCTCCTTCGTGCTGATCCCGCCGAAGACCAAGGGGGTGCGCGTCCATCCGATCGAGCACACGAACCTCCGCTACACGCTCTCTTCGGACGTGATCTTCGAGAACGTCGAGATCCCGGCCGCGAATCTCGTCGGTGGCGAGGGCGCCTGGAACCGCGGCTGGCGCATGCTCGCGGGCCGCGCCCTCGACGTCGAGAAGATCGAGATCAGCGCCGTCACCTTCGGCATCGCCCAGGCCGCCGTCGAAGAGGCCTGGCAGTACGCCCAGGACCGCAAGCAATTCGGCAAGCCCATCAGTGCCCACCAGGCCGTTCGCCACGCGCTCGCCGAGGCACGCACGAAGCTCGAGGCCTGTCGGCTGATGCTCTACCGCGCCGCCTGGCTCGCCCAGACGAACCAGCCCTGCTCCGTCGAGACCTCGATGGCGAAGCTCTTCATCGCCGACACCGGCGTCGAGATCGGCCTGACCTGCCAACGGGTGCTCGGCGCCTACGGATTGGCCGAGGGCTACGACATGGAGCGCCACGTGCGCGATCTGCTCGGCATGCCGATCGTCGGCGGCTCGTCGAACATGCAGAAGAATAACATCGCGAACCGCCTCGGCCTCGCGGGCGAGGCGGGCGGATGATGGACGTGTCCCTGCGCGAGCGCGCGGACGGTTTCGGGCTCGAGCTGCGCGAGCGCGCTCCCGAGATCGAGCGCGCGCGGCGCCTGCCCCGCGACCTGTCGGATCGCTTCGCGGCGGCGGGCTTCTACCGCATGTGCGTCCCGAGCCGGGACGGCGGGCTCGAGTGTGCCCCCGCCGAGACGATGGAGACGATCGAGACGCTGGCGCGGGCGGACGGCGCGAGCGCGTGGTGCGTGTTCATCGGCGCGACGTCGGGCAGCGTGCTCTCGCTGCTCTCCGAGCCCTCGGCCCGGGAGATCTTCGCGACGCCGACGACGCTCCTCTCCGGCGTCTTCGCGCCCCGCGGCACGGCGACGGCGGTCGACGGCGGCTTCCGGGTCGAGGGCCAATGGGCCTGGGGCTCGGGGACGCAGAACGCCGACTGGATCCTGGCCGGCTGCCAGATCGTCCGCGACGGCAAGCCCGAGCTGCTTCACAACGGGACGCCCCGCTCTCGCATGCTGATCGTGCCCGCGTCGCAGGTCGAGTTCCTCGACACCTGGTACGTCTCGGGACTCTCCGGCACCGGCAGCACCGACTTCTCGATCCACGACGTCTTCGTTCCCGAGGCCCGCGCCGCGGGCCTCGGCATCGATCGACCCCTCGCGCGCCCGCTCTACGCCTTCCCGCAATTTGGACTCCTCGCGCTCGGCGTCGGCGCCGTCGCCCTCGGTCTCGCCCGGGCGGCGATCGACGAGCTGGTCGAGCTCGCCGGCGGCAAGACACCGGCCGGCAGCGCGCGCCCCCTCGCCGCGCGGCCGGCGGCCCAGACGGAGGTCGCGCTGGCCGAGGTGGCGCTGCGTTCGGCGCGCGCCTACTACTACGAGGCGATCGGCGCGGCCTGGGAGGCGGCGACGCGCGACGGGGAGATCACGGTGAGCCATCGGCGCGACATCCGCCTCGCGACGACCCACGCGACCCAGGCGAGTGCTTCCGCCGTCGACCGCATGTACACCCTCGCCGGCGGCAGCTCCGTCTACCAGCGCTCGCCGCTCCAGCGGATCTTTCGCGACGTCCACGTCGCGACCCAGCACATGATGGTCGGAACCGCGACGCTCGAGCTGGCCGGCCGCCTCCTGCTCGGTCTCGAGACCGATACGGCGATGCTCTAGCGCGGCGGTATCGCCGTCAATTGACCCGCCGCGAGCGCCCCTTCCAGTAGGCCTCGCGGAGCACGGTCTTCAGGATCTTGCCCGACGGATTGCGCGGAAGGGCTTCGATCCGATCGATCGAGCTCGGGCACTTGTAGCCCGCGAGCCGCTCGCGACACCAGGCGATCAACTCGGCATCGGAGGCCGCGGAGCCCTCAGCCAGAGAAGAGCCCGGCCGATCGACGATGACCGCCTTGACCGCCTCGCCCCATTTCTCGGACGGCACCCCGATCACCGCCACGTCCGCGACGCCCGGATGCGCCATCAGGACGTTCTCGATCTCCGCGGGATAGATGTTCTCGCCCCCCGAGACGATCATGTCCTTCACGCGGTCGTGGATGTAGAGATAGCCGTCCTTCATGTAGCCGGCGTCGCCGGTGCGGAACCAGCCGAGGCCCGTCGCGTCGCGGCCCTCCGGATAGACCGCATCCGTCGCCTCCGCATTCCGCCAATAGCCCAGCATGTTCTGTCGCGACAAGCACCAGACCTCGCCGACCTCGCCGTCGGGCAGATCGAGCTTCGACTCGGCGTCCACGATGCGGAGCTTCACGTCGCCCCAGGGCCTGCCCGCCGCGCGCAGGAGATGGGCGCGCGGTCCGCTCGGATCGTGGTCCTCGGGCGACATGAGCGTGATCGCGCCGGAGGTCTCCGTCAGGCCGTAGACCTGCGCGAAGCCGCAACCGAAGGTCTTCATCGAGCGGACGAGCACCTCCTCGGAGATCGGCGAGGCGCCGTACACGATCATCCGGAGCGAGCTGAAATCCGTCTTCTCGACCCCGGGCGTCGTCGTCAGGACCTGCAGCACGGCGGGCACGAAGAGCGCGTTCGTGACGCGATGGCGCTCGATCAGCGCGAGCACCGTCGCGGGAACGAGGTCGCGCACGAGCACGCCCTCGGCGCCTTGATAGAAGGCCGAGAGCCCGAAGCCGCTGCCGGCGATGTGGAAGAGCGGCATCGCGATGATCGCGACCCCGTCCTCGTCGATCGCCCAATCACGGACGCCGATCTCGATCGCGGCCAGTAGATTGCGGTGGCTGAGCTCGACGCCCTTCGGCAGCCCCGTCGTCCCCGACGTGTAGAGCTGGTAGCAGGTCTCGTCCTGCCGGCCGCCGATGCCGGGATCCGTCGCCGGATGTTCCGCAATCCAGTCCGCGTAGCGCCGGAACGAGCCGCCCTCGCCGAGCACGATGACTTGCTTCACGGTCTCGAGCTTCATCTGCGCGAGGTGTCCGAGGAACTCCGCGCCGATCAGCAGGACCCGCGCCTGCGCGTGATTCAGGATGTACTCCATCTCCGGCGCCGCGAGTCGCCAGTTCACCGCCAGCGTGACGGCGTTGATCATCGAAGCCCCGAACAGGAAAAGGAAGTACTCGGGCACGTTGCGGTCGAGGATCGCGACCCGCTCCCGCGGCTGGACGCCTTCGGCGAGGAGCGCCTGGGCGACGCGCGCCGATTCGTCGTGGAGCTGGCGATAGGTCCAGGTTCGTTCGTCGGCGCGCAGCGCGACCTTGTCGGGACGCGCGGCGCGGTGGGTCCGCAGGATCTCGTCGAGTGTGCGAATGGACATGCTGGGCGCGCCCTCCGTCGACGACGCTAACATGCGCGGGCGGGATCGACACCTAACGCTCTTCGAGCGACCGCCGCGGGAGATCGTCCGGCCCCTCGGACGCAACTTCCTGCACCACGAGCCGGTCCCCCGGCCCGATCGGAAGCCCCGCGTCCGCCGCGATCGAGAACTCGCGGCCCGCGAGAGAGATGCGCAGCCCTCCGGACGCGAGCCGTTCGTCCAGGGACACCCCCTGTGGCGCCGCCGCGCGCAGGACTTCGGAGAGCCGGCCGATCGCGACGGTTCGCAGGGTCGAGTCCGGCCCGCCCAGCGCGACGGCTTTCGTCGCCGGGCGGCTCCATTCGACTCTCCATTCGACGAGAGCCGTCGCCGCCGGATCGCGGTGCCGTGCCCGGGCGAGGTACTCGTCGGGCGTGTTGAAGCCCGTCCAGGCGCCGACCCCGTCCCGCAGCTCGCCCGCGACCGGGGCGAAGCCGATTCGTTCGAGGAGCGCCGTCGGACTCGCCCTTCCCTCCGACAACAGGGCCTCTGCCTCGTGCCAGGCCCGGCACGGGTAGACCGCCGAGAGGACCTGGAGATGGCCATCGGCGGTGGCGGCCGCGGCGCCGCCCTGCGCTTGCGCCCGCTCGAAGAGTCTCTCGACGTGTGTCGCGACGAGGAAGGGCGCGTCGCTGGCGGTCACGAAGGCGAGCTCGGCCCGAGCCGCCGCGAGGCCGTCCCGCAGTGCGGCGAGCGGTCCTCGACCCGGCTCGCGATCGACGACGATGCGGGCGTCGAGGCCGAGGGAGTCGAGCGGTACGTCGCGCGAGGTCACGACGAGGAGCTCGTCGACGCAAGGCGCGAGCGACGCCAGGACGTGCTCGACCATCGAACGACCGAACCACGGGAGCAGCGCCTTGGGCCGCCCCATCCGCCGCGAAAGCCCGCCGCACAGCACGATGCCCGCTCGCTTCACGAGGCGCTCCCGAAGGCTCGCGGGCCAGTCTACCCCATCGCCGCACCCGCCCCGGCCGTTCTAATGTCTGGCCACCATGCGCAACCTCGACAACCGCGACGATCAGTCGCCGAATCACCCGCCGTCTGCGACCGCCTCCGCACCCGCGTCCGTCCCGACCGATCCCCGACTGGACCATCATCGCCCCGAGAAGGCCCGCCCCGAAGACGGACTCTTTCGCGCCCTTCCGGAAGAGGGCCATTTCCAGCCCTCGCCGCTCACGGGCGGTCCCTGGGATCCTAAGTCCCAGCACGGCGGCGCCGTCTCCGGGCTCCTGGCCCGGGCGATCGACCGCGTGCCCGCGCCCGTTCCGATGCGGATCACGCGGCTCACCGTCGAGATGTTCCGCGGCGTCCCGCTGACACCCCTGCGTGTCGAGACCCGCGTGGTGCGCGCGGGCAAGCGGATCCAGGGCCTCGAGGCGAACCTCTTCGACGGGGCGACGCAGGTCGCCCGCGCGACGGCGCTGCGGATGCGGCGCGGCGACGAGCTGTCGGAGCTGGCCTCCGAAACACCCATCGATCCCGGTCTCGGGCGACCGCCCGAGCCCGGCGCGTCGCTCCTCTCGCGCCGCTTCAGCGAGGGAACGCTGATGGTCCCCGGCTTCATCCGCGCCGTGGACATCGTGGTGGAGCCGCCGACGATCGCGGGCGTCCCGGGCAATGCCTGGACGCGGCTTCTCTGCCGCGTCGTCGAAGGCGAAGATCCCTCGCCGACCGTCCGCCTCGCGACCCTGGTCGACTTCGCGAGCGGAACCGGCAGTGCCCTCGACTACACCCGCTACACCTCGATCAACCCCGACCTCTCGATCCACGTGCTTCGCGAGCCGCGTACCGACTGGCTCGGTCTGCGCGGGGTGACCCAGTTCTCGAACGACGGCATCGGCCAGAGCAGCGCCGCCGTCTACGACGAGGAAGGCCTCGTCGCCCGGGTCCAGGCCTGCCTGCTGCTGGATCGGCGGCGATAGGACCGCGGCCGGCAGCGCCCGGCCGGAGAATGAGTAAGATCCGGGCCGCAAAAAAATCCCGGACAAAAAGAGGAGATGGACATGGGCAAGCTCGAAGGACGCGTCGCGGTCGTCACCGGCGGCGGGCGGGGCATCGGCGCCGAGGTGGCGAAGACCTTCGCCGCGGAGGGAGCGGCAGTCGTCGTCAATGACCTCGGCGCGACGCTCGACGGGAGTGGAACCGAGGGATCTCCGGCCGAGCAGGTCGCCGAGGAGATCCGCAAGGCCGGGGGCAAGGCCTCCGCCAACAACTGCGACGTCACGAGCTTCGAGCAGACGGGCGACCTGATCGGGCAGGCGATCCGCGACTTCGGCCGCCTCGACATCGTCGTCAACGTCGCCGGCATCCTCCGCGACGGCATGATCTTCAAGATGGAAGAGAAGCAGTGGGACGCGGTGATCGCGGTCCACCTGAAGGGCACCTTCAACACGACGCGCCACGCATCGGTCTACTGGCGCGAGAACCGCGGCGGCGAGTATCGCCTGATCCACTTCATCTCGGGCTCGGGCCTCTGGGGCGCCCCCGCGCAGCCCAACTACGCGGCCGCCAAGATGGGCATGGTCGGCCTCTCGAACAGCTGTGCGACCGCCCTCGCGAGCTACGGCGTCACGAGCAACTGCATCGCCCCCGTCGCCTACACGCGCATGACCGCGAGCCTCGAGGGCAAGTCGACGACCATGGACTACAGCGCATCGAACGAGAAGCTCTCGGCGAAGAACGTCGTCCCGCCGGTCGTCTGGCTGGCGAGCGAGCAGTCGAGCTGGATGACGGGACGTGTCATCCAGTGCGGCAATGGCCGCATCGGCCTGATCAGCGAGCCGCACGTCGAGCGGGAAGTCACGACGCCGGGCGTCTGGGATCTCGACCACGCGTTCGAGGAGATGAATTCGACCTTCCGCGACGCGGTGCAATACCCGAATCCGTTCCGCAAGCCGAAGAGCTGAGGCGTCGCGGCCGGGTCGGCGCGGACTGGTCGACGGATCGCCGCGCCGGGCCGAGCAGAACACTCCGTCCCGGCCTCGGCGATTCAGACGGCGATCGATTCGTGGATGCGTCGAGTCCCACGCGTGTTCGCGGTCCCGATCGCGAGCTCGCACGATCGCATGATCGAGGCGTAACGATACGATTACCGAGCTTTCACGGCCGTACGATCACCCCGGATCTCGATGGAGCGCCGACCGCGACGCGCTCGAAACTAACTGGACGGCGCGGCGATATGCGCCGTCAATCCAGCATAGAAAGAGCGTCCGGTGCGGTGCCGTCCGTGCAGTGCGCGAGCGATCGGCACGGTGCAGGTTTCGCGAAGTAAAGCGCAGCCGGAAGTCACGCTTGCGCAGCGTTCGCCTCGCGATGCCACCCGCCCTGCCAATCCGACCGCAGCAAGGGCGAGCCATTCGCGAAACCTGTGCCAGGCCGGTCGCGACGAGCAAGCACGAATCGGAATTGGTGAATCAACGTGCAGGCGAGGTGGAGTCGTCCGCGTAATAGAAGACGCCCCACTGCCCCGACGTCTCCGAAACCGCGAGCCGCAGCTTCTGGATCTGCGTCCGCCCGAACCGCGCCTGGACTCGCTTGATCAGCTCCCGCCCGAACCAGGTCGCGAGGTTCTCGGCCGAGCTGTTGTTGACGGGGAGGACGATGATCTCCTCGCTCGGCGCGAGGTAATGGCAACCGCGGTAGTGGACCTCGGTGTGGCCGTCGTCGCGGGGCTTGACGACCAGCTCGGGATGCTGGCCGGGGACGACCCAGTGCTCGTCGAGCTCGTCGCAGAGCTCGCGGATCACGGGCTTGACCTGGATGAAGTCGATCACGATGCCCTTGTCCGTCAGCAGCCCTTCGATCTCGGCGTCGACATAGTAGTTGTGGCCGTGGAGGCGCTCCTTCGAGCCGTCGGGGAAGATCAGGAAATGGGCGCAGGAGAACTTGAAGTTCTCCTTGTGCAGATGGATCGCCCAGCGCTCGGCAGGCATGATGAATCGGTCTCCAAAAGGGCTCCCGACGTGGGGCCCGCCGCGATGCGGTCGCGGCATCCGAAGCGGCAGGGGCAGCGTGCGCGGCAGTATAACCGGCCGGTGCCCCGAGGCTTGACCGGCTCCGCGCGAGCGTCGAAGCTCCGCGCCATGCATGCGACCGCCGACCGAGCCGAGCCCTACCTGCCGCAGATCCTGGGCGTGCTCAACGTGTCGCCGGAGTCGATGGTGACCGAGTCGATCGCCGTCGGCGCCGATGCGGTCCGGGAGCGCGCGGCGATGCTGGTGCGCACCGGTGCCCACTGGATCGACCTCGGCGGGCGCTCGATCACACCCGATGCGCCGACCGTCGACGACGCGACGGAGCAGACACGGCTCTGGGAAGCCCTCGCCGTGCTGCGGGCGGCCTGCCCGGGAAGTTCGGCCGCCTATCGCGTCTCGGTCGATACCTGGAGCGCCGCGACCGGCGAAGCCGCCCTCGAGCGCGGCGCCGATGCGGTGAACTACACGGGCGGGATGCTCCCGACCTCGCTCCTCGATGCGGTCGCGCGCCGGGGGGCGCTGCTCTTCGTGACCTACATGCCCTACGACGACGCCTACGCGATGCGAACGGCGCCGCCCGCGGCGGTCGGGATCGAGGCCGTGCTCGACCATCTCGGCCCCAAGGTCGAGGCAGCGCGGCGAGCGGGGGTCGAGCGGCTCGTGATCGATCCCAACGTCGGCATCATCCATCCGTCGACGGACGACCATCGCAAGATCCACCAACAGCTCGAGATCGTCTGGCAGCTCGACCGTCTGCGCGTGCTCGGCTGTCCGATCCTGCTCTACGCCGCGCGCAAGCCCGAGCCCCTCGCCCGCATCATGATGGCCTCGGCGGTGCTCCACGCCCGGGCCGACTACGTCCGGACGCACACGCCGGAGATGATCCGGCGACTGCTCGGCGTCCGGAGTTGAAGCAGGCCGGCGGGCTACGAGCTCGTCGGTCTTCCCACGCAGGCGGGCCTTGAACCCGGGCGTGGCGATCCGCGCGAATGCTCGTCCTCGATGTGTCAGCAGATTCCCGCGCGGGCGCTCTGTTCAGCGGCCCGCGGCCCTTCCCCCGAGCTCCCAAACCAGGCCCACGGATCGCCGCGAACTCGTTCCGGACGTTGCTCGCATGGGCCCGGCACGAAAAATGCTCACATCCGCGTTGGAATTCACCAGATCGAGCAGCGCGGGGTTGAACATGGGCAGACGACGAATCCGAATTTTCCTTTCTACAATTATCTTGGCCGTCCTCGGTTCGTGGATCGGCGCGCCGAGCGCGCTACGTGCCCAGGGTTTCGGCGTCCGGCGCGTGGCGACGGGGTTGTCCCTTCCGGTCTATGTGACGGCGCCCCCGGCCGACCCGACGCGCATCTTCGTCGTCGAGCAGCACTCGGGCCGGATTCGGATCGTCCACCGCAACACCTGGACGCTCGACCCGACGCCGTTTCTCACGATCAACGGCGTCAGCACGGCCGATGAACAGGGCTTACTCGGTCTCGCCTTCGACCCGGACTATGCGACGAACGGCTTCTTCTACGTCAACTACACCGATCCCGACACACGCATCGTGCGTTACACGGTCTCTTCCAATCCCGACGTCGCGAATCCCGCGAGCGCGAGACCGGTGTTGTCGATCACGCAGCCACAGGCCAATCACAACGGCGGTTGGTTGGGATTCGGGCCAGACGGCTATCTCTACATCCCGACCGGTGATGGCGGTGGCGGATACGATTCGGGGGCCGGCCACACGAGCGGAACCGGCAATGCGCAGGACCTCACGAGTAATCGCTTGGGGAAGATCCTGCGGATCGACGTCGACCGGGACGACTTTCCGACAAATGCCGCCGAGAACTGGGGAGCACCGCCGGACAATCCCTTCGTCGGCGTCACGGGCGACGACGAGATCTGGGCCTACGGTCTCCGGAACCCGTTCCGCGCGAGCTTCGATCGCCAGACCGGCGATTTCTACATGGGCGACGTCGGACAGGAGACGTGCGAAGAGGTCAATCTGCTGCCCGCGTCGGGCCCGCGCGGCGCGAACTTCGGCTGGCGGCTCCGTGAAGGAGTCATTCCTACGCCTGGCGCAGGTGTGGAAGGGAGTGTGGGCGGTCCCGCACCGGGCGCGATCAATCCGATCTTCGACTTCCCCCACGGCGGGATCTCGGCCCGTTGCTCGGATCCGCCGGCGAACTATTGGGGCAACATCGTGACGGGCGGCTATGTCTATCGCGGGCCGATCGCGCCACTGCGCGGGCGGTATTTCTTCGCCGACTACTTTCGCGGCACGTTCTGGTCCCTGGTCTGGGACGGATCCAACCCGGCCAGCTTCAACGGAAGAAACTACTCGAGCCTCATCGACCACGGCACCGATCCCGCGTTCGCGCCGGACGCCGGCGACGTCGACAATATCTCGTCGTTCGGCGAGGACTCGAACGGCAACCTCTACGTCGTCGACCACGCCGAAGGCGAGGTTTTCTACCTGCCGGAGCCGGACGTCGATCTCGCCCTGGGAACGACGCTCGCCGCCACGCTGGTGCTGACGAGTTGGAGGCGACGGCATCGGTTCCGATGATCGTGCGGCTCCTCGGTGTCCGGAGTTGAAGCAGGCCGGCGGCCTCAGGCGCGGCGCCGCAGCGCCTCGCGCACCAGCACGAGCCGATCGTTGCCGAAGTACAGATCGTCGCCGCCGACGATGAGGGTCGGCGAGCCGTAGCCGCCCCGCGCGACGAGCTCTTCGGTGTTCGCGCGCAGGCGGGCCTTGATCTCGGGCGTCGCGATCCGCGCGAGCAGCGCATCGGGGTCGAGTCCCGCGCGCTTCGCGATGTCCCGCATCACGTCGACCTGCGCGAGATCGCGATCCTCGCCCCAGTAGGCCTCGAAAGCCGCGCGCGAGAACTCGACGCCGCGCCCATGCTCGAAGGCCGCGATGACCCCGCGCATGGCGGCGACGCTGTTCACAGGGAAGACCTTCGGCGGCCACGTGATGCGCAAATCGTAGAAACGCGCCCAGTCGGCGAGGTCCTTGCCCATGTGCGCCCAGCGCAGCTTCGACGCATTGGCCCGCACCTCGTAGAGGCCGGGGTTCACGGCGTTGAAGACGCCGCCCACGAGGATCGGCTTCCAGGTGACCGGGACGCCCGCCTCGGCGGCGACCTCCTCGATCTTGTGGAAGGCGAGATAGGTCCAGGGGCTGCCGACGTCGTAGAAGAATTCGAGCATGGCCCGAGGGTAGGCACAGTCGCGCGGATCGGCCTCCGCCGACGACGGGGCGGTCGAGATCAACCTTGCCAAATGGTCCCCTCCTGGGGACCTGCACCTCGGGATCGCGGACAGGCAACATGTGTCTGTCGGATCAGCAGTGCATCGATGGGCCCTGCAGCCTCGCCCAGGACGACCTCGATCGCGACGGCGACGGCAACGCCTGCGTTCCGGAGCCGGGAGTCGGGGCCATGCTCGCGAGCGGCCTGGTCGCGCTCACCGGCTTCGTGCGATGCCGGGTGGCTCCCCGCTGAAGGGACGAGTTAGGCTACGCGACATGTCGACCGCGCCCATCGATCCCGCCCGCTGCTGGGGGGGCGTCTATCCCATCCTCGGCCCGAAGCTTCCCGCGATCGCGAAGCGCATCGAGGCGAGCGGCCGTTACGGCATCCTCGCCGGTCAGAGCTGGGGACCTCCGTGGATCCCTCTCGCGGCTGCGGCGGCCGTGACCGAGCGCGTCCAGCTCGCTTGTAGCGTCGCGATCGCCGGTGTGCGCAGTCCCTTCGAGACGGCGTTCGCGGCCCTCGACATGGACCGGATCTCGAACGGGCGGTTCGTCCTGGGGCTCGGTTCGAGCACGCGCTGGGTCACGCGCAGCCACTTCGGTGTCGACTTGCCAAAGCCCGTCGAGCAGCTGCGCGAGTGCGTCGCCGCGGTCCGCCACGTCGTGGCCCACGCCCACTCGGGTCTGACGCCCTTCGAGGGAGAGCATTACCGCGCCGACTTCGCCGGGCTGGAGGCCACTCCGCCTCCGGTTCGGACTTCGATTCCGATCTGGCTGGGCGCCCTCCGGTCCCGAATGACGCGCCTCGCCGGCGAGATCGCGGACGGCGTGATCGGCCACCCGCTCTGGGGCGTCGATCACTGGCTCGGCCGCGTTCAGGAGGATCTCGCCGCGGGCGCGCGGTCCGCCGGACGACGCGTCGAGGACCTCCATCAATGCGTCTATCTGACGATCGCGATCGCCGACGACCCACGCGAGGCGTTCGCGGACGCGCAGCGGTCCGTGGCGGCCTATGCCGCGATCGAACAGTACGCGTCCTTCTTCGAAGACGCAGGCTTCGGCGACGCCGCGGCCCGCATTAGGCGCTTCTGGAAAGCCGATCAGCGGGAGCGCGCCGCGCAGGAGGTCGATGAGGCGATGGCGCGCGCCTACGTGATCTACGGCGACGCCGAGTACGCGCGGCGCGAAGTCGAACGCGCCGGGGTCGTCGCGTCGACGTTCTCGCTCTCGCCTCCGAGCTGGGGCGTTCCGCTCCAGCGGACCGCCTACTACACTGCGCAGATCGAGCGAGCATTCTTCGCGCGCGCTTGACGACCCGACTGCTCAGCCGATTCGCGCGACGATCAGACGCAGGCCGACGTCGTGCTCTGTGAGCTGCCGCAACCCGCCGTGCCGTGCCTCCCAGGTGCCATCCCGCAGATCGCGACCTACGGCGTGGACGACTCGGGCGATGACCTCGGGCGACATCCGCGCAAACCCCGACGTCGCCGCCCGGGCCGACGCATCGAGCACGCGCTCCGGGTGCGCCCAGTACGAACCGAGCATCCAGTCGGGCGTATCGCGTAGCATTGGGATCGGCACGATCTCGACCGATCCGCCAAGCCAGGACGCGACCTGCACGGGAGCCGGAAAGATGGCGCGGTCGAGGTCGGCGACCTCGGGGAGGTAGTCGGACATCAGCCACATCGCGCCGCTGACCTCGGCATCGTAGGTGAGAATGACCACTCGATCGCGGGCCACGCGCGCCAGCTCGCGCACGCCGCCCTCGTGGGCGTCGTCCCAGTGATGCAGCGTGAGGATCGCCATCGCGGCATCGACCGACTTGTCCCGCAACGGAATCGAATCGGCCGTGGCGCGAACGGCGGGCACGAGCGAATGCGGGCGCTGGGCGGCCATGACGCCACTCGGCTCGATCGCAACGACGTGCAGATCGGCGGGCTCGTACGAGCCCGCCCCGGCGCCGACGTTCACGACGCTGCGCGCATCGCCGAGGCCCGCGCGAATGCGCTCGCGAATGCGCGGATCCTCGCGGCGGAAGCGCGAGTACTGGTGGCCGATGGTTTCGTATCGCGGCTGTTTCAACCGGAGTTCAAGCCCTACGTCAGCGGCCAGCTGATGTTCTGGTCCTCGAAGGGCCAGGTCGGCAACGATGCAGCAAGGCGAGCCCGACCGCACCGAAGACCAGCGATACCGCGCCGGCGGGCTCGGGAACGGCCTGGTCCACGGCCCGATCGTCGACGCCCGAGCCGAGCGCGATCGCATGCAGCGTGAAGAGCTCCCCTGGCTCCACGGTCGGAGGCGCGATGTACAGGTTGGGAAGCGTGACCGTGACGCTCTGGCCGGCGGTCAACGTCCCCAGGTTCCACGCCAGGAACTCCCCCGCCTCGCAGGTGAAGTTGTTGACGATCTGGGTGCAACCTGACGCCCCGCCCGTAACCGAGCCGATCGGGAAGGTCAGGGTGTCCCGCGGCACGCGCATCGTCAACCCGACGCCCGTGTGGGACACGACGTCCGTGTTGGTGACGGTCACGTCGACCTCCCACGCCCAATCCGTGAAGTCGAGCGCGAAGTCGACCGTGGTCTCGAGCGACTCGACGCCATCGATCTCGGTCACCGCACCCGCCCTCGCGAGCTGCGGCGGCAGCGCCGAATCGGAGAGCGCGGCCTCCGCCCGCAGCAGTGCGCCGCGCACCAGCCCGACGTCCGACTGCACCGTCACGCTGCGCGTGCCCGACTTTCCCGGCTGGAGCGTCCCGAGCGACCACTCCACCGTATCCCCGTTCAGCACCCCCGCGCCCGACGCGCTCAGGAAGCTCGTACCGGCAGGGAGTGGCAACCGCAGCAGGAGATTCGCCGCCGCGTTCGTCAACGAGGTATTGATGTAGGAGAGCGTGTAGACGAGATTGTCGCCGGCCACGATGGGATCCGCGACCTCGTGCAGCGCGACCTCGAGCGCGCTCGATGCGTCCACCGCGATGGCGCGACCCGCGCGCGCCCGATCATCGGCGCCCGAGCTCAGGACGTTCGCCTGGAAATCGACGATGGCGCCGTCCGGCGCGCCCGCGGCCAGATCCGCCGAGTAGGAGACCGTGATGCTCTGCCCCGCGTTCAGCGTGCCCAGGTTCCAGGTGGCGAACTCCCCGGCCGTGCAGAAGAAGTCGTTCACGATCTGGACGCAGCCGCCCG
>JANMTD010000378.1:0-13457 GCA_031390075.1 Deltaproteobacteria bacterium | reverse complement strand
GCGGGTCGGGTCCGCCGCTGGGGACCGCGCGCCGAGCGCCCCGGGCCCACCCGACCTGTCCCGGTTTTATACCTCGCGCGATTCGATCGGCTCGGTTTATCATCGAGCGCCATGACAACAGCCCACGCCGACCTGCCGCCCTACGATCCCCAGCGCGTTGTGAACGCGCCCTTCCCGGAGCGCGTCCGGCTCGCCTGTCGGACCTGGGCCAACTCGAGCCCGAACCGCCCGAGCGTGATGGCGCTGTACTGGGCGAAGTACTTCTTCGTCCTGATCGGCGCCTGGGCCTTCTGGTGCAGCTTCAATGCGGGCTACCCGGGCTTCTTCCCGATCTCCGACTGGGCCTTCTCGAACGAGGCGTTCAAGAAGGCGATGGTCTGGTCGATGTGCTGGGAGCTCTTCGGCTTCGGCTGCGGCTGGGGCCCGATGAACGCACGCTTCGACAAGTGGTTCGGCGGGTATCGCCACTTCGCCCGCCCGGGAACCATCAAGCTTCCGCTCTTCCGCGGCGTTCCGCTGATCGGCGGCGACACGCGCAACCTGCTCGACGTAGGCCTCTACCTGCTGAACCAGGTCCTGCTGCTCCGGATCCTGGTTGCGCCGGAGGTGACGGCCGAGCTGCTGCTGCCGTGCTTCGCCCTGGTCGCGGTCAACGGCGTGCTCGACAAGACACTCTTCCTGGTCGCGCGCTCGGAGCATTACTGGGTCGTGATGGGCGCCATGACCTTCGCCGCGGCGAACGATCTCTGGATCTCGGGGGCGAAGATCGTCTGGTCGTTCATCTGGATCTGGGCCGCAGTCTCGAAATGGAACAGTCATTTCCCGTCCGTGATCATGTTCATGATGAACAACGGACCCTTCTTCCCGAAATTCCTCAAGAAGAGCTTGTTCACGAGCTTCCCCGACGACCTGCGCCCGTCGCCCTTTGCGAAAGTCATGGCGGCCTTCGGACACGTGTCGGAGTTCTCGATCCCGATCATCCTGCTCGTCGCCGGCGCGACCGACAACAACCTGCTGCTCCTCGCGGGCTGCATCCTGTTCACAGGCTTCCACGGATTCATCGGCATCAACAACCCGAACGGCATGCCGGTCGAGTGGAACATCCTGATGATCTATGGCGGCTGGTTCCTGTTCTGGTTCCATCCTGAAGCTTCCGTCTTCGACATGACGCAGATGCCGCTCCTGCTCTCGGCCATGCTCTTTTCGCTCGCCTTCGTGCCCGCCTTCGGCAACCTCGTCCCGTCGAAGGTCTCGTTCCTGCCCGCGATGCGTTACTACGCGGGAAACTGGGCTTACAACGTCTGGCTGATCAGGAAGGGCCCGGCGGCCCAGAAGCTCAAGAAGCTCAAGAAGACGAGCGGCACCGTCCTCGAGCAGATGCGGGACATGATCCCCGACGCGACGGCCCTCGAATTCTCGAAGGTCATGATGCTCGTCTCGCGCTTCATGCACTTCCAGGGTCGGCCGCTACTCGAGGCGCTGCCGGTCGCGGTGGCCGACATCGACGACTACGACTGGTACGAGGGCGAGCTCATGGGCGGCACGATCCTCGGCTGGAATTTCGGCGACGGCCACCTGAACGGCGAGCAGCTGCTGCGCGCGATCCAGCCGCAGTGCGGCTTCGAGGAGGGGGAGGTGCGGGTCATCTCCGTCGAGTCGCAGCCGCTCTTCGGTCCGACGATGCACTGGCGGGTCTACGACGCCGTGAAAGGCAAGATCGCCGAGGGCCACACGAAGATGGACGACTACAGGGACCACCAGGCCTGGCCCGTCGGCGAGGTCGCCCGGGCGCTCACGAAGGGGCGGGCGAGCTGAAAGCCGGACGCCGCCCCGCTCCGCGGCCCCTTGCCCCGTCCAGCACCAGCCCTACTCTCCGCGCGCTCGAGGCCGGGTCCGGGCGAGCCCGCACGATCGATGGCCCGTGATCGGTCGCTTCCGGCCCGGCGCAGAATACGAGGCCCCGACGCAGCCCCATGTCCCCCTCCTCCACCCGCCAAAGCCTCGACCTCGAGATCGAGCTCCAGCCCGACGACGCGACCTGTGGGCCGACCTGCCTGCAGGCGGTCTATCGCTACTACGGAGACCTGGAATCCCTCGAGGACGTGATCGCCGAGGTCCCCCAGCTCGAGACCGGGGGGACCCTCGCCGCGAACCTCGCGATCCACGCGCTGAAACGCGGCTACCGCGCGCTCATGTACACCTACAACCTGACCGTCTTCGACCCGACCTGGTTCCACGGTGAGAGCTGCGACCTGATCGACAAGCTCGTCCAACAGGAGCGGGCGAAGAACGACCCCCGGTTGTCGCACGCGACACGGAGCTATGTCGAGTACCTCGAGCTCGGCGGCGAGCTCGCGATGGTCGACCTGACGACCGGGCTCCTGCGCCAATGGCTCCAGGACGAGCGGCCCATCCTGACGGGCCTTTCCTCGACGTATCTCTACTCAAGCTCCCGTGAGCTCGGTGTCGATACGCTCGAAGACGACGACATCCGAGGCGTCCCGACCGGACATTTCGTGGTGCTCTCGGGCTGGGACGAAGAGGAGCGGACGGTGCGGATCGCGGATCCGGCCGAGACCCATCCCCAGTTCCAGAAACACATCTACTGGGTCCCGGTCCAGCGCCTGATCAACGCGATCCTGCTCGGTGTCCTGACCTACGACGGCAACATGCTCGTGCTCGAGCCGCCCGAGGATTCTGGTTGAAGTCGATCATCGTGATCGAGAACCCGAAGCGCTGGCCACTCGCCCTCAAAGGGGCGTCGGTGGTCGCCGCCAAGGACTATCTCATCGGGGACGAGTGGGCGGGTCGCCGCAGTCTGCGGGTCTACAACTTCTGCCGGACCTACGGCTACCAGACCGTCGGCTACTACGTGTCGCTGCTCGCCGAGGCCCGCGGCCACCGCCCGCTTCCGACAGTCGAGACCCTCCAGGATCTCCGCCTCTCCCCCGTCGTCCGGATCGTCTCCGAGCAGCTGGAGGAGCTGATCCAGCGCAGCCTCGCGCCGCTCCGTGGCAATCGCTTCGAGCTCTCCGTCTATTTCGGCCGCAACCTCTCGAAGCGCTACGACGTCCTCGCCCGGGCGCTCTACGAGCAGTTCTCGGTACCGCTGCTGCGCGCGAGCTTCGAACGCGGCGCCGACGAATGGCGCCTCTCGTCGGTTCGCCCGATCTCGACCGGTGAGATCCCCGAGAGCCACCACTCCTTCGTGATCGAGCAGGCCGAGAAGCATTTCGGCCGCCGCGAACGCTCGACCCCGGCGCGCAAATACCAGTACGACCTCGCGATCCTCTACGACCCGGAGGCCGAGGACAGTCCCTCGGACATGCGGACCCTGCGAAAATTCGCCAAGGCCGCCCGCGAGGTCGGCATCCGGCCGCACCTGATCCAGCGCGACGACGCCGAGGACATCGGGGAATTCGACGCGCTCTTCATCCGGGAGACCACCTACGTCAACGGCCCGACCTACCGCATGGCGCGCCGGGCGGCGACGGACGGGCTGATCGTGATCGACGACCCGATCTCGATCCTGCGCTGCTCGAACAAGGTCTTCCTGGCCGAGCTCTTCTCACGTCACGGCATCCCGCATCCGAAGACCTTCGTGGCCCACGAGGACTCGATCGGGGAGATCGCCGCCGAGGTCGGCCTTCCCTGCGTCCTGAAGCGGCCGGATTCGGCGTTCTCGAAGGGCGTGACGAAGGCCTCGACGGAGCAGGAGCTGCGCGAAAAAGCCGAGCTCTTCCTCGCGGATTCCGAGCTCGTCGTGGCCCAGACGTTCACGGCTTCGCAGTTCGACTGGCGCATCGGCGTACTGGGCGGCGAAGCGATCTTCGCCTGCCGCTATCACATGGCGCGCGGGCATTGGCAGATCGTGCGAACGGGGCCCTCGGGCTACCGGCGCTACGGAAAGGTCGAGACCTTCGCCGTCGAGGAAGTGCCGCCGAAGCTGATCGAGATCGCCGTGCGCGCCGCGCGCTTGATCGGGGACGGGCTGTACGGGGTGGACTTGAAGGAAGTCGACGGAGAGTTCCTCGTGATCGAGATCAACGACAACCCGAACATCGAGGTCGGCTACGAGGACACGGTGGTCGGCGACGAGGTCTACCGGCGCGTGATGCAATGGTTCCGCACGCGACTCGATCGCCGCGGGGGAGACGGTCTGTCCAATGGCGGATGAAGCTCGCACGCTCTCGCTCTTCGAGGGCTTCGGGATCGAGCTCGAGTACATGATCGTCGACGCGTCGACCCTCGACGTGAAGCCGATCGCCGACCGCCTGATCGAGGCGGAGTCGGGGACGATCGAGAACGAGATCGAACGCGGCGCCTACGCCTGGTCGAACGAGCTCGCGCGCCACGTGATCGAGGTCAAGACGAACGGACCGGCGCCCGGCTTCGTTGGCGTGGGCGATGGCTTCGACCGCGAGATCCGCCGCATGAACGAGCTGCTCGCCGGCATGGGCGCGCGCCTGCTCCCGACCGCGATGCACCCCTGGATGGACGCCACCCGCGAATTCGAGCTCTGGCCCCACGGCTCGAGCGAGATCTACGACGCCTTCCACCGCATCTTCGATTGCCGCGGCCACGGCTGGGCGAACCTGCAGAGCGCCCATCTGAATCTCCCCTTCTCGAACGACGACGAGTTCGGACGCCTGCATGCGGCGGCCCGCGCGCTGCTGCCGATCCTGCCGGCCCTCGCCGCGTCGTCGCCCTGCGTCGATGGACGCCTCTCGGGCTTCATGGACACGCGCCTCGACGTCTACCGGAGCAATGCCCGGCGCGTGCCGTCGATCTCCGGCTCGGTCGTCCCGGAGCCGGTGTACACCCACGCCGCCTATCAAAACCTGCTCGAGAGCCTCTACAAAGATCTCGCGCCCCTCGATCCGGAAGGGCTCCTGCGCCACGAGTGGGTCAACGCGCGGGGCTGCATCGCGCGCTTCGACCGCATGGCGATCGAGATCCGCGTGCTCGACGTCCAGGAGACGCCGCTGGCGGACGTCGCGATCCACTCCGCCATCGCCGCGACCCTGCGCGCCCTCTGCCAGATGGGTCGGGGTTCGTCGGGGAAGGCCCAGCAGGATCGCCTCCGCGCCCTCGACACCGCCGCCCTCGCCGAGATCCTGCGTGCGACGACGAGCGAGGCCGAGCGCACCCAGATCGTGGACGCCGCGTATCTCTCGGCGCTCGGATTCGATGGACAGCCGCGCTGCGCTTCGGATCTCTGGTGCGAGCTGCTCGAGCGGGACTTCGCGCCCGATCCGCACTACGACGCGTTGAGCGGTCCGCTCGACGTGATCCGCGACGAGGGCACGCTGTCGACGCGCATCCAGCGGCGCCTGCGTGCCCACGTGAGCGGCCGTGGCTCCCCGTCGGCGACGCCGAACCGCGAGTCCCTGCGCGAGGTCTACCGCGAGCTCGCCGACTGCCTGCGCGACGGGCGGATGTTGCGGGCGCCGAGCTAGCTTCGCTCCGGGAGGAGCTGCCCGTGATCATCGCCGAGGACCGGATCGAGGTGGCCGCGGAGAATCGGGCCGCCCTGCAAGCGCGATTCATGAACGACTACGTCCCGGCCGCAGCGATCCGTGGACTCGAGCTCCTCGACGCGTCGATCTCGCCGCCCTTCGACCTGGTGGATCAGCCGGGACTGCTCCGGCTGCGTTGGCAGATCGCCGACATCGCCGCCTGGTGGGCGATGCGCTCGGCGGCCAACGATCCGGCGGTGCCCGCCTTCTGGGCTTCCGTCGAGCCGTTGATCCATTCGCGCGAACGGCGTTATTGGGTCGCCGAGTCCCTCTCGGGTGGGGCGCGCGCCGCCGAGGCGATCTGGCCCGGGCCGGCATCGACGGCGGCGTTCGAGACCCCGACGCGGGGCTGGCGCGAAACGGCACAACTCCATCTCGGCAGCGGCGCGACGCACGCCGAGATGGAAATCCTCGGCGGCGTGCTGGCGGATGCCGGCCGAGCGCTGCCGGGCATCGAGGACGCCTGGATCGCCGCGAACCACATCGCCGACTACGGCGCCGGGCATTTCACCTGGGATCTCCGCTTCAAGGATCGCGAGACGGCGAAGGCCGCGCGGCAGAGCGCCCCCTGGCGCGAGCGGATCGCGCCAGCCCTCGCGCGGCACTGCCAGAGCGTTTCGGCGCTCGGCCTCGAGACGATCGGCGCGGGCCTGCGACGCCGTGACCTGAAGGAGGGCGTCAAGCGAACCGCCCTCTTCCGGCAGCTCCCGGACGTCGCCCCGGAGAAGCTCGACCGCTTCGAACGCGACCTGCTCGAAATGCCGGCCCACGTGACGTCGATCCTGAACTGGCGCCTCTCCCGCGCACTCCCGCTCGAATGGTCGAGCCCGAATGCCGCCCCCACCTGGACCCATGTCTGGGAGCAGGAGTACGACCGCCTCGAGGGCCTGACCGTCGACTACATGGTCCATCCTCAGCACTGGGCCCACGTCGACCGCTGGTTCGATCCCGAATCCGGAAGCCAGGTCATCGACACGGCGCTCTGCCACGCCTTCTCGCCCCTCGCCGGCACGATCCTCGGCCGCGACGTGTGAATCCAGGCCGGAGTGCGGGCGAGGGGGGCCCCATCTCGCCGCCGCCAGCCCCAGGCCCTATTCTCGGGCGCGTTTCTCGGGCGCGTTTGCGCATCCCTCCGCGGCGATGCCGCAAACGAGCCACCCGATCCACGTTCTCGATAGACCCCCGCGTCGGCCGACGACGGATGGGGATGGAGTGTCCCCGTCATGCCGCGCGAGATCCGCCGCCTCCTGATCGCCAACCGCGGAGAGATCGCGATCCGGATCCACCGCGCCTGCGCCGAGCTCGGCGTCCGCACGATCGGCATCCACTCCTACGAGGACCGCTTCGCCCTCCACCGCTTCAAGGCCGACGAGGCCTACTCCCTCGGCGAGGGCGGCAACCCCGTCGGTGCCTATCTCGACATCGAGCGCATCCTCGAGATCGCCGAGAGCACGGGCGCGGACGCCATCCACCCGGGCTACGGCTTCCTCTCGGAGCGCGCGGACTTCGCCCGGGCCGTCGAATCGGCGGGGCTCGCCTTCGTCGGTCCGCCGCCCGCGGTGCTCGCGGCCGTCGGCGACAAGGTGAGCGCCCGCAACGCGGCGGTCGCCCACGGACTCCCGATCATTCCCGGCTCGCCGCCGGTCGAGGACGCCGAGTCGGGGCTCCGCATCGCGCGCGAGATCGGATTCCCGGTCATGGTCAAGGCGTCGGGCGGCGGCGGCGGCCGCGGCATGCGCGTCGTCAAGACCGAATCCGAGTTCGTCGAAAACTTCGATGCCGCGCGCCGCGAGGCGGGCAGCGCCTTCGGCAACGACGAGGTCTTCATCGAGAAGCTGATCGAGCGGCCGAAGCACATCGAGGTCCAGATCCTCGCCGACGGCTTCGGCAACGTCGTCCACCTCTACGAGCGCGACTGCTCGATCCAGCGCCGCCACCAGAAGGTCGTCGAGCTCGCCCCCGCGCCGAACTTTCCGCCGAAGCTGCGCGACGAGCTCTGCGACGCCGCCGTCCGCTTCGCCCGCGGCGTCGGCTACCGCAACGCCGGCACCGTCGAGTTCCTCGTCTCCGGCAGCGACTACTACTTCATCGAGATGAACCCGCGGCTGCAGGTCGAGCACACGGTGACCGAGGAGATCACGGGCGTCGACATCGTCGCGAGCCAGATCCGCGTCGCGATGGGCAAGACGCTCCCCGAGCTCGGGATCGCGCAGGATTCGATCACAACGCGGGGCTTCGCGATCCAGTGTCGCGTCACGACGGAGAATCCCGAGAATCGCTTCCTGCCGGACTACGGCCGAATCATCTCGTATCGCTCGCCCGGCGGCTTCGGTGTGCGCCTCGACGCCGGCAGCGCCTTCCCCGGCGCCTACATCACGCCCTTCTACGACTCGCTGCTCGTGAAGCTGACGACCCGCGGCCGCGACCTCGGCGAGGCGTCGCACCGCGCGCTGCGCGCCCTCGGCGAGTTCCGCGTGCGCGGCGTCGAGACGAACATCGCCTTCCTCAAGAAGGTGCTGGCGCATCCGACCTTCCAGGCGGGCGCCTGCGACACGCATTTCATCGCAGAGACGCCGGAGCTGCTCAAGCTCGAGGCCGACAAGGGCGTCGGGACGCGCCTGCTCCAGTACCTGGGCGACGTCACCGTCAACGGCAAAGCGGGCGTCGAGCGGATCAATCCGGACAGCATCCGCCGCGAGCCCCACATCCCGTATTTCGACCGCAAGGCCCGGCCCGCGCCCGGCACGAAGCAGCGCTTCGAGGCGCTCGGTGCCGACGGCTTCGTGAAATGGATGGCGGGCCACAAGCCCGTCCTGATGACGGACACGACCTTCCGCGACGCCCACCAATCGCTGCTCGCGACCCGCCTGCGGACCCAGGACATGCTCGCCGTCGCGCCGGCGCTGGCGCGCGAGGCGCCCGAGCTCTTCTCCCTCGAGATGTGGGGCGGGGCGACCTTCGACGTCGCGATGCGATTCCTCGACGAGGATCCCTGGATCCGTCTCGATCGCCTGCGCGCCGCGATCCCCAACATCCTGTTCCAGATGCTGCTGCGCGGGGCGAACGCGGTCGGCTACACGACCTACCCCGACAACGTCGTGCGCGAGTTCGTCAAGGAGTCGAAGGCCCGCGGCATCGACATCTTCCGCATCTTCGATTCGCTCAACTGGCCCGACCAGATGCAGGTCGCAATCGACGCCACCCGCGAGGCCGGCGGCATCGCCGAGGTCGCGATCTGTTATACCGGCGACATCCTCGACCCCGCCCGCGAGCGCTATGCCCTGAACTACTATGTCGACCTCGCCAAGGACCTGGTGAAGCGCGGCGCCCACATCCTCTGTATCAAGGACATGGCGGGGCTCCTCAAGCCCTACGCGGCGGGGCGCCTCGTCACGGTCCTGAAGCAGGAGATCGGCGTCCCGATCCATCTCCACAGCCACGACACCGCCGGCATCCAGGGCGCCGCCTACATGAAGGCCGTCGAGGCGGGAGTCGATGCGATCGATTGTGCCTTCGGACCGCTCTCGGGCTCGACCTCCCAGCCGAATCTCCAGAGCGTCGTCGCGATGCTGGCCCAGTCCGAGCGGCCGACGGAGCTCTCGTTCGAGAAGCTGCTGCCCTTCGACGCCTACTGGGAAGCGGTGCGGAACGAATACCGCGCCTTCGACAAGGGCCCGTTCCACGGCAGCGCCGAGGTCTACGAGCACGAGATCCCGGGCGGCCAGTACACGAACCTGCGGACCCAGGCGACCTCGATGGGGCTCGGCGAGCGCTGGCGCGATGTGACGCGCATGTACGCCGAGGTGAACCGCCTCTTCGGCGACGTCGTCAAGGTCACGCCCTCGTCGAAGGTCGTGGGCGACATGGCGCTCTACATGCTCGCCAACGGCCTGAACCCTTCGGATGTGATGGAGCGGGGTCGCGATCTCACGTTCCCCGACAGCGTGATCGAGTACTTCGAGGGCCGCATCGGACAGCCGCCCCACGGCTTCCCCGAGCCGCTGCGCAGCCTCGTCCTGAAGGAGCGGCCGCGCATCGACGGCCGGCCCGGGGAAGATCTGGCGATGGCCGATTTCGACGCGGCGAAGGCCGACCTGACCCGGCGCCTCGACGATCCGCCGACCCGCGCCGATTGTCTCTCGTATCTGCTCTACCCGAAGGTCTTCCTCGAGTTCATCGAGCAGCGCAAGCGCCACGGCACCCACGTGACCTTTCTCCCGACGACGGCCTACTTCCACGGCATGGCCCTCGCCCAGGAGCTCCATCTCGAGCTCGAGCCGGGCCAGTCCCTGGTCGTCCGCCTGGTCGCCATCGGCGACGTGGACGCCGAGGGCAAGCGCGCTCTCTTTTTCGACATCAACAGCCAGCCGCGGCGCATCATGGTCCAGGACAAGTCGGTCGGCGTCCTCATCGAGAAACGCGCCAAGGCGGATCCCGAGGATCCGTGTCAGGTCGGCTCCCCCCTGCCGGGGCTACTCGCCTCCCACGTCCATGCCGAGGGCGACATCGTCGCCGCCGGCGAGCGCCTGTGCGTGATCGAGGCCATGAAGATGGAGTCGAGCGTGACGGCGCCGATCGGCGGCCGGATCAAGAAGATCCACATCCCGGCCCGCGAGTCGATCGACGCGGGGGATCTGCTGTTCACGATCGTGCCGGCGTGATCCCGGCCGAGGCTCGTGAGAACACGATGAAATTCGGTGATCGGATCATCGATCCTCACGGTCGATTCAATGTGAGAGTCCGCCGACCTGCGCTTCACGCGCTCGAGATCCTGGGTGATGAGGATCAGGTCGATCTTCTGCTCGGTGCGGGGGGATAGGAAGGTCGCCAGTCGAAGGCCCGTACTCGAACGAGGAGTCCTGACCGATCGGTTTCGGAGACCCGTCGAACGCCGGAGGCGATGGGAATGGAGCAAGATCGCCCGCGGATGGGCTACCCCGAAGGAGTCGGCGGTTCCGCTGGACGCGAGTGGGCGGGAAAGCTTGAATCCGCCCCCGATCGGGGCCCCGGAGAGTCCAAGTTGACAGTATGGAACTTACCGGTGGCGTGGAAAAGGCCTCTAAAATTTCCTACACCCCGCTCGAAGTCAGGGGATCGACACTTCGACGAAGCTCCGCGGCGCCGACGCGTTGACGGCTTGCCCGATGGCCGACGAGGCCGCTTCGATGCGTGGCCAGCTCGTCGTACTCAGCACCACCACAGCGATTACGCGCGTGGCCAGATTCTGCTGATACCTGAGGTTGCAATCTGTGGTCACGAAGACCTCGAACCCTGCAGCCTCGGCCGCGGCCAGAAGATCGCCGTTCTTCATGGTCGACCACCCGAGTTCGTGCGCCGTGGCCACCTCGTGGCTCACGAGCAAGCGGCGCAACGGCGCCGGCGTACCCTGGTCGAACAGTACGCGCACCTAAGCCGCAGCGATCGCGCTGCGCGCCGCATGCTCCAGCACAGCGCGCGCCTGTTGCAGCGTGACGCCCGGGAAAAGCTCCACGAACTGGCCGACCGGTACGCCATCTTCCAGGTTCTCGAACAGAGCAGCCACAGGCACGCGTGTGCCGCGAAACACCCAAGCGCCACTGACACGCTCCGGGTCGCGCTCCACTACCGTGCAACTGGACCAATCGATCATCGAATCATCCTAGCACCGCAGTCGAAACCTTTGCTCACGCGCGAGGGCCCGCAACGCCCGCTGACGGCTCGCCCGCCTATGGACCCGTCGCAATCCGCGAACGGATCGAGGCCGCGCCGAGCATCACCATCAGGGGATCGTCGCCTGCGAGCGGATCGCCCGCCTCATCGATCCCGCTTCGCTCGAGTCGCCGGAGGATCCGCCTCGCCGTCCGCGCCAGCACCCGCGCCACGTCTCATCCCGATCGCGGTGTTAGGAACGGGCAATCGATGACCGGAGCGCGATTCGAATATGCAACGCACCGGATGCTGAGTCTGCAGGGATCGCTCGGTCGGCGTCGTGGCCGAAATGCACGCCAAGGCGGATCCCGAGGATCCGTGCCAGTCGTGCGTGACCGCGCCGATCGGCGGCCGCATCAAGAAGATCCACGTCCCAGCCCGCGAGCAGATCGACGCGGGGGATCTGCTCTTTTTACGATCGTGCCGGCCTGAGGTCGGTCGCGCGTAACGAAGGCTCGACCTCTTCGAGTCCCCGAGACGATCACCTCCGGGGCCTTTCCCTCTTCAGCTTATTTGCCCGAGGGGGATACTCGAAAATGACCATGAAAATCGGATATATGATCGCCGATTTTCATGGTAATTTGCGTCAATGCAGATCGAACGACCCGCCCTGAACAAGGCCCTGCAGGACGCGTTTCAACGCGCCTCGATCGTCGTGCTGATCGGCCCGCGTCAATGCGGCAAGACCACGCTGGCACGGGAATGGCTTTCCGAGAGCTCCCCCGGCTATTTCGACCTCGAGGACCCGGTGAGCCTCGCGCGGCTGGCCGAACCGATGACCGCACTCGGTCCCTTGCGGGGATTGGTGGTCATCGACGAGATCCAGCGGCGACCCGACCTCTTTCCGGTACTCCGCGTGTTGGCGGATCGACGGGACCACCCCGCGCGCTTCCTGATTCTCGGAAGTGCGTCGGGCGACTTGATGCAACAGAGCTCGGAAAGTCTCGCCGGGCGGATGGAGCGCATCACGATGGGCGGTTTCAACCTGACCGAGCTGGGGAAGGGCGCCTTGACCGACCTCTGGCGCAGAGGAGGGTTCCCGCTCGCGTATCTCGCCCCCTCGGAGCAAGACAGCCTCAGCTGGCGAAAGCAATTCGTCCAGACGCTCCTCGAACGGGATCTTCCGCAGTGGGGCGTGCGTACACCCGCTGCCGCCCTGCTCCGCTTCTGGACGATGCTGGCCCACTATCACGCCCAGATCTGGAACGCCGCGGAGCCCGCGCGCACTCTCGGCGTTACGCCTTCGACGTGTCGGCGGTACCTCGACCTGCTGAGCGATGCCCAGATGGTCCGACAGCTTCAGCCCTGGCACACCAACCTCAAGAAGCGTCAGGTCAAGGCACCCAAAATATACGTGCGTGACTCGGGACTCCTCCACCAGCTCCTGGGGATCCACAGCGAGAAGGCGCTCCACGACCATCCGAAGCTCGGCGCATCCTGGGAAGGTTTCGCGATCGAACAGGTTCTCGCGAGTGAACCCCACGACGAGAGCTGGTTCTGGGCGACGCATCAAGGCGCAGAAATCGATCTGATCCTGCGATGCGGCGATCGTCTGCTGGGCGTCGAGATCAAGCGGGCGGACGCCCCGCGAATCACGCCGTCCATTCGCACCGCACTCGAGGACCTGAACCTCGAGCGCGTCGCCGTCGTCTATCCGGGCTCCACGCGGTATCCCCTGGGCGACCAGGTCGAAGCCGTTCCGATTGCGACCCTCGCGACACCACACAGTCTGTTCGATTCCTGACCCAGCGAGCAGATCGACGCGGGGGATCTGCGCTTCACGATCGTGCCGGTGGACTAGCGGGCCATCCTGTCAGGCCGCAACCTCGACCCAGCTCGAGCGGCTCGTCGGTCGCGGGACCTCGCAGCCCTCGGCGCGCAGGCCCTCGACGTGGAGCGCGATCGCCTCGCGGATGTCCTGCTCGGTCTCCTCGACGCTCTGACCGACCCCCGCGCAACCCGGGAGGTCGGGCGAGTAGTCGGAATAGCCGTTCACGGTCTCTTCGATGACCACCAGATACTTCATGACTGGATCCTCGCTGCGTTCAAGATACTCCGGAGCGTTCCGACGGCCAGGTCGGCGTTCAGATTCCCGGGGATGGTCACGACTCCGCGGCGCTTCGGATGCTTGTATTGGCGATGACTTCCACGGGTCCGGACGAGAATCCAGCCTTCCCTCTCGACGATTCTAACGACATCCCTGACCTTCACGCGTCGATTCCTCGCAACCTGTGCGGCGATCGACAGAGC
>JANMTD010000367.1:0-2303 GCA_031390075.1 Deltaproteobacteria bacterium | reverse complement strand
CCTGCTCGACGGCGATCCGGCGGAGGCGATCGCCTACGCGGACAAGATCGGCTCGCCGGACAGCTATCCCCCGACGAAGCTCGCGGTGGCGCACTGGGTGAGGCGCCACGCCCCGGCGGCCGAATGGGCGGGCTCGGGCATCACGCTGAACGCGGTCGCCCCGGGCAAGACCGAGACGCCGATGCTCGCCGAGGGCCGCGCCGACGCGAAGTACGGGCCGCTGATCGATGCCTTCCCGGTGCCGGTGGGGCGCTCGGCGCAGCCCGACGAGCTCGCCGCCCTGATCGCGTTCCTGCTGGGCCCCGACGCCCGCTTCCTGTGCGGCTCGGTCGTCTTCTGCGACGGCGGGACCGACGCGCAGCTGCGGGCGAACGACTTTCCGTCGCCCATGCCGAGGAGATGACGAGCGATGGGCAACGAGATCGAGCTCACGACCACCGACGACCAGATCGCGCTCGTGACGATCCAGCGCCCCGAGCGCCGCAACGCCCTCTCCGCGCGGACCCTCGGCGAGCTGCACGCCGTCTTCGACGAGATCGCCTCGAGCCGCGAGCTGCGTGTCGTCGTCATCACGGGCGCGGGCGTCGCCTTCTGCTCCGGTGCGGACATGAAGTCGTCGGTCGACGACTTGAAGAACGCCGGCGACACGCCGACGGGCGCCCTCGTCGCCCAGATCGAAAGCGCGATCCCCCGCTCGTTCGCGATGCAGGAGTACATGGCGGGCTTGTTCGAGAAGATCCACCGCCTGCGTCAGCCCGTGATCGCCGCCGTGAACGGACCGGCCCACGGCGGCGGATTCGCTCTGGCCCTCGCCTGCGACATCCGCTTCGCCACACCCTCGGCCTCATTCGGCGCCGTCTTCATCAAGCGCGGCGTCTCCGCCTGCGACATGGGGACGAGCTACCACCTGCCGCGACTGGTCGGCGCCTCGCGCTCGGCGGAGCTGCTGCTGACGGGCCGGGTCTTCGACGCCGCCGAAGCCGAGCGGATCGGCCTCGTCCTCGAGGTCGTCGACGAAGATGTGGTCGTCGCGCGGGCCCTCGAAAAGGCCCGCGAGATCGCGACGAACAGCCCCCTCGCCGTCTGGATGACGAAGGAGACGATGTGGCAGACCGTCGACTCGCCCTCGCTCCGGCATGCCCTCGACCTCGAGAATCGGACCCAGATCATGTGTACGGCGACCGGGGACATCGCCGAGGCCTTCGCCGCCTTCCGCGAGGGGCGAAATCCGGCCTGGAAGCCGCTCTAACGAAGGCGCTAGCGAAGAGGTCTGAACCGCGCGGGCCAGCTCGCTCGATGTAAGGCATGAAAGGCGTGCACCAGGGCTTTGAATTCCCATGGGGCACGAGGTCCCCGCTTCGCTCCGATGCTGTTATGCTGCGGAGCGTGCCGCGAGAGCGGTGGGGGCCGGCAGGAGGCCGGGCATGCGAGATTTCGCTCGATCAGGTTCGGATCGGCTTCGCCGCTGCGTCCACCTCGGCTCGCAAGCGCTTCTCCTGACGAGTCTCTTCGCAGGTCTCTGGATCGTCCTTCGCGCCCCTCCGATCCAAGCCCAGGTCGCCGTTCCGTTCACGCAGAACGGCCTCACGCTGAATTCCCTCTCGAGCGAGGTGACCTACACCGTCGCGCTCTCGAGCCTGCCCGAGCGCCCCGATCTGACCGCCACTGCGATCCCGGATTCGAGTCATTGGGACATGTCGCTCCAGGTCGAGATCTCGGGCTGCACGCTCGTGAATCCTTCCGGAAATTGTCCTTCGATGAGGCTCTCCACCGAGCCCACCGGGCCCGCATCCGTCCGCTACCAGCCCTGGCAATGCGTGGTCGGCACGACCTACCCCGCCTACGTCGGCCGCACCTGCAACGTCAAGGTCCGCGCCCTCCACTTCGGGACTGCGGGAGCGCCCGCGCAGTTCGACCTGACACTGCGTTCGAAGACGGTCGTCCCGACCACGACGATCAGCTCGTCGATCACGACGAACCCGGTGGAGACCGTCGTGGTCGCGCCGTCCAAGGACACGACGATCTATCAGGCGAGCATGAGCGCGAGCAATGGCTGGGGCGAGTCCTTCTGGGCCGCCGCTGGCACGGGGGCGAACGAGCTGCGAGCGCTGTTCGACTTCAACGTGGCGAGTGTGATTCCAGCGGGCGCGATCATCGTCGATGCCCGGCTCGAGCTCGATGTCCTGAATCTGTCCGGTGCGCCACGGGTGTCGCTGTATGCCATCCCTAAAAGCTTCGCCCTGCCCTGGAATCAGGGATTCGCGAACGCGAGCGGAGACGAGTCGCTGCCAACGAGCTCGAGC